>JABJIU010000166.1 GCA_018661145.1 Pseudomonadota bacterium | reverse complement strand
GACGATACCGGGACCGCAACTATAGTCGGCGAGCCCGTTCTGCCTAGTCAGCGCGCCGAAGCGATAGTGGATCAATGTCCCTCCGGCGCCATACAGATAGACACCAACATCAATCCAACTCTGGCGAAGCCTCCAGACACTGATTGACGAAACCCGTGGGCATTTCCAACCCCTGGGCAATCTTCTCCAGGAGTTTGCTTTCGGCTTGCGCGACGGGTTGTTCCGCCCCCGCGATCAGGCATAGATCCCTGACGACCTGCATACGCTGGGACAGGCTCGTCTTCTCGCGGGCCGCCTCTATGCGTTTTGGCAGCAGTTCGCGAAGACGCCCAGGGTCAAGACTTTCCAGCGCAAATTCTTCCTCGAAGAATTCTTCCAGCATCTGCCGTTCCTTATCGGAGATCCCCCCGGCAGTATCTGCGACTGCAATAGCGCCAGCGATGAAGAGGTTGCGCATCGCGCGCGTCGCTTCCGTTTTGCCTTTCAGATAATCCGGCTCCATCAGGCCCATCACGGTTCGCACCTGGTCCTCAAGGTCATGCTTGTCGATACCACCGGAGCGCATCAGTCCAGATCGGTCAAAGAGGGTAAGCGCTTTCACTCGAAGCGGGCTAAAAGGATGCGTCAGAAACCAGTCTTGCATCGGTGCGCCCTTCCCGGGCTGCTCACCCAGGGCCAGCATGTCGTCAACCTGGCGCAAAAATTCTTCCAGATCAAACTTGACGATCGAATCATCACGCAATCCTGATGCGAGTTTAAACAGTGCCCGCGCCACGCTTGGAAGATCTTCGGCACAGTACGCACCCGCACGGTCCGCAGAAACCTCCGCATAGCGTGACCATGCGAAGAGATCCAGCGCCAAAGAGGCGGGCGGGCGGGTCTTGCCTCGGAGGATATAGCCTATCGGAATTTCGTGATGGCGGTAGACATGATGACCGAGTTCATGACCCATGACGAAAAGCAGTTCCTGCTCGGAGAAGGCTTCCAGCAGAGACGAGGAAAACATGATGTACACGCGACCATCTTCAGGCTTGAAACAGGCGGCATTGAACTGAGGCGCTGGATACGCATAAAGCTCGAGCCGGCTTTCAATACCGAGACGCTCCTGGCAACGGTCTGCCATGGTGTGCAGTGCACCCGACATGGAACGGCTGAGACGAACCGAGGTGCTCAGCAGATGTCGGCGCACACCTGGCCCTTTACGATTTTCCTCCTGCTGTTCCACGGTCTCACGCACCCGACGTACTTCCGGATGGGTCAGCAATGTCTCGTACAGCTTCAGGTCATTATCGCAGCGGATCTCACTCGCCGGGTCTTTCATAGTCATGTTGCTCCAATAATTGTCGGATAGACCTTAGCGACTGATGGACGTTGTTTCACTTTGTCCGCAATTCTTTCAACATTGCTGAATTTTGCTAGATCAGGATGCCCGTATTGGTCTGAAAGCCAGGTGCTCAGCATAAAGAGATAGATATCTACCGCAGAAAATAATTCGTCCAACATCCACGGCTTCTCACCAATCGCATCATCGACTATTTGCCACAGGGACATCAATTTTTTTAGGCCCTGTTGTTCAATACCCGGGTATCCCGAGTCAAGAGCCGAAAACCGATTAGCGCGATAGGTCATCGAAAAAGCATTTTGCAATGAGCTCGAAAAGAAAAAGAGCCACTGCAGAAACAGACCACGATAGCGGTCGCCTACTGCTGGTGCGAGTCCATATTCGGAATGCCGATCACACAAAAAGGTGACAATCGCGCCACACTCATAGATCGGACCTTCTTCATAAATGAGTACTGGTACCAATCCATTGGGGTTCACGGCGAGCAGCTCGGGAGGGCGCGGCCCTTGAGACTTAATGTCAGTTTCGATCAGTTCATAGGCCTGATCAAGCTCCTCCAAGATCAGCCGAACGCCTTGCGCAGCACTGCGGTCTGAATAGAACAATTGATAGCTCATCGACTTTTTATCCGCCACCTTCGTTTGAATCGAAGAGAAAACTGTAGTTAATACGTGGGATTTCCCCTACGTTTTGCGGTCTCAATGTAACATAGGGTTTTCTCGGCATCGGCACCTCAACCTCAACCTCAACCTCAACCTCAACCTCAACCTCAACCTCAACCTCAACCTCAACCAACATGACTGTCTCATCTCCCTACAGGCGAAACCTGCACTCACACACCTACCGTTGCAAACACGCGTCGGGAGACGCTGCTGAATATGTAAGTCACGCCTCAAAAACAGGCGCCGACACCTACGGTATTTCTGATCATACGCCACTGCCCGGCGACCGGTTTAACTCGCACCGGATGGATATGAGTGAACTCGATGACTACCACCGAGCGATTAAGGAGGCACAACACACCTTTCCAGGTATTTCAGTGCTTGCGGGCCTCGAGTGCGAAGACTTTGACGATTGTCGCAGTTTCTATGAGGATGAGATTCTGGGCCACCGTAATTTTGACTACCTGATTGGCGCAGGCCATTTCACGCCGCTGCAGGGTTCTTGGGAAGATTCTTATTTCGGGATGACCTCAGCCACTAAGCTTCGCGCCTATGGTGATCATCTATGCTCCATGATGGAATCTTCTCTTTATCAGTTTATCGCGCACCCCGACGTATTCGGGCTCTCAAGCGATCACTGGAATGAGGACCTCAAAGCGTGCTCACACGATATCCTCGCTGCAGCAGAGGCCAATGGAAAACCGCTGGAGATCAACGGGGGTGGTTTTCGAAAACTGGCTCAGAGATCAGGCAAAGAGGCTCATCCTGGTTTTCCGCTTCGCCAGTTCTGGGAAGCCGCATCTGACTACCAGATCACGGTCGTATGCAATTCAGATGCTCATCATCCGACTCATGCCATGGCCAGTATTGAGGAATGCATTCACTATGCTGAAGAACTGGGCTTAACTATTGCCAGCGATGAGCAACTCGGTATCAAGACTGCTTAGTGCGAGGGAAGCTTAGCCCCGCTCACTGTAATCAGTAGTCTGAGTTGCAGGCCCGCATCAGTCGCATCCCGCTGATATAGGTCACCACGTTCTGAAAGTCTTCCTCAGTCCAGGACTGGAGCATTTGCGGCATCATCGGTGCAACCCGAACCCCTGCCTGAAATTGACTTAAAGCCAGCTTTAGATAGGACGCCTTTTGACCCATGATTCTCGGCGCAAAGTGATGAAAACTCTCGTGGCAGTGTCCACAATTGGACGCAGCATACATTTCGCGACCGGCCGAGAATTCTTCACGAAACCCCTCCCGGCCGTAATCAATCTTGATGTCAATTTCGCAAGGGTCTTGTCCTGCGAGGTAGCGGGCGACCGACCCGATGTCCTCCTCTGTCAGTCCTAAAGCGATGCTGTTCATGCTCATCATGATCTGATCGATCCGGCCTCCATGCTTAAACGCCATTAACGAACGCACGATATAAGCTGGCTCCTGACCATGAAGAATCGGTGTTTTCAGTGCAATTCCCTCGTTGCCATGACAGGACGCGCATTGGTTTTGGAAAATCTGGGCGCCGCGATCCTCCGCCAGCGCATGGGGTCCAACCAGCGTCAGGACAATAACAACAACACCCGTCCAATTCACGCGGGCGCTTGGCAATCTCAGTAATGTTTTCACCAGGAGCAGTCTACTTCAGGAGAGCGAGATTTACCCAGCATGTTTGTCGATCATGACTGGGTTTGGACTTTGTTGGTGCTGGACGGAATCTGGCTAATGAGCACACCCAGAATCACGACCGCTACTCCGGCTGCGCGTATCCACTCCCACTCACCCATGGAAAGAGCCAAAAGAATAACCATGACATAAAACGGCACCGCATTCATATGAAACGAGGCGAGCATGACGCCAAGTCTGCCTGCCCCATAAATCCACATCAACTGCGCAATGCCGGATGACGGCAATATAAAAATAATGAAAGGCCAGAAACGCTCCGCATCGATCGTCCCCACCTTGGTTTCGCTCGGAAAAAATGGTAACGCGACTAAACAAAGCAGCATCAAAATGAGCGCACCACCTGACAATGTAACCGCCGCCTGACCGGGCCGGGTCAACGTCTCCAATTCGCGTGTCGTGGCTCGGGTTGCCCAAGCAAAGAGAACAATCGCCACAACACAAAGTGCCATGCCTGTTCCGACAGTACTGTCGTCGAAGCCCGCGCCTGCAGCAAAGTACCCGCCCATAACAGCCAGAAAAATGCCTGCCAAGAGCTGAAACGACAT
>JABJIU010000165.1 GCA_018661145.1 Pseudomonadota bacterium | reverse complement strand
GGCCCACGGCATCCGGATCGAAGACCAAACCCCCGACGAAGTTGAGGCACGGCGGACATTTCAGGAGACCGACCCCCCGGTTCATACCCGGGCACGCCTGCACCTTAACCGGGCATTTAGCAAGAAGATCATCGCAGCCTACGAAGAGCAGGTCCGCGAGATCGCGATAGAGATTCTTGATGAAGCCTTGGCGCAGCGTGAGTTTGACGCCGTCAAGATGATTGCCCGCAAATTGCCGATGCGGATTCTGGGCCGGGTGCTGGGCCTTCCGGATGAGGATCTCGACTGGCTGGTCGACAAAGGTGACGCGCTGATCGCGAACACTGATCCCGATTTCACAGATCATGTCATCGATCAGGTAAACACTGACGAATACCGTTTTTATCCGTTCCGCTCACCTGCTGGTAAAGATTTATACGACTATGCGGAAAAGCAGGCGGCGCTGCGGCGCGACCAGAACACCGATGATCTTTTGTCTTTGTTTCTGGCGCCCATGAAGAACGGTGAGACTTTCAGCGATCTTGAGTTCAAAAACGCTTTTGCGTTGCTAGTCTCTGCAGGAAACGATACCACCCGCTACAGCATCACCTCTTCGATCAAAGCGATGATTGACCACCCCGAATTACTGGACACCTTCCGCACGCTTGATGAGGCGCAGTGGCTGAGCGCGGTAGAGGAAATGCTCCGCTGGGCATCGCCGACAATGTATTTTCGGCGTACCGCTACCGAAGATGTTGATTACAAAGGTCATCACATCAAACAGGGTGACAAGGCGGTTCTATGGTTTGTCTCGGCCAATCGTGACCAGGCCGTGTTTGCGGACCCCTTCCAAATTAATATCGACCGCGATCCGAACCCCCACTTGGCCTTTGGCCAGGGTGGAGTACACGCGTGTCTCGGCATGTGGCTCGCGCGACTGGAACTTCGGGTGGTACTGAAGGAACTCGTCAAACGAATCAGCAGCATTGAGCAAACCACACCTGAGACCTTCTTGCGATCCAATTTTATTGGTGGCATAAAATCACTTCCAGTTGCTGTAAAAATAAAATCGTGACCTTTGTTTGATGGGGCAGCCTGTCGTCCTAAAAATATGCTGTCCTGAGAACCGGACCGCTTTTCGAAAACAAAGACTGTGGGATGGAGGAAAGTATGAATACTTATAAACGTATGCGAGTGCTGTTCTGTGATCACCTGAACCTGCCCCGGGGCAAGTACCTGCCCGAGGCGGTAGCAAAATCTGGTAATGCCCGTTTCTGTATCAGCCTTTTTGGCCTTACCCATGACCGGGAATTAACTCCTGTCACGGGCTCGATGATGCTCGAGGGCCTACCCGATCTTGAGGCCATATTTGATCCCGATGATGTTCGGCCGAGTTGGGAAGAAGACACTGGTATTGTCCTGGCAGACCTCCAGAAAGACGGCACCACCTTGCCCACCTGCGGCCGCAGCCTGCTGAAACGTACCATTTCCCAGTTTGGAGAAAAGGGTCTTGATACCCAGGTGGGAATCGAACTCGAGGCATTTATCTTCCAGCGGGGAGAAAACGGCGCGTGGGTGCCTTATGACACCCCCGGTGCATTTGTTTATGGGTCCGGGCAGTCAGTTGATCCCGCAGGCCTGATTGATGATATCTGGCGCCAGGCAGAACTTTGCAACCTTCCGATTGAATCACTCAACTCCGAATACGACTGGCCCCAGTTCGAACTGACACTCAGATACTCCGATGCCCTTTCAGCAATCGACAACATTTTTCTGTTCAAGGTGATGGCTAAGGAGATTCTGGCGAAACGCGGGTATCTGTTGAGCTTTATGCCCAAGCCCCTGTCGGACCGGGGCGGCAGCGGGCTGCATGTCAATTTCAGTTTCAATGACAGCAAGGGCGGTAACGCCCTTGCAGATCCCAATGGACAGGATGGGATTTCTGATCTTGCGCGCCGATGCATTGCCGGCCTGATACAGCACCATGAAGGTATGGCCGCACTGCTCGCGCCAACGGTGAATTCGTACCGTCGACTGCGACCGGCAAGTCTGTCGGGCTACTGGGCAAACTGGGGTCTTGACCATCGCGGTACTACGGTCCGGATCCCGGGTGAGCGCGGCAGTGCCACCCGAATCGAACACCGGATGGCAGACTGTGCCGCCAACCCTTATGTGGCGACTGCAACCGTTCTTCAAGCGGCGAGGCTTGGCATCGAAAACGGATATGAACTCACTCCGGAAGAGACCGGGGATTGTTTTGAGAATATCAATACCGAGCGCTGTGTTCCGGAGAACCTCGGCGCCGCACTGGCCGCACTGCGGTCTGACGAGGCCCTGGTTGATGCAGTCGGTCCTGACCTGGTGGCGAACTTCTGCGAAATCAAGGAAGTCGAATGGGGGAAATATCTTGCCCACACCACCGACTGGGAACTCGACTACTACCAGAATTTTATCTAAAGCCGGTACTTCTTTGTCTCCCTACACGATGCTCTGGATGGGCTTAACACACTAACATGACTGAGTCTTCTGCACGTTTTGAGGTCGAGGGTGTTTCGATCTCGCCAGACCATTACATCAATGGGGTTCGTGTCGCTTCAGCGGTATCTTTTGAGGACCGATCACCCCTCGACTGGAGCCGTGTGCTCGGACATATGGCACGAGGCAATGCCGAGACAGCTGATGCAGCACTGAGTGCAGCAGATGCCGCATTCCCCGCCTGGGCCACGCTTTCCTGCGAGGCTCGCGGTGAATACCTCCACCGCCTAGCCGTACTCATTGATGAGCGGGTCGAGGAAATTGCCAGAATTGAATGTTTAGACATGGCGATGCTCGAGGAGAGCCTCAAATTACGCGTCATCCCCAGGGGTGCCCGGAATTTCCGCGCCTATGCGGACCTTGCGATCGCGTATCAGGCGCGCACTTGGAGTTCTAACAACACTGATAACCGTGTACTTCGAATGCCCGCGGGTCCTGCAGTAATCATCACGCCGTGGAATGCGCCATTTATGCTCTCGACGTGGAAATGCGCTCCCGCGCTCGCCGCCGGCAACACTGTAATCCTGAAACCCGCCGAGTGGTCACCTCTCACCGCCTCAATACTCGCAGACTTAATCGATGAAGCAGGTTTCCCGCCGGGAGTTTTTAACATTGTTCAGGGTATTGGCGAAGAGATTGGTGCGCCCCTGGTCGCTGATGCCCGGGCGCGCCGGGTGTCATTTACCGGATCACCCGAGACAGGTCGCCTGATCGCAAAAGCCGCCGCACAGAATCTTTCGCCTTTCACTGCGGAACTCGGCGGGAAAAGCCCGCTGATCGTGTTCGCTGATGCCGATATTGATGCAGCGGCGAAAAAAGCTGCGGGGCAATACGATGATGCCGGTCAGGTCTGTCTCGCCGGAACCCGCCTGCTGGTCGAATCATCCGTGCGAGATACATTCCTTGATAAGTTCCTGGCCTATACCAAGGCGCACGTGCTCGGCGACAGCCGGAGCAGCGATACCACCGTCTCGCCCCTGATTCATATGGATCATCTGGCACGGGTAGATGCCTTTGTGCAAAGAGCGAAGACGAATGGCGACCGCGTCATGATCGGTGGTCGCATCTGGCGTGAAGAAGGGTTGTGGTACGAGCCTACGCTTATTGAGCCAGTATCCAATGAATCGGAAATTGTGCAGAACGAGGTCTTCGGTCCGGTACTAACGCTGCAGACCTTTGACAGCGAAGAAGAAGCTATCACTCTCGCCAACAGCACGGCTTACGGGCTCGCCGGGATGTGCTACACGTCTGACGCCGCCCGGGCCGAGCGGGTCGGATTTGCGGTACGCGCAGGCACGGTATGGGTGAACTGCTTTTTGATCCGCGATCTGACTGCACCCTTCGGCGGGACCGGAATTAGCGGTATCGGGCGTGAAGGCGGCGACTTTGCACTGGATTTTCACAGCGATCTCAAGACACTGCAGATTCTTCAGGATTCCGTGACCTGATATGCCTCAAATCTGCTTTCGGCAAAAGGACGGTTCCAGCCAGACCGTCGAGGCCAAAACCGGCGAGACCCTCATGCAGGAGGCGCTGCGCCATGGTGTAACGGGTATCATCGGAGAATGCGGAGGATCGTGCATGTGTGCCACCTGTCATATTTATTTGGAAGATCCCGAGCGTTTTGGCCTCGGTAGTATCAGCGAAATGGAAGAAACTATGCTGGAGCTTGAGGGCGAAGATGTAACACCGGACAGCCGGCTCGCCTGCCAGATAGAGGTCAGCCCCGAACTTGAAGGGCTAACCGTCACTGTCGCCCATACCACCCAAGACACATGAGCCATATTGTCATTATCGGTGCGGGTCATGCTGCAATCCAGTGTGCCGCCAGTCTTCGTGATCTTGGCAACACATCGCCGATCACGATCATCAGCGCTGAATCCGACCTGCCCTATCACCGGCCACCGAACTCCAAGAAATATATCGTTGAAGGTGTTCCGGAGGACTTTTCGCTGCTGCGCGCCGCTGACTTCTACGAGACCGAAAAGATCGATCTGTTGCTGGGCGAAACTGTCGAATCGGTTGACCCTGCTGGCCGTCAGGTCAAGTTCGCCTCTGGAGGCGGACTGGGGTTTGAAAAGTTGGTCATGGCACCGGGCTCTGAACCGCGAACCCTGCCGATCCCAGGGATCGAGCATGCACCGTCTCTTTACTCCCTGCAGGATGCCCGTGATATCTACTCACGTCTTTCGGGGGCAGATACCGTAGCTGTGATCGGTGGCGGCTTTATCGGACTTGAAATCGCTGCCGCGGCAGCAGTTTCCGGCAAAGCTGTTACCGTAATTGAGGCCGCACCTCAGATACTGGGCCGTTCACTGACGCCTAATCTTGCTGAGCGGATTCGATCAATTCATGAAGAAGCCGGAATCTCAATCATCGACTCCGTATCAGTGGAAAAAGTTACACCCGACGGCGTTTCCACAGACGGTGGGTTTATCGGTGCCGACCTTGTGTTGTGCGGTGCCGGCAGCGTGCCGCGTACCCAGCTCGCTGAGACAGCAGACCTTGAAATAAATAACGGTATTGTGGTCAATCAGTATCTTGAAACCAGGGCAGCCAATATCTACGCGATTGGCGATGCTGCCTGCTTTTTATCCGTTTCCGGGGCCCGCCGGCGCTACGAATCTGTACAGAACGCCAATGATCAGGCCCGAGCGCTTGCAAAAACCTTATCGGGGGAACTGACAGCCTATAGCGCTTTGCCCTGGTTCTGGTCGGATCAGGGCACTATTAAATTGCAGATGGCCGGCGACAGTGGTAACGCCTCAGAGACGGTGATCGTCGAAGGCGCGCAGGCGCCCCAGGTGGCGGCTTTTTGTTTTGACGCGCAGGAACATCTTTGCGCGCTCGAGACCATCAACTGGCCCGCCTATCATGCGCTATCTCGAAAAGCGCTGTCCGACGGCCGCGTGATCGGCCGTGAGGCGCTCGCAGCGGCAGATTTCGACCTTAAGGCTGCTCTCAAGCGCTGAACGCAAACCTGCCCAGATCTTAATCCTCCAGCTGGCTTTTGTAGTGCTTGGCACCCTGCCCCTGGGGCACGCGTTTGCCGCGGTGTTCCCAGTCGCCTCCCATCGCAGTCGAGACCACCTCTTCTGAACTGCTGGGCTGAGCACCGAGCTCATCACGGATCGGAGTCGGCCCGTGTACGATTCGGTTACTGAGGGTACCCAAACCCTCGACCTCGACCTCGACGATATCGCCGGGCTTCACCGGGCGGCTATTGGCGGGGGTTCCCGATAGCAGGATATCGCCGGGCTCCAGGGTAATGTTGCGGGCAATATCAGCAACCAGGTAGTGCATATCCCATTCCATCTCATCGGTATTGCCGTCCTGCATGACTTGGCCGTTAACCCGAGTGGAGATCTGTTTGCCATGGAAATCCCAGTCCGTCACCAGGCCTGGCCCAACCGGACACAGCGTATCCGATCCTTTAACCCTTAACATCGAGCCTGCATCAGTATCTCGAAAATCATGAAGACCATAGTCATTGGCAACAGAATAACCGGCGATGTAGTCTCCGGCTTCTGCCTGACTGATGTTGCGGCAATGACGTCCAATGATGATGGCGATCTCGCCCTCGTAGTTAAGCCATTGACAGCGTTCCGGGCGAACCACGTTGGCGCCGTGTGCGCATAATGCGGTTACCGGTTTATGGAAGTAAGTCGGCGCGCTCGGCAGTTTGGTCATGTATTCCTCGACCCGACTGCGGTAATTTAGATGCACGCAAACGATCTTGCGGGGCTCGGCCGGGGGAAGATGTATGGCGCTTTCTACCGCAACTTCCCGTCCATCGTTGCTGACCAGCACGTCGCCTTCACGCCTGACCCGAGTCGCATAGCCATCGAGCAATATGTTTCTGAATTCAGCCATTACCAGATAGTTGTTGATTTCATTAGGTTCCGAACGATATTATAGCCTAGAGGAAAGTGCAATAAAAAGGAGACTCTCATGGTAAAGGGTTTTATGTTTCCCCGAACCGCAACGGGCCGTGCCTCGCTGCTGCCGGATACACCCTGGCATTACTCGGGCACCATGCTGACTCTTGAGTACCGTACTGACCCTGACGCAGTGGCCGAGTTGCTGCCGGAGGGCATGACGGTTGCTGATGAGGACCCCGGCGCGGTGGCGGTAATCTGGGCCGACTGGCAGAGTTGCTCGGACAGTTTTGAAGAAGTGCTTGATCCAGTGCGCAGCCAATATATGGAAGCGTTCGTGGTGGTGCGGTGTCAGTATCAGGGTACGCATTACTCACGCTGTGTATATATCTGGGTGGACAAGGATTACGCCCTCGTCCGAGGCCAGCACCAGGGCTACCCCAAGAAACTCGCCTCCATCCACATGACCCGGCCGATTACGGTCGGTCAGGCCGGCGCCCGCCTGGAGCCCGGCGGGCGTTTTGGGGCCACGGTTGCTGCCTACGACCGCAGGCTCATCCAGGCCGAATTTGAAATCAGCGGGCCCAGCGATCACACCGGCTTCGTCAACAGCCTGCCGATGCTGCACAACCGAATCATGCCGGCCATTGAGGGAGACGGAAGCGACAGTCTCGATGAGCTCGTAACGATGTCCGCCTACCAAAGTGAAATCGGCCGCACCTTCACCGGGGATTTCAAACTGGAATTATTCGACTCGCCCACTGAAGAACTCACGCGTCTCGCGCCAAAAGAACTGATTGCCGGATATTGGCGGGAAGTCTCCTTCTCCTGGAAGTCGGGAACCACCCTTGCCCGGCGCAATCTGACAGAGATCGGAAGTGACTGATTCTCATCATGACAGTTCGATCACAAGAGCCGAAAAAGCCGCTCATAAGCGTGTACGCGCATTGGGTGTCGATCTCAGCTCTATGGATGCAGTCGCAAATATCTTCCGTGCGGCCAACAGTATTCGCAACAAAGCGGAGCGCGACCTACTGACCCGTCATGGGCTTTCGTTTACCGGATTTACCGTACTCTGGGTCCTGTGGGTCTGGGGGCCGCGCGAATCCCACCAGCTGGCCGAAGAATCGGCAGTGTCCAAAAGCACGCTAACCGGCGTCATCAAGACACTGCACGGCTTGAAACTGGTTGAACGCGAAGGTCATCCCACCGACGGTCGACGACTCGTCATCAGACCCACAGATAGAGCGGTACAGTTGATGGAGGATCTCTTTCCCAAATACAACCAACTCGAGAAAGAGGTGACCAGCGGACTCACCAAGAAAGACAAGAGTGATCTGATCAAGAAACTGCGCGCAGTTCTACATACCCTAGAGGGACAGTAGGTTCTACCGTTTATCACCGCCCAAATGCTACGACAGGAAACTTAGGTAAAGTTTCGGCGCTGGTTTCGATTTTCTTCGTATGGGATTTTATCCAAGCCTCCAAAGATGGGGGTAATCTGGGACTCATATGGCGATTTTTCTGTGCGTTGCTAGCGAACCACAGCACTTGATTATCTTCGGTCAGTCAAAGGGGCTTACCGTATTAACGCCGCGCTGCTGATGATCATCGACCAGCAGTTCGGGCTACTCGGACCCGGCCTCAAATGGTAGGCTTCACATAGACCCTGAATCCTTCCGAAACGACTCTTGCATGTTCTTGCATCGAATATCCAAACTCAAAGAGCACCTGACAGACGCCGGCATTGATATCGCCCTGATCACCGACGACGACAGTGTCTATTACTACAGCGGTTATTACGACTACCTGCACATGGACTTTGGCCGTCCCACCATTCTGGTGGTCGTCGCCGACGGCGAGACAGTACTGATTACGCCCACGATGGAGAAGGATCTTGCTGAATCTCTGGCCGAGGTCGACCGAATCGAGCTCTGGAATGACGGCATGGGTGCTGAGTGGCGAGAAGCCCTGCCAAACCTCCTGGGCACAACGGCAGTCGTTGGAATTGAGTCTGATCTCATTCCGCCTTTGGTTCGGACCTTCATTGATTCAATTGTGGATCCGAAACGTTATCGTCACGTGACGCCACTGGTTTCGAACATGCGCATGATCAAATCCGAAGAGGAACTCAAGATCGCACGACACGCTGGTGAGGTTGGTATCGCAATGATGGAGGCAGGCCGTGGAGCAATTAGAGAAGGCGTAGCGGAGTATGAAGTCGCGCTTAGCGCAACGACTGCCGGGACTCACAAAGCCGCACAATTACTGCAAACCTACTACGACGACACAAGAATGTCTCCCAGTATTCATTTCATGCAGATCCTCGCCTCAGGGCAAGAGATCACCATGACTCACCACCGCGCCAGCACCAAAAAGCTCAAGTATGGAGAGCCGGTCTTCTTGTGCTTTTGCGGTATGACGGATTTTCACCGCTTTAAACTGGGGTTCGACCGAACCTTCTGGATCGGCGAAATTGCGGATCGTTCCCAAGGGGCCGCGTACCAGACGGCCGTCGACAGCCAGGCGGCAGCGCTATCGGTACTGCGTCCCGGCGTTCTTGCAGAAGAAGTGCACGCCGCCTATGCGGAAGTAATCCAATCAGCTGGCTTCGAATATCCCTTTCGTTGCGGACGGGCTACCGGCTTCAGCTTTCTTGAATACCCGCAACTGGTTTATGGAGATAAAACGGTACTAGAACCCGGAATGGTATTTGCCGTTGACGGATCTGTGACCGTACCGGGAAAGTTCCGTGCTCAGGTGGGTGACAGTTTTATTATCACGAAAGACGGGTACGAGCAGATTACTTCCCATCCCAAAACCCTTGCCGAAGTGATTGTTTAGTCCGAATCTCTCAAGGGCCCTAAGCAAACCCAATGCACCCTGCCAATGAACTCTCATCGACTTGATTGACTACAGTCGACTGAAGGAACGGATCTAGGACGTCACAAACCCTGCGATATCCTCTGACTGCACGACGTGACAATAGATCATATTGATCACCTCCAACTCGTGGTTATGTAACGCCATCGTCGAAGCAGCGCAGCAGTCTTCAACGATCAGGACATTGAAGCTTTCATCGGCCAGACTTCGTACCGTGCTGCTGACACACTGATCCGTGAAGATTCCCGCCACCACTACATTCCTGATGCCGATATTGTGCAGAATGAGTCGCAAGTTGGATCCGGTCAGAGCACTGTCAGTCGTCTTGGTGATGACAATTTCATCGCCCTGGGGAGTCAGTTCTGGTACCAACTGGCTGTCCTCACGATCCTTGGGCAACAAAAGATAATTGAAACCCGGTTTTTTCTGGCTTAACGATCGATCACGCCCATTCTCGGTGAGGCATGCGATGCGCGCGTAAATGATTTCAAAACCGTGGCTTCGACACTGATCCACGAGCACCGCCGTTCCAGGTATAACCTGATGATTCATCCTTTCCAGGAACGGTGTCCATCGGGCGGCCTCCTCGGGATCCTCAGGAACTTCCAGATAAGTATTCTGGATATCGATCACCAGAAGCGCGGTTTCGGAAGGCTTCAGCTCGGGGTTTTCCGGTGGTTCCGCCGTTTTGTAATAGAAAGAGCGAAATGCGCTCTTCCAATCGCTCACCGGCTCCTTCCTCGAACTGCTCCGAGCGTCTCTTTAATAGCGGCTTGAGCCTTGCGCAACTCCTCGACATCTCCAGACATGAATACCCTGCCAGAGACGCCCATCATCTGGACGTCATTCAGGACCGCACCCGGAGCAGCACGCTCAGCCTCGTTTGCTGCCGCACAAGCGAACAATGCCGGTGTCATCTCACACAGCAGTAGAGACTGCCCCGGAATCAGCATGGATGCACTTCTCGATCGATTAAGAATAATGGCATGCTGGTCCGCCAGATTTTCGATCACATCCTCGAAAAGCACCTGTGGCGCTAGTTGATCCGTCGCACTGGCGTCGATACCGCGGAGAATGGCATCGCCGGCTGCATCTAGTTCTTCCCGGTCCGAGGAATGCAGTTCCAACAGGCCGAACTGCCTCTCTGTGAAAAGAATCCCTGGCTCCATATCAGGGGCGGCCTTGAGCGCCAGATCTGATATACGGTGGATCGCCAATGCGGGGGAGACTTCGATAATTAGACTGTGCTGCCCCTCGAAGGGTGGATAGCCCCTTGCCCGGGTTGGCGTACTGAGATATGCCGCAAACTGTGGCTGCAGATCGTATATCGGCAAATAAACCCGTAGCTCCGTCATCTCTCAGTCTCCCAGTATCGCTTGCCTGACTACGCGTCTGCCGTCAGGGCGAAATGTCCGCCCAAGTCCGCATGGGGTCGAGGAATCACATGTACTGCGACAACCTCACCCACCTGATTTGCAGCCTCGGTACCGGCTTCTGTCGCGGCCTTGACCGCACCGACATCACCCTTGATGACGACAGACACCAGGCCGCCTCCGACCTCGTTTTTGGAAACCAGTTCCACGTTGGCGGCCTTCACCATCGCGTCAGCCGATGCCAGTGCGGGGACGTAGCCTCTCGTCTCGATCATTCCGATTGCCTGATTAGACATTATTTACCTCCTGGTATTCTGGGCCACTGGGCCCGTTGATGAATTAACGTTCTCAACTCTTTTCGTCAATTGAACCGATGATCAATGCGTCTATCGGCGCTTTGATTTTTGTGAAATACGCGGCGGCCACGGAGCCCTGAGTAATGAGTACTGCCTCGCCTTCATTACAGCCTAGGGGATCAAGCGCGATCAACATGCCACCGCCATCAAGCGAAACTTCCAGTAGTGCTCCGTTCGGTAGGGTATCGATACGCCGCGACGACCATACTCGTCCTGTTACTCGACCACGAATCATTGCTTTAACCTCTCTATCTTCTTGCCTGTACGCCTGATGACGTCGTTTGCAAGCGGCGTCAATTGAACGCCTTTGGAAATTCGGACTGTTCCAACCTCTTCCGGAAACTTCATTGCCTGCTTCTCGGTAATCACACCTTTATCAATCTGAATCACGGCAGAACCAACTGCCGCCGGCAAAGCATTCTGATGCCCAGGCTCTGACACCCTCTCTCTTGTCTCGAGACGGAAAACGTGGCGGCCAGACTCGATGGCCCCACGGCCGCTGGCATCATTACTGATTGCAAGAATTCTTTTCGCGAAACGATCGAGATCCTGGTCTGTGTTGATTGCCACCGCTTCCTCGGTAACCCGCTCAGCTGGATGTTCAGGTTCACTCTTGTCCCGGCGAATTTTCTGTAGTTCTTCACGTAACAGTTCCCGAATCGTCTGCCTCAATGCTTCACTCATGACCTCAAACCGCCCCCGCATTGCGAAGGCTGCTTTCGGCAGCGTCACGCGCATTGCGGATCTCGGCCTCGTCGCCTGCCAAGTAAACCCGTCCATTCGCACCAATCATTCGGTAATCCACGACTTTGATGTTGGATTCCTTCTCTGCTTCGTTACATGCCAGGATCGCATAAGAGGCGGGCTGACACTCCAGCAGGTAAAGGGAATCACCGCCCAGAATCATGGACCCCAGCTTATTTCTATTGATCAGAAATGCATGCTGATGATCGACGCGGGTCACCACCTTCGAACCGAGAATCTGCGGCGCGCTGGCGTCTTCTTCGCGGGCGCCGATGGCATCCAACACAGCTTGCGCCCCGACTTTGACTTCAGCCGTCGCACTGGAGTGAAACTCGAGATAGCCGAACTGGCGCTCTACGACCAGCAACCCTACAGATACGTTCGCACCTTTTAGTGCCACATCCGTCAGCCCTTCGATATCCAGCCCCGGGGCAACTTCAATAATCTGTGCCGCCATGTTGCGTCTGGGCAATACTCCTCTCATCCACGAGGCAACATACGCCAGCGTCTGTGGTTGAAGCTGGTCGAGAAAAATAAAGGATCTCAGGTCGGACATGGCTTTCTCAGTGGCGAAGGATGAAACGCAGTTCTTCAGCAATTAGTTTTCGAAGCTCTTCCCGGCTGGGATCTGTCGAACCTTCAGTTGGGGCGCTACTCGAGGAGGGTCTCAACGTGGATCTGCTGGAGCCGGGAACACCGTCGGCTGGTGCAGTTGGCAAGGGTCCCGCCAAATTGACGGACACGCCGTGATAACTGCCAAACGGCTCATCTGGGCTCGAGTTATAGGCAAGTCGGGTCCAGTGCACCAGATGCTGAGGGCCGATGTTCTCTCCAATTGAGCTGCGGCCAAAATAACCTGTGCCCACAGTAAAGGTCGGCGCCAGGGCTGTTGCGAAACCGGCTGCACCCTGAGTACAGGGGGCGTTGACAACAACCCGATAAACTTCGACTGCACCTGCAAATTCCATGGCCGCTGTTTCATCGCTTGTGTGAATCGCAGCCGAATGTCCCGCGCCCGCTATGCGCAATACAGCTCTCGCCTGCGAGATTGCCTGGCTACGGGTTCGCACCACGTGATACGCCAACACAGGGCACAACTTCTCACGTGAAAGCGGCTCTTCAACTCCGATCTGACCGATCGGCGCAACCAGCACCTTGATATTTTCAGGCACACGAATGCCGCATTCCTTTGCGATCCAAACTGCGTCCCGGCCAACAGTTTCGACGTTGAATCCTCTGTCATGAAACAGATAGCGGCGAAGGCGCTCGACATCGTCAGCATCACATATATAGGCCCCGTTTTGTCTCAGCGCCTGACACAACCGCTTATCAATTGACTCGAGCGCAATCAGAACGCTCTCGTTAGTGCACAACGCCGAGTTATCAAACGATTTTGACTCGATGATTCTCTTGGCCGCTTTATCGATATCTGCCGTATCATCAACCAAAACTGGCGCGTTTCCGGGGCCAACGCCGATGGCTGGGTTGGAGGACGAGTATGCCGAGCGCACCATTGCGTTACCGCCGGTGGCAAGCGTTACCGATGTCTTTTTCGATCGCATGAATTCCTCTACCAGAGGAATCGTTGGGTGCTCAATGATCTGGATTACGCCATCGGGCGCCCCCGCCTCCTGCGCAACTTTGGAAAGAAGATGCGCCGCATCCACACTGCATTCACGGGCTGCAGGATGTGGGCTAATGACGATCGCATTTCTTGTCATCAATGCAATCAGGATCTTGTAGTTGATGGTGGCGATCGGGTTGGTGGATGGCGTCAGTGCCAAGATCACCCCAGCAGGCCGGGGAATCTCAACCATCTTGCGGGACTCATCAATCCGGGGGGTTACAAAGTCCTGGTCTCGATAAAAATCGACCAACGGATGCGCGGTCAACTCGTTCTTGATTTTCTTGTGCGCCGCGACACCGAATCCGGTCTCCTCCACTGCCCAGTCAGCATAGCGACCCGCGTTCTCATGAGCCACCTTCGCGACAGCATCGACAATGGACATTGTCAATTTTTGGTCAAACCGGCGAAAAACCTCCGCCGCCCAGCGTGCCCGTTCGAGGACAATATCAGCCTGCCCAGCGAGTGCGGCAGGTGTATCAGCGATATCGACTAAGGTTCTGACTTGCGGTTCCATGGTCATGCGCTCTTGCGGTAGGTATGGTGAGATGCGCCCATCACCTCATCGCGGGCGAGTCCGACTGCGATCTCTACCCGACGAATAACCTCTTCGCAGTCGGCCTGTGTCATGAGTAATCCCGGCTTGAACTGCAACACCCGCGGATCCAGGCTAGAGAAGATCGCCCAGACTCCGTTGTCATAGAGATGCTTCATCACCGGCTTGGCGCCTTGCTCATGATTGAACTCGAGCCCCATCACGACCCCATGTTGTCGAATACCAATGAAGAAGTCCGGGTAAGCCGCCATGATCTGGTCAAGGCCGGCCCGCATATAGTCAGAGATGTATCTCACCATGGTGCGCACTTCGGGACGCTGCACCATCTCCAGAACCTTCATTGCCACAATGCACCCCAACTCAGCGCCACCGCCGGTTGAAATGTGGCCGAATCCGTCTTCCTTGAGCCAACCCCCGCAACGCTCACTGATCAACACACAAGCAATCGGATAGATACCGCCCCCAATCCCTTTGCCAGTAACCATGATGTCTGGCTCGATACCGTATTTGGTGCACGCCCAGATCTCACCGCACCGCATCAATCCGGTCTGAACCTCGTCCGCGATATACAGCGCGTCATAACGTTCACAGAGCTGCTTTACTCCCGGAAGGTAGCCCTCATGCGGCATGGGGAATCCATAAGTCGCCGGGATCGTTTCCATGATGACAGCGGCCACATCGCGGCCGCGAAGCGCATCTTCCATTGCATTAAGATCATTAAACGGGACCTGGATAAATTCTCCCTCGGTGTCTTCCGAAAGAAACAGTTTGGAGAAACGATCATCGCCGGTTTTAACCGCGAGTCCCGTGTGGCCGTGATAGGCCTTGATAATCGAGACAATCTTGCGCTTCTGCGTAGCGTGGCGTGCGGTCTTCAAAGCAATATCGATCGCCTCACCCCCTCCGGAGCCATAGGCGGTGTACCGCATATCCGGTGAAGGTGCGCAAGCCGCTAGCGCTTCCGCGAGTGCGGTGCGGGCAAGCGCTGGGAAATGGTGATTCCCCATATCAAAGCGTTCGCTACCAGTTTTAAGTGCCTGAACCAGTTCTGGGTTTCGGTGACCGAGATTGTAGGTGCCGCCGTTCAAATGTAGATCAATCAGACGATGGCCATCCATGTCGTAAAGGTAATACCCCTCACGCCTATCGATCACCAGATCGATCCCCATGTCCTGCCAATCCTGGGTCTTGCCAGGGTTCCAAAACGCTCGGGATCGATCGAGAAAGTCTAGTTTTGCTTCGCTCATGGCACGCTCTCGCCGCAGTTAGGTGTCAACTCCTCTATACAGAGTGACATGCAGCGAGACCGCCGACTTGACACTATCTCATAGAAATTGACATACCAAGCGAGCGAAGGAAAACAATAAACGGTGGTGGTTTCTTTAACAGGAAACGGGAAACGGCAGTACAGTTACCGCGTCGACGCTGTTTATCAGGCCAGCGACGCAAGGTATTTGCGTCCAAGTTCCTCACTGATGGGCGCAAAGGTGGGGGCCAATTCTTTAGCAATATCCACTTCGCTGTGCGAGCCGATCCAGGCAAGCAGCGCAAGACGTCTCATCATAATGAAAGTGGGAATCTCGGTTTCGTCTTCTTCGGACAGCGGCCGGATAGAACGGTAACCCCGGACCCAGGCGTCCTTCAGTTCAGGTATACGGAGATCATCCTCCATAAAACTGATTCCCGCGGCGAAGTCATACATCAGCCATCCCAAGCCACAATCGTCAAAGTCAATTAATCTGGTTTCATCATCTGTGATCAACAGGTTGGCAAGACGCATATCTGCATGAATCAATCCGAATCGATCTGGCTTTCGTCCATACTGGGTGAGACGCTCGATGACCGTGGTCTCCACTTGTTCAAGCACCTGCCGGGTTTGTGTCCCGATATTCGGCCCATCCCGCCAATGACCCCAGGTGGCATCTTGGCCGAAAACGGTGTCTAGGTCCCAGACCAGTCGCTCAAAAGGCTCGGAGCGATCCCAACCAATAGAATGAACATGCGTCTTTGCTGCAATCTCGCCAAGCTCCTCGAAGCCTCCAGTCAAATCATCCTGCTGACCCGGCTCACTACCTTCGACAAATTCAAACATAGCAAGGTAGCGTTTCTGTCCAAGCGCTTCACTGGTCGCTGATTGAATCGTGCTGCCATTCTTACCCGGAAGAATATCCGGCGTTTTCACCCCGCCTTCTGCATTGAGCGCTCTGGACCACGCGTGTTCACACGAGATCGCTGTTTCCGTGTGGTAATTCTCCCGGTGAATCCGAAGAATCGACTTGAGTCCGTTAGGTGCCTCAACGAGAAAGGTCTCATTTTCGGAAACGTTGATTAGTCGTGCTTTGCTCCCCTCCGGCAAATCCCATAACTCCAACGCTTCGTTAGCGAGCGAAGAGAGGTATCCCATGGTCTCCTCGTGTGAGAACTTAGCGGTATTCATGCTATTTAACCTGAGCTGAAGGTATACGGAATCAAATTTCTTCTATCGCCTCGAGTGACTCCGGAATAATCTGGCCGCCGTCGACAATGATGCTCTGCCCAGTGATATAGCTGGCCTCGTCTGAAGCGAAAAACAGGGCGGCGTTACCGATATCCGCGACATTGCCTAGTCGTTTCAGCGGGATTGATGCGGCCATCGTATCCAGATAACTCTGTCCCAGGTCCTGGAGACCTTCGGTATATATATTTCCGGGCATCACCGCATTGATGGTGACGTTGTAGCGCGACAGTTCCATACACGCTGTTTTCAGGAAACCCAGTTGACCCGACTTTGACGCACCGTAATGAGACCACCCCGGGAACCCCGTTACCGGGCCAGTAATGGATGACGTAAGGACTACTCTTCCACCTCCGGCCTTCTCGAAGTGGGGGATCGCTGCCTTTACACAGAGAAACGCACTTTTCAGGTTGGTCGCCATTACCTGATCCCATTCAGAAGGATCCATATCGACCATTTTGGTTTGTGGAAAACTGCCCGCGTTGGCACACATCACGTTCAGCCCGCCAAACTTTTCAGCCGTGGTGGCTACCATGTTCTGCACTGACTCCCAGTCGGAAACATCACACTGGCAAAAATCCGCATCCGCACCCGAGATCTTCAACTCCTCGACTGCTGCCATCCCATCTGCTTCTCCGCGTGCTGCGATCATGACTCTCGCGCCGTGCGCTGCAAAAACCTGAGCGATACCTTTACCAATCCCCTTTGAACCACCAGTAACAATCACCGATCGGCCTTTTATTGATGTCAACATATCATTTTCCTCTGGAAGTTATCGGGCGTTGGATGTCTCACTGCGAGCCCGTATGAACCACATTACGATCACCCCCGAGAGAAGCAATACGATGGATGTCACAATCGAGAGTATGCCCACTGACGGGACCAGCGGGGAATAACCGGAAACCATTTTTGCGTACAGCCACTCTGGCAGCGTTGAGTCTGCTCCCGTGGTAAAAAGTGACAAAGGAAAGTTTCCCCAACTCAGCAAAAAAGCAAAAAGCCCCGCGGAGACCACGCCCGGCCAAAGCAGTGGTCCCGTAATTTCTTTCATTACTATCCAAGTCGATGCCCCCATATCCCGCGCTGCCTCCTCAAGCGACGGGTCAAAACTATAAGCACGGATCGCAATAATCAGAGTCGCGATCGGTGAAATCCACACGAGATGGGCAACCACAGCGGTCTTCCAGGTTGGGATGATTCCCAGTGCGTTGAACCACAATAACAGCGCTAATCCAAGTACAGCCTGTGGGAAGAATATGGGCAACAGGATCAGTTTCTGAAAAACGCCGCGAAAACGCCACTGGTATCTGGCAAAGGCAAGTGCACCAAAAAAACCAACGACCATGGAGATGACCGTGACAAGTAGCGCCACACTTAAAGAGGTCCACAAGAGATCCTGGACTGTCGAACTTTCGATCGCCTTGCCGTACCACTTCGTTGCGTAACGCTTAATTGGAAACGTTAGGTATCGCGCTTTGGAAACTGAGGCAAATCCGACCGAGATAATCGGCAAATAGAGGAACAGAATCGCCAGTACCCCGTACAGGGTAAGCGCGATACGCGCGGACCGGGACATCTTCATGATCGCCGCCCGCCCATGATGAGATCGAGATTCACCCGGTTGATGCCGAAAATAGACAAGGCACCAATAATCAGAATCAGAATGATCGACAGCGCTGAACCGAGAGGCCAGTTCTGTCCATAGGTAAACGCGGTTTCAATTTCATCCGCAATGACGATCACTGTCTGCCCACCAAGTAGCTTGGATTCCGCCATCGCTCCGGCCGCCAGAACAAAACTCAGCAAGGAGCCAATCACGATCCCAGGTGCTGACAAGGGCAAATCAACTTCATAGAATATTTGCCATCGAGATGCGCCGAGATCCGCCGCTGCCTGACGGGCATCATCGGGCACCATTGCGATACCCTGGATGAGTGGAAAGAGCATAAACGGGAAATAGGCATACACCAGCCCAAAGACAATCACGGGCACGTTATAAAGCGCCCCTTCGAATGTCAGCCCAGT
Source organism: Pseudomonadota bacterium (assembly GCA_018661145.1). Taxonomy (GTDB): domain Bacteria; phylum Pseudomonadota; class Gammaproteobacteria; order Arenicellales; family UBA868; genus UBA868. Next base: position 4,162 of record JABJIU010000165.1, on the reverse strand, counting down.
CCAGGCCCGTAGGTGGCCCTCGATCAGCCCCCCTTTCATTAATGTCAGCACCCATCCAAACAGCCGGATGTTCTCCGAGACAAACAGTGTGACAACAACTGCAATAGTGATGAAGAGGCCGAAACCCTTGAACACTTTTGCCATCCCGAATGCGAGGGGCCAACAGATGACGAAAAGCATCACCGTCGATGCTAGGGCCATACCAAAGGACCACACCACCGACTTGATATAACCCTGTGTAAAGACCAATTTATAGGAAGAAAAATCAGGTAAATGCAGCAGACTGAATACCTTCTGAGGCATTACTGAAAATACGGCAATCACCAACAATGGTGCGAGAAAACTGATCAGCAGTACCACGCCCATCGGCACAGCACTCCACAACCCAATGCGCTGGTCCTGGCGTTCCACAGATTATTCTTCCATGATCATGTGCGCATACTCTGCGTTCCAACCAAGACGCACCCGGTCGCCAATCTTCCCGGGGAAACGATCCTCTCGAAGCTTCTCAACTGCCAGTTCATCGCCGTTATCGGCTTGGATTTTGTACTGAGTTCTCGAGCCAAGGGCATATTCCGCCTGCAGCACACCTCCGACTACAAAGTCGGCGGCACTGTCCTCCGACAGAAAATGAACCGATTCGGGCCGGACCATAAGCGTGGCCGACGCGCCCTGCCCAAGTCTCATAGCGGAGTCCGGACCGACGCGCCCCGTTTGTATATCGATTTCGGTTCCGACGAGATTGCCCGAGACATCTCCTTTTACCGAAAACAAATTAACCTCACCCATGAACTCTGCAACAAAACGGCTAATCGGACGGGCATAAATCTCATCGGCGACAGCAATTTGTTCAAAATGTCCGCTCCGCATAATCGCTATACGGTCCGACATCACCATTGCTTCCTCCAGACTATGGGTGATATAGACAAAGGTCTTCCCGGTTCTCTGATGCAGATCTTTGAGCTCCTTTTCCAGATTCTTTCGCAGGCGAAAATCTAACGCAGACAGAGGCTCGTCAAAGAAAAGGATCTCTGGATCAAAGGCGAGCGCTCGAGCCAGAGCAACACGCTGGCGCTCGCCACCAGAACACTCGCTTATCCGTTTTTGATAAAAACTTCTGGGCAGATGCAAAAGATCGAGCAACTCAAAGGCTCGAGCCTTTCGATCATCAGGACGCTGCTTGCGCAGCTTCAGCGGAAATTCTATATTTTCTCCAACTGATCTATGCGGGAACAAAGCCAGAGACTGAAAAACCATACAGGTCGGCCTTAGATTTGCCGGCATCTCTTCGATTCTTTTATCCCGAAGCCAGATCTTTCCTTTGGAAAGTTCTTCGATGCCGACAAGAATACGGATCAAGGTAGTTTTGCCACTGCCGGAAGGGCCTACAATCGTTAGGAACTCACCCTCATCGATCTCGAGGTTGATGTTGTCCAGGGCCGTAAATTCCCCGAAATACTTGCTCACGCCCTCAAGGCGGAGAATTGGCTCAGGGCTCATAGGAAGTCACAAGAAGTCAAAAAAACCATAAGTCAAAAGTGCCGAGGGCGGGTTTTGACCCGCCCTCGGCCACATCTGAACATCCAGAACTTAGCCGCGTTTTGCCGCGTTATACGCTTCGTTCAGCTCGGCGTATGAGGCAACGACCTGGTAATCCAAGGATCGACTCATCTCCTCGTCAAGGCTATCCCATTGGATGGCGTCCAGTTCATCTTTATCGAACTTATCGAGCACCATCGAATCACCCATCTGGCTCACGGGGTTGTAGGTTCCCTCGGAAAATGCAACCGCCTTGCAAATATCAGGGGTCTGCACGAACTCTAGGAAGTCTTCAGCGAGATTAGAAGGGTTTGGATTATTAACCGCTGAGGTCAATTCAATCCAGACCACGCCGCCTTTGCCATCTACCGGGCCCGATTTAGGTGTGATTCCTCGTACATTTGTTGCTCCATCGAATCGCGCGGGAGACGCGGTATAAGTACCCCCCGTGAAGTACGCATCAATTTCACCATTGATCAGCGCAGTATTCATCGCAACCAGATCGTCGGTCAGCATCTTGGCACCACCAAAAATGGTGTCCGCGGTATTGCGGAATTTTTCTAGGCCAGCCTGGTCCATCACCTCGAAAGGATTTTGATCCCCTGTGAGACACATATGCATGATGTTCCAGTTATCGTAGGTCAACACGCCGTAACGATCTTTCATCGCTGAATCAAGAAACAGCTTCCAACCTTCATCCTCCGCCGTTGCGCGGCTGACCTTATCGGTGTTGACCACAAAACTGAAAGGACCATAGCGCTGGGGCATTCCAATCAGTTCGCCGTCATCCGCGAAGGCAAGTGGATAAGGATCCGAAAATCCGGGCAGCATCTTATCGAAGTGACCCATGAAGCGATCCTTGTTCAACGGCTTAATCAAGCCCTCAGGGTACAGCTGCGCACGAGCCCAGGGCTGGTTGACATTGATGAGATCCCAGACATTGACTTCGCCGGCGCGGAGCTTGTTGATCATGTCAGGATCTGAGGTGCCGCTTTCAGCCCGAACCTTTGCGCCCGAGTTGGCTTTACGGAAGGGCCCCAGCACATCGTCCGAGTTATATCCTTCCCAGCAGAGAATGTTCATCTCGTTACGAGCTGCTAGCGCCGAACTGATCGGCCCCATCGCGGCGAGTCCTGCCCCGGCGGCCAGGCTCTTATTGAATTGACGTCGTGTGAATTTCATTGTGTCCTCCTTCATGTGATCAGATTTTGGTTCGACTTCAAAACTTTGTACTGCTTAGCTTATACATCCAACATCTAAGGTGAAGATAGCGCTTTTTCACTTACTCTGCTTGACGCAACGTCATGAAAACTTGACACTTTTTTTCGACATCGGAAATGACTCACGAATTTCATAATTGGTAATATCTCGATTGGTATTTTTCCTATAAAATCAGCATCCTAAGGCAATAACTTAAATTTTAGAATGAATTCTTTATTACCGTCGAAAGTGCTCGCATCAGCGGCTTCTGGCGTGATCCCGCTGATCGAAGCCAACCACGGAGACCCGGAACTTATCTTCGGGCGTAGCGGGATTCGATCCAAAGATATCGAGAACCCAAATAACGAATTAGCATTGGGGCAATTCTGTCGCCTATTCACAGAGGCCGCGCAACAAACGGGCAACGATAACTTCGGACTACACTTTGGTTCAGATTTTGAACCGCGACGCTTAGGGGCCATTGGGTATGCAGCGATCAGCTCGCCCACTCTTGCAGCCGGGCTACGCAACATGGAGACCCATTTCCCAGCGCATCAAGGTCAATCAAGTTTCGGATTGATTCGTGATGACGACATGCTATGGCTAAGTTATCGGGTCAATGACCCACAGATCAACGATCGACGGCATGATGCAGAGCTATCGATGGGTATGTTTCTTAACATCTTCCGGCACGCGCTGGGCCCAAACTGGTGTCCGCTGGAGATTCGGTTTGAACATGCAAGACCTGAAAATCACCAGGAACATGAAACGATTTTTGGGGCGCCGGTTCAGTTTGGGCGTCGCACGAACGCTTTAGCATTCCGACGCACTGATCTGGATGTTCAGATGCCGACTGCTGATCCCTACCTTTACTCTATTGTCGAGGCCTTCTTACAGTCTCGCTGTGACCTGCATGACAATCCCGAGACCTTTGCTGAGTCCGTCCGTAATCAGATAAAACTCAATCTCAGCACAACCATTCCGACGGTCGCCCAAATTGCACAGCTTTTTGACTTAAGTGACGACGAATTTCAGTATGAACTGAACGCGCACAGGCTTTCGTTCAAGCGTCTCCTGCGAAGTGCCCGAGAAGAACTCTCACTGCACTACCTCGATAATTGTGATCTACCTCTGACCGAGGTGGCTATGCTTTTGGGGTACTCTGAACTTTCGGCTTTCTCACGGGCTTTTCGCAAATGGACGGGGATGAGTCCACAGAAGTATCGCCAGTCTCACCGAAGATCACCCAAGCCGCATACTGTCTGAATCGGCAGAGCGCCCTTTGTTCCTCCGTCCAAAGTCATGTGGAGGCTTAGCCAAGTTCCACTTCGTCGTCTGTTAAGACTGCCTCTCCAGGAAATTCTTAAGCGCGTCGAAGTAGTCTTCTGGTTCCTCATAGAACGGTACATGGGAACTGTTTGGG
>JABJIU010000055.1 GCA_018661145.1 Pseudomonadota bacterium | reverse complement strand
TGGTGTTCCAGTTGTCATGCCAATGGCATTGCTGGGTAGCTATGTACGGACGGGATAACCGCTGAAAGCATCTAAGCGGGAAGCCCCCCTCGAGATTAGGTTTCTCTGGACATTTAAGGTCCCTAAAGGGTCGTTGTAGACCACAACGTTGATAGGCGGGGTGTGGAAGTGCAGTAATGCATTAAGCTAACCCGTACTAATTGCCCGTGAGGCTTGATCATATAACACCCAAGAAGACTGGTAATTTGCTGAAACCTCAGTAGCGCCGTCTTTATCACTACCTAATTCGTTTGAATGAGTGATCATTCAGACAGCCAGTTTGCCTGGCGGCCATAGCGTGTGGGTACCACCTGAATCCATTCCGAACTCAGAAGTGAAAACGCATAGCGCCGATGATAGTGTGGGGTCTCCCCATGTGAAAGTAGGACACTGCCAGGCATATTATTCAAACCCCCAAAGGTTTCGACCTTTGGGGGTTTTGTTTTTGTGATCGACAGCTGTTGGTTAGGAAGGAAAATTTGTCCGCACACGGACAGCGTTGCCGGGTAGAATTCTGCGTTTAAGGAGTAATGTGGGGCGCCAGTAATTGCGCCGTCCTTTTTTTGGAAGACTCTTTTGGATTACGACAAGACCTATACCACCCAAAAAGGCGCTGACGTTGGAGAGAGTGGGAGCGCCACCCGTTTACGAGATCGTTGGTTCAGCAGACGCCACCCCAAAGTGAGCAAGAAGGCTGACTTTCCGAAATCGCGTGACTCCAAACTCGGGAGCCAGGGCAGCGAACCGTTTCCAAGATGGAGCGTTTGGCTGCCTGGAGAGCCTTTTCCCGAGCACCCTGCGAATCGGGCGGGAAACCGCTCCTCGGGGCAGCCAAAGCGACGATGGTGGGCCTTTTAATGGGCTGCTGGATTAAGAGGCTTTCGTCCAGCGCATAGCGTTCCGGAGCACCGGCAGTAAGACTTCCGACAATCCTGCCAGACTGATTAGGATGATCCCTGTAATCTCTCGGGGCCCAATAATTTCACTCGTCAGCCAGGCAGCGGTGAGCGTCCCGACACTAATTTCGGTCATAAACAATAGTCCAGAGGTGCCCGGATTAAGTTGTGGCAGACCCCAAGTGATTGCCAGGTAAACCGGTAGGACCACGAAAAGACTGAGGGGCACAAGCCATGGCAACACGGAGCGATAGGGTTCTGCCGTTGGTATGCTTGCTGTGCCCGGTAGGAAAAACATGGCCAGGATAGCCAGTCCGGCGACCCAGATGATCCAAGTTGAAACTAGATCAACCGCGTGTTGGCTCGGGAATCTACGGGTCAGGGTCGCGGCGAGCGCCCAAATAACTCCTGAGCCGAGCGCCATCCAGTCTCCAGGGTTTTTTGGCGCCGGCAGTCCCTGGTCTATGTTGAAAATGATCAGCATCCCGGCCATACCGAGCACAATCCCGAAAATCCTGTCGAAGGAAATCTTTTCAGCTAGCCACAGCCTCGCGAAGAGTGTGCCCCAGATGGGGGTGAGGTAGTAGAGCAGAACGGCGCGAACAACGTCGGTGTAGAGAAACGCTGTGGAGTAAAGCAAAATCGCAAGCGCCATGGCCGCGCCCGTCGATTGCAGAGCTATCCCTCCCCGCCGAAAGCTACTGCGCCTTTTGAGAATCAACGGCAGGAGAATTAAGGCCGGAATGACATGAATGACTCCTGTTGCAAGTACGCCTGAGAAGCCCGAAGCGTCAAGAACCCGAAGTGGTATCCAGTACGCCCCCCACACTGCCCCTCCAAGGAGGCAGGCGGTCCGGGCCAGACCAAGATGCCCCCTTGCGAAGATTTGTTGTGCTCGCATAGTTTTAGACTGTTACCGCCTTCCCTTTTTCTGAGGAACGTTCGGCAGGATTGAGGATCCTGTCTCGAGGATCGCGATCGCCTGTGGGACCGGCGTACTCAGAGTATGCAGATAAGTCATAAAAGGGCGGTATCATAATAGTGTCGAAAGGGATCGCCCAGTTGCACAATAGGCCGCGGCCGATGGTTACCTAGTGATTTCAGCACGTAAGGAGAGTATCGTTTAATGATAGCGCCCACTGTCAATGTCGACGGCAATATTACGGAAGCGGCGGAGGCTTCCATACCGGTCCTCGATCGAGGCTTTCTCTACGGTGACTCGGTCTATGAGGTTTTCCGTACCTATCGTTCGGTGCCACTTTTTCTGGAGGATCATTTCGAACGTTTGGAAAACTCGGCGCAGCTTATCCAGATGCAGATCAGCCAGACGCGCGAACAGCTTTTGGAGGAGATCCGCCGCACCGCACTCAAGGCAGGAGTTTCTCGTGATTCAGACGCCTATGTTCGTTACCAGATCACCCGGGGAGAAGGAGCTGTTGATCTCTACCCCGACCCGAGCCTGAAGACCCGGTATGTCATCATCGTCAAGGCACTGCCGTCCTGGAATCCCGTTTTCTATGAGCGCGGAGTCAACATGGCAATTCCCAATGTTCGACGCAACCCGGTCAATGCCCTTGATCCTAATATCAAAGGCGGCAATTACCTAAACAACATCATGGGGCTGACTGAGGCAAAAGAAGCAGGGGCAGACGACTGCGTCATGCTCAACCGGGATGGGTTTGTCACCGAGGCGGCCAACAGTAACGTCTGGTTCCTGATTCGCGGGCGGCTCGTTACCCCGGGGTCGGGAAATCTCAAAGGATT
>JABJIU010000046.1 GCA_018661145.1 Pseudomonadota bacterium | reverse complement strand
GCGGGCGTGAAGACAAGTCTTCACGCCCGCTTTTTAGGTTACGAAGTTAGATAACGAACTAACCTCTCGCCTTACTCGTAAGCCGAATCCGGCTGTTCACCCACGAACCCGATCGGCGCACTGAGGCCACGAGACGTCAGCACTTCCTTGGCAACATCGTCCATGATGGCTTCTGGTCGCAGTATCTCACTGGGAACCACTTTCCGGCCATGGAGGAATCTTGTAGCAGCTGTTACCAACTGTCGAGATGTATCGTCGAATACATAACGCAGAGTCAATTTTTCCATACCGCCACCGATTGCAGGTGGATTCTGACCGTATAGCGACGCCCAGAGAACCCGGCGATCCATACCTTCGGTCTGATCTTCTGCCATCTTTGAGATCGCGGTCGCGTTGCCCAGATCCTTCATGAACAACTGAGCGTCGAGCTCTGCTTCCAACCAGCCGCGCTGCACATCAGGCCGGTCACGGATGATTTCATAGAGCATCGCGAGGAATCCGGCGTCGCCGCCTTCAACACCATCAAAGCTTTCGCCGGAGGCAGCGCGACGCGCCAGTCCGGACAGCTGAATCTTTGAAGCCGTTGGCTCCCAGATAACCGCCGCGTCCAACTTATTGTTCTTGAAGCTTGAGGTGATGACCTCAATGTTCATGTTCAGGTATTTCTTCGGTTTGATACCCGCCTGATCAAATGCCCAGCGCGCAAAACGGTCGGTGCAGGCACCGTGAGGCGCGGCAACCAGTTTACCGTCCATCCATTTTACGGCTTCCATGCCATTGGCAAACTGCGGTGCATCGTTCTTTACAAGGAAAACGTTACACTGCTGGCGCGATGTGCCTAGAACCGCAATCATACGAATATCAACTTTGTCTTGCTTGGTCGTTGATACGATCGCGGGCATATCGCCCATGTATCCCAGATGGTTTTTCTCGCCAAGCATCTTGCCGACGATAACGGACCCCTGAAGACCAATCTCAAAGTTGACGGCGGAACCGGCTGGCAGATACTTCTTCCAAAGTTCCTGGCCGTTGATCACAACACCTGACCAGGACTCCGTGTAATACGGCTGATATCCGACCACGAGGTCGACCGCTTCTCCGGGTTTACCAAAACCCACCTCTGCAACTGCTGAATTCATTGCGCCCACTGAAAGCAAGGTGGCGCCCAATCCAGCAAAGAGCATAGTTCTTTTAATCTTACGCATAACTCCTCCCATTAATGAATACAAATCACGATAGTTGAGAACACTGATAGTAGACATACTTCAGTCTTAATGTCCCGGGCTCATTATCACGTCAATCTTTTAATCAGTAAAGTCACCTACAGTATTTTGCTTATACTTATCGGCTATGCCATCATAGGTTGCCCATTGGCTCAACAGTCTCCAAGCGACGGGGCATATCGGCCAACTGCCCTACCGTGATTGGACGAATCGGGGGTCGAATTCGATAGTGGCCTATCTCAGCTACCGAAAAACCGTGGAATTCCGCCATTAACTGACTTACCGTTAATGCGCACTGTCGCCCCATGCAAGGGCCCATCCCGCAGCGGGTGAATGCCTTACTTTGATTGGGGCCCATGCAACCGCGTGCCGCGACCTGCCGGATCTCTCCGGCGGTGACTTCTTCGCAACGACAAACAATGGTGTCATCTTCCGGCAGCTGAAACTCAGCCGTCGGCAGGAACGCATGATCAAGAAACCGACGCAGCCGACGCTGACGTCTTAGCACAAACGGCTCCACTGAAACCCGTGGGGGGTGTCGCGTTTTTAGGTACTCATCGACCTCATGCCCAACGCGCTCACCTTGCAGTACTGCGACCTGCGCGCCGCCGATGCCTACGACATCACCGACCATCGATATGCATTGACGACTGGTCATACCCGCTCCCTGAATCTCCGGTACCCAGCAAGACTGTGCCGAATCAAAACGATGCCTGATTCCGGCTGACATTGAAAGCCAGGTGTTGGGGATCACGCCATCGTGCACCAACAATAAAGAAGTAGACAAGTCATGGCGGCGACCTCCTGCCTCATAACTGATGGAACTCAAACGGTCATCGCCCTGCGCTCTCAGTGCATGCACCCCTTTAGTCAGACCCATCTCACTCTTAGCGCTCCAAACCCATTGCATACCCTGCAACACTGATTGCGGACAAGCGATCAAGGCATCAAGCCCGAGCAGGCTCGCGCGTAAAGAGAGCGAGGAGCCAGTATCGAGAATTGCCTGCGGTTTAACCCCGAGATTCTTGAGCTGCCTCGCGTAAAGGTAAAGCAGAGGTCCTGTGCCCGCCAAAACGACGTCCTGACGAGGCACGAGGCGAGATGACTTCAGCAACGTCTGCGCAGCACCCACCGTCATAACACCCGGCAGGGTCCAACCCTCAAACGGTACCGGACGTTCCATGGCGCCGGTCGCAAGGATGACGTGTCTTGGATACAGCATCCGGGCGGAACCATCCTCAATCAGTCCGATGGCCAATTCAGGTTCGTGTTCCGAGGTAATCTCCCAGACCGAAACGCCGTGCCGGTAGCAGGCCCCGCTTTCCCGGAACCGCCGCGTGAGTGCGTGACCTGCCGCGTATTCCTTACCCAGGAACTGTACGTCTTCGGGTCGTTCGGCAAAGACCTTGTCGACCCCCCGATACACCTGGCCACCGGGGCCGTTCTGCTCATCAAGCACCACCACATCCCTGCTGTTTTTCGCCAGCACACAAGCCGCGGCCATACCGGCCGGCCCAGCACCAACGATAGCGACATCACATGTGTGTGAAGGTGTATTCATTGATCCGGCAGCACACTGACACCGAAACGCTGCAGCGAGAAAGGGGCGAGCAAGGCTGGGGGGTAATCATGTTCGGCCCAATGCACAATAAGGTCGACCACCGCGGGCGCGATGGCCCACCCATGTCCGGACCAGCCGGCCGCAAAAAATCCGTTACGACAGTCCGGCAACCGGTCAATGACCGGAATATCATCCACGCACATCGCCTCCAGATGGCCCGCGTTGGTTTGATCAATCTCGATACCGTTGAGCGACGGTAAGACTGCCGCTGCCTCGGCAAGGTTGCCGGAGATAGACTCAGACAATACGCGGCCCTGCTGTGAAGCTTCATCCCAATTCCCTGGCCAGCCCCCCGAGATCATGACGCGGTCACCAGCGTGTGACTTGATCGAAACTGTCCGGTGTGCGTGACCGATGAGCGTCTTGATGGCGATGTGTGGCGTAGGCTCGGTGATCATCACCTGAAGGCACGTGTTCCATATCGGCAACTTGAGCCCGAAAGAAGATTCGACCAACGCAGCTGTACCGCTGTTGGCGAACAGAAACAGGTTACCGCCGACATCGATCGATCGACCATCCGAGGTCAACACTGAAGTTGCCATTTGGCCGTCAACTTCGATACGTGCCACCGGGACGTTTTCCTCGATGATCGCACCACTTTCCTCGGCCCGACGAGCCACTGCCCGCGTAAATCCGTCGTGATCACAAACACCATCGTTATCACAGTAGATGGCAGCACTAACGTTTTCAGTCAGGCCCGGCTGGATCCGGGAACAGTCCTGCGCGGCCAAAAGACGGCAGTCAATGCCTTGGCTTTGTTGCATCTGCACTCGTGCGTGAGCAGAGGCAAGGTCCTGCTCGCGCTCGAGCAGCAAGAGATGGCCTGTCCGCTCATAGAAATGATGCGCGCCCAAGTCTTCATCAAGTGCCAACCAGGCCTTAGGGGCTTGTGTCATCAGTGCTAGCTCCCGAAGGTCCCGGCCGTTGGCCCGAACTCCTCTCCGTCCGGGACCGCCAGATGCACCACTGGCAATATTTCTCGCCTCAAGCACGCGAACCTCGCGGCCGCGTCGCGCAAGCGCCCACGCGACCAGCACACCGTAGACGCCTGCCCCGATCACAATATCTTCAGACATCGGAGGATTCCGTTTTGTCCAACGCTACCTCGCTTAAAGAAGTCATACCGACACGCATACCCTCAGCAACTTCAGTAAGACAGGCCTGCACCAGACCCTTCCCCTGGACCTCTACGAGACACTCGTAGCAATTACCAATCATACAAAAAGGCGCTCGCGGGGCACCGCTGACCACCGCGCGCCGGAACTCAAAGATACCCCAACCCAAAAGCGCGGCAGCGATCGTGTCGCCACGGTTTGCGGTCACCTGGCGGCCCTCAAAACTGAAGGTCACCGGATCACTGAAATCAGTTCGATTTTGAAACATTAAATCGATCTGGTGCAAAACACTGGTAGGCTGGCGGAATCGCTCCATCAAGCACCCACTGACACACCTCCTGCGCATGAACCGCTGCGAGTGTCACACCACTATGACAGGAAAAGGCAAATGCCTCCGGAAACTCTTCGGACTGGCTGTAAACAGGAAAACCGTCCGGCGTCATGATTCGCAGAGCAGCCCAACTGCGCTGAATACGCAATTTTCGAAGATACGGAAACGCCGTCACACAGCGGCGGACGATCTCCTGCAAGGTACCGGTGTTCGTGTCGGCATCGAAACCCACATCCCGGGCCGATGGACCCAACAAAAACCCGCCCTCGTCGGTCTGGCGAACCATGTTAGTTGGGTAAGCGAGTGAAACCGCGCTGCGTTCGGTGACAACTATCTGACCCTGCTCGGGGTGAATAGGCACATCAATGCCAACCTCGGCGCCAAGGCCTACGGACCCGTGTCCCGCAGCAATAACCAGCTTCTCGCAACCCGCAATACGTCTGCCATTGCTGAACAGTTCAAACCCACTGGGCTGCAGAGGCCGGATACGGTCAATGCTGGAAAAAGGCAGATAAGACCCTCCGTTACGGTCAAAGCCCTCTTGCAGAGCGCGCAACAACCGCAGGGGATTGACATGGCCATCGTGCGGGCAATAAGTCGCCCCCGGCACCTGCTCCCCGACTCCAGGGAGGTGCTCAGCCAAGGCCTGGCCCTGCACCAGTTCATACTCATAACCCTCATCGCCTGCTTCATCACGCAACTCTTCCAGCACGCCCAAATGTGCCTGCAGTTCTGCCTCATCAACTGTGACATGAAAACCACCAGGCTGGTGATAATCGACCCCAGTCCCGGTGAGATCCATGAGTTCGTCGCTGAATGTAGGCCATGCATTGGCAGACTTGAGCGACCAGCGCGCGTACTCACGCATGCCCCGCCCTTTGCCCTGAACCCAGACAAGGCCGAAATTTCCCCGGGCCGTGCGGATAGCGTTATCCCCTTCGTCGATCAGTCCCACTTTAAGTCCGTTCCGACTAAAACCGTAGGCAAAGGCCGAGCCTAAAAGGCCTCCCCCGATCACTGCGACATCAAGTGACTTCATCTTATATCTGATCCAGGCGGTGACAAGCAGTCTGATGTGTCAATGCGGACCTCGTATCAAGTTTCACAAGAACTCCGAGCATGGCTGATCGGCGTATGGGCAGAGGGAGATCAATCGGTGACCTGGAGGAGGATTAACAGGCCGGGAGATGTCCCCAACAATATTCAGCGGCATATCAAAAACGTTTTGTTCTATTTCTCACATCCGTTGATGACGCAGCAACCATCGCATTCCCAGGAGAGCCACTACGGATCCTGCAGCGGTAGCAATAAATGCACCGCCCCACCCCGCGATGGATTCTGGGCCGGCACCTCCATCGAGCACCAGTCCTACCGCCAGAGGACCAAGAAAACCGCCGGAGAAACCCAGCACTGAGTGCGTGGCAAGCGTGGCACCCCGTTCGCCCTCCCGCGCAGCAGCCACTACGCCACCGGTCAGTGCTGCAGAGTCACTCATAATGAAGACAGAGTAAAGCCCGGCAAGCAACAGTACAACAACAAACGGCAACGCTCCAACAAATCCCAGTATTGTCCCGGCGATGACGGAAAACATCATCGCAACAGAGATCGTCTGTCTTCGGTCCCGGCGTAATGAGATATGCGCCCCAATCAAGCTTGCCGGCATACCCAGAAGGCTGAACAAGGCCGCAAATCCTGCAGCAGTCTCCCGGCTTACCGCGGCGCCCGAGGCTCCTGCAGCGAAAAGCAGAAAGGCGACAATCCAGGCTCGATAGGCAAACAGCTCATAATTGTGTCCCGTGTACCCCCAGATATAGGCAACTGCCGTACGATTCCTAAAGACCGGACGAAAATCCAGCGGATGACGATCTGAATGAACTGACGACTCGGGCTGCTTTGCCGGAATAGAGAAATAAACAAGCAGCAAAGAGATAATCTGCGCCGCGCCGGCGAGCAGGAATATATCGCCCCACGGCAGCGCTGAGCCCGCAAGCCCTGTGAGATAGTACGACGCCGCGGTTCCCAAACTGAAAGCGCTTAGATACCAGGGCAAAGCTTTTTGCCTGTCATTCTCCGCAAGTCTGTCGTTCAGAATTTGCAGACCCGGCATATAGGTACCGGCAAGGGAGACACCCGCGAGAAAACGAAAAACCATCGCGCTAACAAACCCGTCGGCGAACAAACCAAAGCCGATGGAGCCTACAATGCCGCAAAGCAAACCAAAGAGATAAATTCGGCGTGCGTCAACAACATCCGTCAGACCGACGAGAAAGGGAACAGCCACCACGTAGCCTGCGAGGTAGATACCGCCGATCCAACCCGCCTCGGTACTGCTTAAAGCCCATTCCTTACTCAACTCATTGAGCAGCACCGCAAAGTTGGCGAAACCCGCCATCGCCAGCAACTGCGCCGCACACAGAATTATCAGCAGTGAGATAGGCGACAGTTTCTGATGAAAATTCGACATAGGCGGCCAATTCTGGCTAGGTTCGGGGAAAATAGGGGTGTCGGGCGATTCTGGCAAACACGCTTCGCACGACACCGGTAGCGTGGTCAAACTTATACGCTTAATCCACCGCAGGGCAACCGTCCCGTCGAATTATTATCCATGAGAATCAGCCGAATACGTATTTTCCGGGCAGACCTGCCGATGCGCGAAGGCAGTTACAGTTGGTCAACCCAGTCACACACAGCATTTGATACGACCATCGTCCTGATCGATACCGACGCAGGAATCACCGGTGTTGGAGAGTGCTGCCCATTGGGACCTACCTACCTGCCCGCTTATGCCCACGGCGTGCGGGCTGGAATCTCACAACTTGCGCCCGGTCTGATTGGTTACGATCCGACGCAACTCGACCTTATTAACGCTGTGATGGATACCCAGTTGAAGGGGCATCCCTACGTGAAATCCGCGATCGATATGGCCTGCTGGGACCTTTTGGGCAAGGCGGCCGGTCTGCCGCTCTATATCCTGCTGGGCGGCAAACTCCAGGAAAAAGTAAAGCTCTACAAAGTGGTGACCCGGGCCGATCCTGCCAGCATGGCCGAGCGCATACCCGAGTATCGTGATCAGGGCTTTAAACAATTTCAGGTCAAAGTCGGTGAAGACCCGGCGACCGATATCATCCGAATTCACCGGGTGGCGCAGGAAATGGAGGCCGGCGAGGTGCTGAATGCGGACGCCAACACGGGATGGAAGCAACACGAAGCGCTGCAGGTAGCAGATGCCATTGCTGACCTTGGCAAACAGACTGGTATCCACCTGACCTTTGAACAGCCGTGTCTTTCCTATCACGAATGCCTCGCTGTCCGGCAACACACGGATCTGCCTTTCGTTCTCGACGAGTGCATCGACAGTATCGGGGCTTTGCTGCAGGGACTTCACGATCATGCCATGGATATGATCAACCTCAAGATAAGCCGTTTTGGTGGACTGACCCGCGCCCGGCAGGCCCGCGATCTGTGTGTCTCACTGGGACTGCCAATGAATGTGGAAGACAGTTGGGGTGGGGAAATCACCACCGCCGCCATCGCGCATCTCGCACACTCAACACCGTCCGCGTTTCAGTTTCAGTCTTCAGCTTTTCATGAATATGCAACGACCCAGATCGCGACCGGTGCTCCCGTTGTCGATAACGGCACCATGACAGCATCTGATGCACCGGGCCTGGGCGTTGAGCCCATTCTCGATGCTCTCGAACCAATTGCACAATTCCATTAATCACCGAGGAGTCTCCCATGCAGTTTGAAGGTATTTACACACCGGTCATCACACCGTTTCATAACGATGGCTCTATCGACGAGGAGGGCTTTGCCAAGGTCATCGAGTTCCTGATCGACGCGGGAACCCACGGCATTGTTGTCGCGGGTACGACCGGGGAGTATTACGCCCAGACCACAGAGGAGCGAACCCACCTGATGCAACTCGCGCACAAAGTCATCAACGCCCGAGTACCCATGATGGTGGGCGTCGGTGCGATTAGAACGGAGGACGCGATTGAACTGGCGCAAACGGCAAGACAGACCGGTGCTGATGCACTCCTCGTGAACTCGCCGCCGTATGTTCTGCCCACCGAATTCGAAAACGCGGCACACGCGCTTGCCATCGACAAGGCGGCAGGCCTGCCCATCATGCTCTATAACTATCCCGGTCGTACGGGCGTCGGAATGGGTGAGGACTACCTGCAGCAGGTCAGTGCGTCCAAAAATTTTTGTGCGATCAAGGAAAGTTCCGGCGACATCAACCGACTGCACCTGCTTGCGAACGACTTCCCTAATATCCAGCTTTCTTGTGGGGCGGATGACCAGGCCCTTGAGTTTTTTGTATGGGGGGCACGCAGTTGGGTCTGCGCAGGCGGCAACTTCGCACCGGAAGCTCACATCGCACTCTATGAAGCCTGCGTGATCAATCAGGATTTCGATACGGGAAGAAAAATCATGGCGGCCATGCTCCCCCTGATGTCTCTTCTCGAGCAAGGCGGCAAGTTCGGTCAATGTATCAAGCACGCAACCGCGCTGCGTGGCTTGCCTGCGGGGCCTCCAAGAAATCCGCTAGCACCACTCAACGAATCGGAGCAGGATGCCCTCGCCCAGGTGATCGACAAAATGAACAGTGACATCGCTTCTATCCAGGCCAAATAAGCGCGTCAGCCAATCGGGCAAATCTTCACAAGGAATCATGCGATGAGCAATCAATACCGGGTTATCGTGATCGGCGGCGGCGTTGTCGGCAGTTCTGTGCTCTACCGCCTGGCCAAGTTCGGTTGGACAGATGTCTGCCTGCTGGAGCGTTCCGTACTGACAGCCGGCTCATCCTGGCATGCAGCCGGGGG
>JABJIU010000199.1 GCA_018661145.1 Pseudomonadota bacterium | reverse complement strand
GCTGTTTTCGGGGCGTCGCCATCGGTCGGGGCTTGACCGGCGCCACGCCGGCAGTGCTATAGTGATTGTCAGCCATCAGAACGCCCAAGTATGAAATTCTGCAGCCAGTGCGCCGCCCCGGTCAGCCTCCGAATACCCCAAGGGGATAATAGGGAACGGTATGTCTGTGATCTTTGCGGGCAGATCCACTATCAGAACCCCAAAATCGTAGCCGGCTGTATCCCAGAATGGGAAGGACGGATCCTACTCTGCCGGCGCGCTATTGAACCGCGCCATGGATTGTGGACCATCCCTGCAGGATTCATGGAAAACGGTGAAACCATCGAGCAGGCCGCCACGCGGGAAACTCTGGAAGAAGCCTGCGCCCAGGTGGAGATCAGCGGGCTCTACGCAGTGTTCAATATTCCCCATGTAAGCCAGGTGTACATGATTTTCCGCGCCCGGTTGTGTGACGGTGCATTCGCGCCCGGCATCGAAAGTCTTGAAACCGCACTTTTTGACGAAAACCAGATTCCCTGGTCCGAGATGGCCTTTCCGGTGGTAGTCCAGTCGTTGCGCCGGTATTTTTCAGACCGGCGCAATAATCACTTTCCACCTTTTATGGATACAGTCACTCCGATACGTCGCTAGGATACGGCGCAACAGTTCAGTCCAGCGCTTCAAGCTCCGGTGGCGCGTCCGTCGGGTTGGTTGGCAGTTTCAGTTTCTGCAAGAGGTCTCGAAGCGCGCCCTGTACTGCCTCTTCCATAGTCGGGTGATAGAAGGGTTTGCGCAGCAGTTGCAGTACGGTCATCTGATCATCGATGGCCCACGCCAGCAGATGTGCCAGATGCTCTCCCCGTTCCGCAACCAGCGTCGCGCCCAGAAGCGCCCCGGTTTTCTTCTCTGCATACAGGCGAATAATGCCCCGGTTAGCACCCATCAGAAGTGCGCGTCCTACCGGACCCAGGCGCATCTCCCCCGTCTCAATCTCTTCAGGATTAAGATCGTCAAACGCCGCTCCAACCGAACAGATATTCGGTGAGGTGAAGGTGATTGCCAGTGGTGTTTGCTGGGAAAAAGCGGTGCTCTCGCCGTGGACCGCGTTGTAGCCCGCGATACGACCCTCGGTAGCTGCCTCATGCAGTACCTGATCGGTACCGGTGATGTCTCCTGCGATGAAGACCCGGGCCTCACCACAACGCATGGTGGTTCGATCAAAAACCGGCGTGCCGTGTTCATCCAACTCAACGCCTGCGTTTTCAACGGACAGCCAGTCCAGATTAGTTCGCCGGCCCATCGTCACCAGCACCTTGTCGACCACCACCGACTGCCCCCCGGCGCTGACGCGGATGCGGCCCTCTTCCTCCTGCAGTTCGGCTGCATGCCCAAGCCAGAGGGGAAAGGCGCGGGACATCACTTCAATTGCGCTTTGCCGGGCACTCGGATCAGCAAGCCCGGCGATGGTCTCCTGCTGATCGATGCCGGTCACCGATATTCCGAGTTGTGCAAGTGCCTGCCCCAGTTCCAAGCCGATGATGCCAAGACCGGCCACCGCGATCGCTTCCGGCAGATCTTCCTGCTCAAACAGGGTGTCACTGGTGAGGATACGATCCCCAAAATCCGCCCAGGCGGGCGGCAACATCGGACGAGTACCGCAGGCAATGATGACACTCTTGGCCTGAATAACATCGTCTCCTGTCTGCAAAACACCGGGCGCGACAAAACGCGCGTAGCCGTCCAGAAATTCTTCTTCCATCTGGTCGGTACTGTTACCCAGCACCCGGTCCACCAGAATGTCGCGCAGGTCCCGGACGTGCTCGAGGATGTCAGGCAAGTTGGCAGACAATCCCTCACCACCTTCGATTCCTTGGCGGCCAAATAGTTCCCGTCGATGCAGATCGTGTCCTACCTGGATTAGCGCCTTGGAAGGCATGCAGCCGACCCGCGCGCAAGTGGTGCCGAGTTCACCGCCATTGATCAAAACAAAGGTCTTTTTCGCCTGGCGGACCTGGCTCATGGCTGCGAGTCCGGCAGTGCCGGCGCCGACAATAGCAACATCCACGTTTCGTTCCACAGGGTCTTACTCTCCTACCGGCGAACTATTTCGTCTGATCGAGAAGATCTACAAGCTGTGCCAGATCTTCTACCACGGCATGGGGAGCGGTCTGATGCGACCACGTCTCGCCGTTGCGGTTCATCCATGCGCCCTTCAGCCCCGCCTGTTGTGCGCCGATGACGTCCTCCACGGGATGGTCTCCCACATGCAGCACCTCGGCGGGCTT
>JABJIU010000222.1 GCA_018661145.1 Pseudomonadota bacterium | reverse complement strand
CCATCGACACGGGTTCGAAACGTGCAATTGTCTTAGCCACTTCTACATAATTTTCACAGGTTGCTTCACTGTTGAAGCCTTCACGGCAAGGCCACGCCATCCAGCACCGTGCATGAGTCCGCCACTCCGCGGGCATATAGAAGCCCGCCGATGCGGCATCGGATAAATTAATATTCACAGTTTCGCTAGACGGCTCTATGAGGAGTGTACGCCGCTTCCCTTCACCCGGTACTCGTCTCTAGGCGGGCTGAATACATCGAGCACCCGGGCACCTTCTGGACCGGCCCGAAAAGCATGGGTCACATTTGGCGGGGTACGCCAGAAATCTCCCGCGGACACCGCGACTTCTTCGCCGTTCTGGATACGCACACCACCGCCCTCCAGCAAAACACCCCATTGTTCCTGCGGATGCGAGTGGACCTCGCTTTCGCAGCCCGGCTCCAGACGAACGACTGAAAGCATCGCGTGGTCCCCAGGGAATATCCGGGTGGAGACACCCGGAGCAAGATCGCGCAGTATTCCCTGGTCAGCAGCATCGAGATTAAAAAAATTTTCTTTCATGTATTGTTTTCCAGTACGAAATTCATTGGCTCGGGATCTAAAACGTTTGTCGTCCTGTGTACTGGCGATCTTTAGCCTATCGCATCCATCACCTGCTGGGTCATTCCGGTCGTTGACGAGAAAGCCTCCGCACCCCCTTGCAACGCCTGCTCCACGGCCTCTTCAATCAACCGCGCTGCGTCAAGACAGGAACTCAATTGATGTTTGCGGCCCAACCAATCGAGCATCATCGCGCCGGACAGAATCGCCGCTGTCGGATTGGCGATACCTTTGCCGGCAATGTCAGGTGCGCTGCCATGCGCAGGCTGAAACACAGCCCGTGAGTCCCCGATATCTGCCGAAGGTGCAAAGCCCATACCCCCGACCAGTCCTGCTGCAAGGTCAGAGAGGATATCCCCGAACATATTTTCTGTCACCAGCACGTCAAACTCCCAGGGGCGACGGACCAGATCGAGAGCACAGGCGTCAACATACAGGCGCTCTGTTTCGATATCCGTGTGGGTAGCGGCCACCTCATCGAAGACTTTGCGGAAAAAGGCCATTGATGAAAACACATTAGCTTTGTCGACAAGAGTCACTTTTGATTTGCCACCAGCCGATGCCCTGCTCCGCGCCAATTCAAAGGCGAACTCAAAGACTTGTCTGGAGCGTTCGCGGGTAATCACCAAGGTGTCCCGCGCCTCACGGTCGGCAATGATCTCTCCTTTGCCACAGGAGGCAAACAAACCCTCCGTGCTTTCCCGGACCAGGACAAAATCAACATCGTCGGCTCGACTGTCCCTCAGGACTAACGGCCCACCGCGCCGGGCTGATACCGGGCGCACACCTGCGTAGAGATCGAACCTGAAACGCAGGTCGAGCTGAGGGGTGATTTCAGTTCCGTCTTCATAGCGCACCCTCGGCAGGCCCATTGCCCCGAGAAAAATCGCATCAGCCTCTTCAGCGGCCTGCCAGGATTTCTCCGGCATAGCGACCCCGCTGGCAAGATACTGTTCGGCGCCAGCCGCGAAGTTCTGAAAGTCCAAACTAAACTCACCGCTACAGCGCGACACTGCTCCAAGGATCTCGACAGCCGCCGCCGTCACTTCAGTACCAATGCCGTCTCCGGGCAGGACACAGATTCGAAAAGTATTCTTTAAAGGCAAGCAGAAATCCTCTCAACCAAAAATAAAATCACAGCATCGGAAAGGTGTCGACCGCAATCGATCAAGTATATCGTGTGGTCCTCTCTTGGCTGGATCAGGCTGTCCAAAGGGGTTCCCGTCGACGTCATGGGGAAAAAATCTGATACCATTAATCGACAAGCTTCCTAGAAGCACCGACATCCCATAGCCAATCAAGGTGGTGCCCTGCACTATTTATGAGTTCAACGACAGCGCAAGAAGCCCGGCCCAAACGCCGAAGTGCGGCCGACCGCAAAGCCAAGGCGCAAGCGCGCCTTGAGGGCGGCAACAGTCCCGCGATCCGACCCGGCATGCAGGGTGGACAGTACCGCCCACTCAATGATGACGACCTCACCCGAATTCATGAGGCGGCGTTGACTATTCTTGAGCACACCGGCATTGGCGACCCCCTTCCTGAGCTGCTTGACATCGTCTTGCCGCTGGGCGCCCAGCTGAATGACTACGGCCGACTGTGCTTTCCCAGAAGCATGATTGAAGACATCATCGCTGGAGCTGCCCGGGAATACACGGTGTATGCCAGAGGTTCACGGGCCGGAAAGGACGACATACACTGCAACGGTAATCGGGTTTATTTCTCCAACTCGGGAAGCGCCGTCACGACTCTGGACAGCGACAATCTGCATTACCGCCCGTCTACCATCCTCGATATGTACGACTTTACCCGGCTGGTTGACCGACTAGACAACATTCACATGTCCGGGGATACCGTGATCGGGACCGACGTGCCCGATGATTACGAGCACGACATGACCATGGTCTACGCCCTCATGGCGGCGACGGAAAAGCCCCTTTGCCTTTCTTTTCGAAAGCGGGAAAACATCTCCCCGGCACTCCAGATCTTTGATCTCGCGAGCGGTGGCGAGGGAGCTTTTCTAAACAAACCCTCGGTTATTTTCGGCGGATGTCCTATCGTTTCGCCGCTTCGGTTCGGCAAGGAGAACTTGGAAGTCATGATCGACGCGACCCGTCTGGGTCTGGTCAGCGATATTGCCGTGGCACCCCAGTCCGGTGCAACGGCGCCCGCGACGCTTGCCGGTATCCTCGCCCAAGTCGTTGCGGAGACCCTTTCCTGCCTCGCTGTAGTCAACCTGATCCGGCCAGGGTGCCCTGTCACTTTTGCCACCTGGCCCTTTGTTACCGATCTCAGAACCGGCTCGTTTACCGGCGGGAGCGGAGAGCAGGCCTTGCTTGCCGCGGCGGCGATTCAGGTTGGCAACTATTACGATCTGCCCAACAGTGTCGGGGCCGGAATGACTGACTCCAAGATCCCAGATGCGCAATATGGCTATGAGAAAGGCTTGACCATAGCGCTGGCTGCGCTCTCCGGGGCGAACCGCGTCTGCGAAGTTGGAGGAATGATGGGGAGTCTGATGGGCTGCAGTTTTGAGTCCATGGTAATAGACAACGAAGCCGTCGGCATGATTCAGCGGATAATCCGAGGAATTGAAATCTCCGATGACACGCTATCGGTAGAGACCATCCACCAGTGCGCTGTTGATCCCGGACACTTTTTGGGTAATGAACAGACTTTAAGCGTGATGGAAAGCGAATATGTCTACCCCAGTCTGATGGATCGCGCGCCTGCCGATCAATGGGAGGCCGAGGGGGCTCTGGATCTATTCGAACGCAGCCGAATAGCCAGTCGTGAAATACTCGCGACCCACTACCCCAATTATTTTAGCCCGCAGGCCGATGCCCAAATCCGCGCGAAGTTTCCGATCAGAATCTCGAGCGACAACATGCGCCCTGAAAGCAGGCGCTGGAGTACATAAACTACTCGGGCAGCATTTCTCCCGACCCTCCAAATTCCTCCGGGAAATCCTTGAACTTGGGCAACCCATCTTTCATGGGCATGATGGTGCTTTCGTAATTCAAATGAAGCGCTGGCTTAAATTCCAAGCCTTCAACCAGTCCAGCGTAGACGTCCACCACACCCAGAGGCCCAGCGACATGATAGAGGTGGCCCCCGCAGGTTTTACACCAAGTCCGCTCGTTACCCTCGGAACTTGTATAACTTTCTATCTGTTCTTTGCCCGCACTGATGGTCATCTTATCGATCGGCCAGACCGCAAGGCCGTTTACAGGACTTGCTGACCAGGCCCGGCAAACCTTGCAATGACAGATTCCCATTGCCATAGGATCACCCTCAACCTCGACAGAAACAACACCACACATACATCTCGCTGTGTAACTGGACATCACTTTTCCTCCTTAGCCTGTTGTTGCCTTGACGGACATGCCTGACTTCTAGTCTGATCTTGCGATCCGCCTCTACCCCAATCGTATCATCCTAATGCGACGGCCCAAATAACAATCAGCACCGTCAGGATACTGAGGCCGCGCATCAACCACCGCTCTGCAGGGCGGCCCCCAACCGCAGCCACTACCATTGCCCCTCCGGCACACCAAAGACTGTGAAAAACCACCTGTACCGCTAGAAAAGTCAGGCTGAGGATCACAGCCTGGGGGATGAGCGGCTGGGCGCTATCGGTGAACTGTGCGTAGGCAAAAACCAGCATGGCCCATGCCTTGGGATTCAGCGGATGCACCGCCAACCCTTTCCAGAATGACTCTGGCTGCCGTAGTTCACGTCCCGCCATCAGGAATCCCGACATCCTTAAAGCAAGCCAGGCAAGATAGGCTACGCACACTACTTTGAGTGCCACCAAAATCCGGAAGTCATAAGAAAGCAATTCCCACAGTCCGAGCGCCAGCAGAATATTCAGTATCAGTTTTCCAAGTGCAACCCCCGCCACAAAAGGCAGGCTCCGCCAGAATCCGAAGTTGGCGCCCGAGGTCATCAGCAGCATGTTGGCAGGTCCTGGAGTACCCACCATAAAAACCACAAACAGCAGAAAAGGCGCGAAATCGATCATAGATTGTGGTCCAGCGTGTAGTCGCTTGATGCTGATAAGGCAGGTTAATATCTTACTGTGTTTTCCTGTCTCTGCCGCGAAACTCAACATTGGCCAACAATCCGCTTTCCAGAATCCAGGTCATTGACCGTGCTGCCGGACTTCTGGATGCTATTGCCCGTTACCGCAAACCCGTCAGTCTGAAAATCCTGATCGCGGAGACAGGTCTACACGCAAGCACGGCCCATCGCATTCTGGGGTCCCTGATCCAGAACGGGCTTGTGGAAAAAAACAGTGAGAACCACTACCGGCTTGGGCTGCGATTGGTCCAGTTAGGGACACGCCTGCACAGCACTCTTGATCTGCGGGCGATCGCACTTCCGATCATGGAACAACTACGTGATGAATTCCACGAAACCGTGAATCTCAGTATCCGCGAGGGTGATCAGGTGGTTTACATTGAGCGTGTCACACCCAACCGGATGATGCATGTCCACCAAGTGGTCGGCAGCCGGGCGCCACTGCATGTAACCGCCGTCGGCAAACTGATGCTGGGTGCCACCGGCCGGGAAGCCTGCATCACTTATGCCGCACGCACTAACCTGCCCGCGTATACCGGTAACACCATCACGTCGATCGACCGACTGGTGGGCGAGTCCGTCCGCGCTTTAAAGGAGGGTTATGCACTGGATAACGAAGAGGCTGAGATCGGTGTGGGATGTATCGGCGTTCTGCTCTATGACGGCGCGGGTCAGGTTGCTGCCGGACTTTCGGTTTCCGCACCCATCGAACGACGAAAAATCGAATGGGCAAAAACTCTGATCGGTGCAAGCCAAAGCATCTCGCAATCCCTGGGCGCCCAGTAAGTTACCTAGACTCCAAGAAAACTGTTATCACATTGTGGAATTTTCAGCCGGGATGCAGAAAGTGAGGGTATGATTACGGATCCATTCGTAAAGTATTTTTCCAAGAAATTACGCTGTGAGCTACCGGACACCCCTGCACGGTCTAAGCGTCGATAACGATCTGCTCACCCTGATCAACGATCAGGTATTGCCGGAAACCGGGGTCGATCCCGATACTTTCTGGTCGGGCTTTGCCCAGATCATTCGAGATTTGACATCGAAAAACCGTGCACTTCTGGCGCGGCGTGAAGCACTTGAAGCCGCAATCGACGAGTGGCACAAGGAACATCGCGACAAACCACACGATCCCGATGCCTATCGCGCATTTCTAAGCGATATCGACTATCTTGTGCCTGAAGGACCCGACTTTAACGCCACCACCCGCGATGTGGACGATGAGATTACAACGATTCCCGGACCGCAACTGGTCGTACCGCTAAATAATGCCCGCTACGCTATCAATGCCGCAAATGCCCGCTGGGGCTCACTCTACGATGCACTGTATGGCACAGACGTCATCAGTGATGAAGCGGGCGTACTGACCAGCGGTAAGTACAGTGCGGAACGGGGCAGCCGTGTTGTGGCTTTCGCCAATAATTTTCTGGACCAGACGGTGCCCTTTAATGGCGCCTCCTACAGTGAGATTTCCGGCTTCATCGTCGAGCGCGGTGAACTCAAAGCAAAGCTCGCCGATGGTGCCGTGATCTCCCTTCATAACCCGACCGACTTTGCCGGTTACCGTGGGGAAGTTCTGGATCCTGATTCGGTTCTGCTTCGAAATCATCGATTACACATTGAACTCGCTATTGATCCAGATCATCCAGTCGGGGCAAAGAACGCTTGCGGTATCAGCGATGTGATTCTCGAATCTGCGATTACCGTGATTCAGGATTGCGAGGATTCGGTGGCTGCCGTGGATGGCCTCGACAAGACAAAGGTGTACGCCAACTGGTTGGGACTGATGCGTGGCACCCTGTCGACAATGGTCTCCAAGGGTGATCAAACTTTTGAACGGTGCCTCAATCCCGACCGCGAGTATTCAGCACCCGATGGCTCTAACCTCGTGCTGCCCGGCCGCGCCCTCATGCTGGTCCGAAATGTTGGCCATTTAATGACCAATCCGGCAATTCTTGATGGCGATGGGGATGAGATATTTGAGGGCATCATGGACGCTGTTATCACAGCGCTGATAGCCCTGCATGATCTCAATGACCCTGCCAGGCGCAACTCCCGCAGCGGCGCCATGTACGTGGTTAAACCGAAGATGCATGGCCCGGAAGAAGTTGCATTTTGCGTCGAACTCTTTGAGCGGACAGAGCAGTTGCTAAACATGACGCCCGGTACGATGAAGATCGGCATCATGGATGAGGAACGCCGCACAACCGTCAATCTCAAAGAATGTATTCGAGCAGCTTCCGAACGCGTCATCTTTATCAATACGGGATTTCTTGACCGTACTGGTGATGAGATCCATACCTCCATGGAAGCTGGCCCTATGATCCGGAAGGCAGAGATGAAAGCTCACCCTTGGATCAAGGCTTATGAAGATTGGAACGTGGACGTAGGCCTGAAGTGCGGCCTGCCGGGTCACGCCCAGATCGGCAAAGGCATGTGGCCCATGCCGGATGAAATGGCCGCCATGATGAAGGCCAAGGGAGATCATCCCCGCGCCGGAGCAAATACTGCCTGGGTCCCCTCACCGACCGCCGCAACTCTGCATGTCATGCACTATCACGAGACCAATGTGCTCGCGAGACAGGATGAACTGAAAGGGCGGCCCCATGCGAGTCTGGCTGATATCCTGAAAATTCCTGTAAGCGCTAATCCGAACTGGTCCGATGACGAGATTCAAGAAGAGATTGATAACAACTGTCAGGGGATTCTGGGCTATGTAGTTCGTTGGATAGACCAAGGTGTGGGCTGCTCCAAAGTGCCAGACATCCGTGATATTGGCCTAATGGAAGACCGCGCCACTCTTCGAATCTCAAGTCAGCACATCGCTAATTGGCTTCACCACGGGATTGTTACTGAAAGCGAAGTGATGGCGTCGCTCAAGCGGATGGCTGCGGTGGTCGACGGCCAGAACGCTGGCGATACCCAGTATCAGCCGATGGCGCCAGAATGTAGCAGTGTTGCTTTTGAAGCGGCTTGCGATCTCATTTTCCGGGGGCGAGAAGTCTGTAACGGTTACACGGAGCCACCGCTGCACCAACGTCGACTCCAGAAGAAATTGGCCTAAAGGGAAAGTAACGTCCTAGCAGAACGTCGTACTGCATTCGGCCTGGCAAGGTCGCTAACCAAACGGGTCGTAGCGAATATCCGAGACTGGCACCCCTGCCCCGAGCATCAATGCCAGGGACCCCGTCAGCATTGCCGGCGGTCCGCCTAGGAACGCGAGGCGATTTTCAAACGCACCCTCTCCCAAACGTTCGGCAACCTCGTGCACGAACCCCTGATGCATATCGAGACCATCAATCTGATCAGAGACGTCCCTCGCCGAATCTTCTTCGGAGACTGCGAGATGAATAGAGACGTTGTCCGGGGCACTATCTCTGACCCGTCTCAATTCTTCTAGAAAAAAGAAATCTTCCCGCTGGCGCACGCCAAACACCATAAAAAGCTTGTGGCGTTGGAAATGATCGATAGCGACTGCCTGATCAAGAACCGACATGATGCCAGCAATGCCGGAGCCGCCCACCAGACAGACCAAGTCGCGCGCCTCACCGGGATCAAATGTCGCAAGCCCCATTGGACCGAAAACATCTACCATCTCCTCAGGCGCTCCAGCAGAAAACAGTTGCTCTGAAAACTGCCCGTCGGGAACACGCTTTATCACAAAGTTAAGCATCTGCGCTTGGCGCTGAAAGTCAGTCATAGAATACGGGCGGTATCCCTGCATTCCTGCCATCCGGACGAGAAAATACTGGCCCGCCAGATAATCAGTCCCCTCTTCCAGCGATAACTGAAACGTGGCGACGTCCGGAGCGACCATAGTCACATCGTGCATGCGGGCCCGGTGGTGCGTAGGCGTGTCTGTAAAACTATTGGAGAGATCTATCTTCCCGGGTATCAGAATCTCACAATCTTCAACAATTCGGCTTTGGCATAAAAGGCATTCGCCCTTATCGCGTCTGAGATTCTGTGCACCAGGGGCCTCGGGCCAACATGCCTCCACCGTGCCCGGTCTTGCCCGAGCCACACAAGTGGAACATACACCGGCGCCGCAACCGTAAGGCAAAGGTACTCCCTGGCGAAGTCCTGCCTGCAGCAGTGTTTCGCCCTCCTGGCACTCGACCGTCACGCGGCCTTGCTTATTCAAAAAAGTGACTTTGGGCAAGTTCCGACTCCCGGTCAGAAAAAAGTCAAAGGCATCGACACCGTACTACCACTCGAAATCATCGTCATCTTCTTCATCAAATTCGTAGACCAGTTCCTTGTCCACACACGCCCATACCTCACCGTCGCGAACCTCCGACTGGTAAAACAGAAGCGGTCGCTCAGCTGGGCCTTGCTCCTTTCCGGTAAGAAGATTCCACTGCCACAGGTGCTTTGAGCAGGTCAGGGTTCCAGCGCGACAGATTCCCGACTCATGAAGTGGCTCAGCCATGTGGGGACAAAAGGGAGGAATAATCCGATATTCATCACCGACGCCTACTACGACCACTGCGATCTCTCCCGCCTGAAACCGCTTCAATTCTCCATCGTTGACATCTGCCGTCGCACAGACCCTCCGCCAGCCGTTCTCAAGTAAATCACTCATCTGTCATATTGTGGTGTTAACGCCAGTCTTTGGCTAAAGCGTCCCGTTGGCCGACGACCCGGCCATCGCCTGCATATGTAGAGCAGTCTGGAAGCGCTTCAGATCGGCCAGTGCGATCCCTTATCCAGGCGCCGGGTATCAAGCTGGACAATTCGCTCTAGAAAAAGCGGTTGGCCGGAGGTGATACTGAACCGGTCTCGGTACTTACCGACCAGAAACACGTTTGACTCACCTGCAAGGACATGGGAGTTAATTCCGTCGAGTTCAGTCTTCAGCACGGTGAAGGAGGATACGGCTGATGCTGTACCACTGTCCTCATCAACGTCTACCGTATAAACGACGGTATGGCGAGCCAGTGGAGAGTGATCAGAGTTATGTTTCGGCAACATTTCGGTCAGAGTGACAAGCTCAGGACGCTTCCCATCCAGATAGGTCATGTCGACATTAATCTCGGGGCTAAATGCACGGATAGCGTAATAAAACTCTTCATCACATAGCGCAAGCCACTCTTCCCACCTTCCTTCATCCAAGCAAAGACTTGCCCGATAAATAGTATCTCTAACACGTTCGGCAATAGTATTTTCAGCCATTAGTTCTACTCAGTCTCTTATTTTCCCAACCTTCAGATTTGCGCAAACTAGACACGTTTGGCATACGCCTAACGATATTACGCAGGAGTACCTGTTAAGGTCGTTAGCCTGCGTAATGTCTTCTGTCGCACTGAACCTCGTGCGGCCAACTAAGCCGCTTTAAGCTTTTGACCTTCCTCGTAGCTCAGTTCAGGGTCACCCGGCCAACGATCCATCCACTGACCCCATGCATCGTAGAAGTGACGCATGCCCTCTTCATCATGAATGGTAGGATCGCCGTCTGCATCCCTCTCATGACGACCATGAAGAATTCTGCGCTTATCCGCCCATTCACTCATCGTCGCCTGCTGGGTAGTTACAGCCAGCAAGTCTTCGTGAAGATTGCGTCCGAACGGACCCCAAATCGAATTATGGTGTCGCTGACGAATCAAACGTTGCTCAGGCGTATCACTCTTCAGGCCCAAGCCGCGGAACTCGATCATGACCTTATCAGGACCAAGGGGCGTCATAATGTCGCACCGCAAGGCCGAACCTCGAAGATTGAAATTCACTCCTGGGAAGAAATCGATCATCTCCCAATGGTTGGTAGGCAGATGCGGGAAAGAAAGCTCTTCCCTTGATTCAAAGCCTTCGTACTCATCGTACTGCACTTCAAAAGAGCCTACGTTTACATGCCCGTTATCAAAGCCAATATTTTTACGGGCGAAGTAAGAGTCATTAAATCCGGTTACCCGGTTATGGTAGTGCAGAAAATCATGATAAAACTCTGAGTTGGTATCGTGCCAAAGTTTGTAGTTACAGGGAATGATGGCCTTGTGAT
>JABJIU010000020.1 GCA_018661145.1 Pseudomonadota bacterium | reverse complement strand
GGGCGGGGAATGGGTGTTTCGCTCTGACAAGACTGATACTGTAGAAGTTGCCTGATCAGGTTATCCCTGTATCGTATTAGCTGTGTAATCACAGCTCCGTCTTCTGTGGCCAACCTGACAGCTAGGCGGTAGACTTCTCAGCAGATTTACACGGAAACCAGTATGAAAGCGATGATCCTGGCCGCGGGCAAGGGAACGCGGGTGCGCCCGCTGACCCACGTCATGCCCAAGCCCATGATTCCGGTTCTCGGAAAACCGGTGATGGAATATTTGGTCGAGCATCTTGCCCGCCATGGGGTCGACCAGATCATGGTGAACGTCAGCCATCTCGCTCAGTCTATTGAGGGTTATTTTGGTGATGGCCGGCGTTGGGGCGTGGAAATCGGCTATTCCTTTGAGGGACACGTAGAGGGTGGTGAAACCATTGCCGCTCCCGTGGGTTCTGCTGGCGGTATCCGCCGGATACAGGATTATGGGGGATTCTTTGACGACACCTTTGTTGTGGTCTGTGGTGACGCCGTCATCGATCTCGATCTGACGGCGGTGGTGCGCAGGCACTGGCAGTCGGGCGCTGTGGCCAGTATCGTGGTGCGGGAGGTGCCTCATGAGCGGTTGTCCAGTTACGGTGTTGTCGTGTGTGATGAGGGGGGAAGAATCCAGTCTTTCCAGGAGAAACCCCAGATCGAAGAAGCCCTTTCACAACTGGTCAATACCGGCATCTATGTCTTTGAGCCCGAGGTCATCGACCTCATCCCACAGGATGTCGAGTTCGATATAGGGAGCGAACTGTTTCCTTTGATGCTTGAGAAGGGTCTTGCTTTTAATGCAATTGAGGCGCCGTTTAACTGGATTGATATCGGACACCTTAGTGATTACTGGCAGGCCAACCAGCAGATAATGCGCGGGAAATTGCGGGGAGTGCGGATGCCGGGAACGGAAGTCCGGCCCCGGATCTGGACCGGATTAAATGTAAATGTCGACTGGGATGAGATTCGTGCCGAAGGTCCTATTTATGTTGGCTCAGCGTCCCGTATTGAACCCGGATGTCAGATCTTTGGTCCTACCTGGATCGGCCAGGGTTGCCATCTTCAAAGCGGCGCTCAAGTCTCCCGCAGCATCCTCTTTGAGCACAGCCGCATTGGCTCAAGCGCCAAGGTAAGTGATTCTCTGGTGTTTGGTCGGAACTGTGTCGATCAAAGCGGTGAAAGTGTTCCAGATACCGACGGTGCGTTGGATTGGGTCGGCGATGCCCGTGAACTGACGAGTATCACCGACTAACTGACGATCGCAGGTGCCACGGGTTGCAACACCTGCGATCTCAAGTTCAGTTGCCGATTAGTGCGGCTTTTGTCAGTAGATCATTGACCCGTTGGACGTATGCTGCGGGCTCGGGAAGCGGGGCGCCCTCGCTCAGTGCGGCCTGATCAAATAGCACCCGTGTCCAGTCATCGAGGTGCGTATGCTCGGGACTTAATTGTCGGATCAAGGGGTGATCCGGATTGATTTCCATGATGGGTTTGGCGTCAGGGGCGCTCTGACCCATGGACTGCAGAATCCGTTCGAGATTGCCGCCAAGATCCGTCTCATCAGCCACCAGGCAGGCGGGGGAGTCTGTCAGCCGCTGGCTGACGCGCACGCTTTTGACCTGTTCGCCCAACAGTGACTGCATTTTCTCCGTGAGCCCCGCGAGATCCTTTTCCTTTGCTTCGTTTGCTTTATTGTCTTCAGACGTTGCTAGGTCTTCGAGATCGAGGGCACCTTTAGCGACTGATTTCAGCGGCTTGTCCTTGTACTCACCCAGTGACGACACCAGCCACTCGTCGACCGGGTCACTGAGCAGGAATACCTCAATGTCGTTCTTTCGGAAAATCTCAAGGTGAGGTGAGGTGCTGGCGGCGTTATGAGAGTCGGCGGTGATGTAGTAAATCGCTTTTTGCTTTATCGGCATACGCGTGAAGTAGGCTGCCAGAGATTCGGTCTGCGCAGTATCTTCGCTTCTCCTCGAGTTAAAACGCATCAGGTCGGCGAGGACGGTACGATTATCGTGATCTTCGACGACACCCTCTTTTAGCACCTTGCCGAATTCTTTCCAGAAAGCCGCATAAGTTTCGGGTTCTTTTTCAGCCAGACGGCTCAGCTCCGAAAGAATCTTTTTCACTGACGCAGAACGAATCCGGTCGATGTCTTTATTATTCTGAAGAAACTCACGGGAGACGTTCAGAGGCAGGTCAGCTGCATCAACGACGCCGCGCACGAAGCGCAGGAATGAGGGCATCAGGTACTTGGCATCATCCATGATGAAGATACGTCGGACATACAAATTAATGCCGTGGCGCTGCTCGCGGTCCCAAAGATCAAATGGTGCTTTTTGGGGAATGAAAAAAAGTGATGTGTACTCGAGGTTTCCTTCTACCCGGTTGTGCAGGGTCGCCAACGGCGTTTCAGTGTCATAGCTCAATGACTGGTAAAAGCGCTGGTATTCTTCTTCTGAGATTTCGTTCTTGGGTCTCGACCAAAGAGCGGAGCCGCTGTTGACAGTCTCCCACTCACCCTGTTTCTCCTTGTCTTGAGTAGGCATTTCGATCGACAAGGAAATGTGATCTGAATAGCGACTGATAATGCCTCGTAGGCGAAAGTCCTCTGCGAACTCCTTATCCTCGTCCCGCAAATGCAGAGTGATACTGGTGCCACGCTCTTCGCGGTTTACTGATTCAATGCTGTATTCGCCCTCGCCATCTGATACCCACCGCACACCACCATCAGCGGGCTGGCTCGCGTGGCGCGTAGTCAGTTCAACCTTCTTTGCGACTAGAAATGCAGAGTAGAACCCGACGCCAAACTGGCCGATCAGGTTGGCGTCGTTTGCGGCATCTCCGCTTAGCGCGTTGAGAAACTGCCGGGTTCCCGAGCGCGCAATGGTCCCGATATTCTCGATGACTTCATCAGTGGTCATGCCGATGCCGTTATCCGTTATCGTGACAGTGTTCTCATCTTTATTAACGCTGACCCTGAGTCCAAGACTTGCACCATCTTCCATCAGGCCGGAATCTGTCAGAGCGGCAAATCGGAGCCGGTCACAGGCATCTGAGCCGTTGGAGATTAATTCCCGCAGGAAGACCTCCTTGTTGGAGTAGAGCGAGTGGATCATCAGCTGCAGGAGCTGCTTCACCTCAGTCTGAAAGCTGTGTGTCTGCGCGGCGTCGGTCTGCGTCATCTGGCGATACTCCTGACAGGTGAATGGATGAAAGATCGTTGAGAGCGGGGAATTCTAACCATCAGAAAACATGGGGTTGGACTCAAGAAAATCAAGCCGGCTAGCGGCGCTGTGTCAACCGCGAAATCGCCCCGGCGCTAAGGGGTGACCGATGTGCCCACAAGGTGCATCACTGCGCTGCCAGAGCGTTATCCGCTAGAATCGCGCGTGAGCGGTCGTTTCCGACCGCCATCGGGGCATAGCGCAGCCTGGTAGCGCACCTGCTTTGGGAGCAGGGGGTCGGGGGTTCGAATCCCTCTGCCCCGACCAGTCACTCTGCAGATCGGTACGGCGCCCGTAGCTCAACCGGATAGAGCAACGGCCTTCTAAGCCGTAGGTTACAGG
>JABJIU010000086.1 GCA_018661145.1 Pseudomonadota bacterium | reverse complement strand
CGAGGATCAACCGCGGAAACCTTGAGCCCGAATCCTTGCAACGCCTCAATCAGAGAAAATACCTGGGAGTTTCGGGTATCGGGACAATTCTCTTTAAAGGTTACACCGAGCACGTTCACGGACCCTTCCGATACGACAATCCCCTCCTTGGTCATGAGTTTCATGGTCTTACCCGCCACAAATTGCGCCATGCTGTCGTTGATTCGTCGACCGGCAAGAATAACCTCTGGCTCATAACCGACCATTTTAGCTCTATGCGTGAGGTAATAAGGGTCAACTCCAATACAATGCCCACCAACAAGGCCTGGTTTGAACGGCAAAAAATTCCACTTGCTGCGCGCAGCATCAAGTACATCACGAGTATTGATGCTTAACTGATCAAACAGCACAGCCAGTTCATTGACCAGCGCAATATTGAGGTCACGCTGCGTGTTTTCAATCACCTTTGCAGCCTCAGCGACCTGGATACTAGGCGCCCGATAAATGCCGGCAGGCACCACTTCACCGTAGAGCTTTGCAAGCATATCCAGCGTCTGATCATTATCCGCCGACACCACCTTGGTAATCGTTGCCAACGTATGCTCAGGATCTCCCGGATTAATTCGCTCCGGTGAATAACCCACGCAGAAGTCCTGCCTCCAGGTTAGCCCCGAGACGCTTTCGAGTTCCGGCACACAGATTTCTTCAGTTGCCCCTGGATAAACGGTTGATTCGTAAACCACCGTCGACCCGGGACCCATGACACTCCCGACCGTCCGACTTGCGCTCAGCAGCGGACCGAAATCCGGATTACGCATCGAATCCACTGGAGTTGGCACCGCGACAATAAATACCTCACAACCTTGAAGGCCCGAGGGCTGGGTTGTGAATTCAAGGCGATCAGCAGCACGTAACTGGTCCTTGGAAACCTCTCCCGTGGCGTCATAACCTGCCTGATAGTTCGCAACTTTCCGAGCATCAAGATCCAGTCCGATCACGTGGTGCTTGCGGCCGAGACCAACTGCAAGCTGGATACCCACATAGCCGAGGCCAACAATGCCGATCTTCACAAATCAAGCTCCGGCCACATCTCGCTGAGACACCTTGTCTGCAGTGGACGAAAGCGCTTCCCGCAAAGCCTGCGCTACTTTGATCTGAGCCGCATCATCCAGATATGGATGCATCGGCAGACTCAATACCTCTCTTGCGGCACGATCACTCTCAGGGCAATTCTGCCCGGATTGCGCAAGCGCAGGCTGATCGTATAGCGGCACAGGATAATGGACTGCACTGGGTATTCCCTGCTCCCCCAAGCGATGCCGTATTTCCTCCCGGTCCGCCACGCGAATCGTGTACTGCGCCCAGGTAGAAGTGTTATGGGATCGGACCACCGGTAGTGTTATGGATCCTTCATCTACAAGACCAGCGAGTAGTCCGGCATAGCGATCGGCTACCCTCTGACGGGCCGCGATTTCGTCCGGGAATATCTTCAACTTGGCAATCAGGATAGCCGCCTGAATAGTGTCCATGCGCCCGTTGATGCCGAGAACTGTGTGATGGTAACGACTCTCCTGGCCGTGATCCCGAATCTGCCGTAGCCGATCTGCCAGAGAAGCATCCTGCGTAAAGCACGCCCCGCCATCGCCATAGGCCCCCAGAGGCTTGGCGGGGAAAAAACTGGTGCAGGCAAGATCACTTAGTGCACAGGAACGGCGGTCGTGAAAACTTGCTCCAAAACTCTGCGCAGCATCCTCAATGACAGGAAGCGCATGGCGTCGAGCAATGGTCTTGATCGCGTCCATCTCGGCGCACTGTCCATAGAGACTGACCGGGATAATTGCACGGGTCCGTGACCCAATCGCCGCCTCGATTCTGCCTGGATCCAGATTAAAGGTTTCGGGATCAATATCCACATAAATCGGGACGCCCCCTAGAAGCGCGATCATCTCGGCGGTGGCAAAAAAGGTAAATGGGGAGGTGATGACCTCATCTCCGGGTTTAATCTCGATCGCCATCAAGGCCGCCAACAGTGCGTCGGTACCACTCGATACACAGACACAATGTGCTGCACCCGACATCTCTGCAAGCTGCGCCTCCAGCCGACCGATCTCCTCGCCCATCACATAGCGGCCATGGTGAAGCACACGGTGGATGCCTTCCTCAATTTCTGCTCT
>JABJIU010000091.1 GCA_018661145.1 Pseudomonadota bacterium | reverse complement strand
CGGTTGGCGAAATCACGATGGTCAAGACAATGCGCATTAATGCCTGCTTGCTGAGCGCGCGTCAGGCCAAATGCTGATCCGACATTACTGATGACAGCAACCACCTCAGCCCGAATACTGCCGTTGGTACAGTGATCGATTATGGCCTGCAGGTTGCTGCCGTTGCCGCTGATCAGCACCACGATTCGGCAAGGTTTGGCGTCGTTATTCGAAGATGACACCTGCACGACCGGTTTGCACTTCCCCGATGGGATAGACCGTCTCGCCACTTTCTTCAAGCATCTTTGTTGCTTGCGACGCATCCTCTGGGGTCACGATGATGATAAGGCCGATGCCGCAGTTGAAAGTGCGTCGCATTTCCGCATCGCTGACGCTGCCTTCGGATTGCAGCCAATCAAATACCTCGGGGCAGGCCCAGGCTTTTGGATCGATATGGCATTCAAGCCCCTCTGGCAGGACACGCGGAATATTGCCGGGCAATCCACCCCCGGTGATATGGGCGATTCCCCTCACCGGAAACTTTTGTAGAAGATTGAGAATACTTCGGACGTAAATCCGAGTGGGTTCCAGCAGAATCTCCCCTAGCGTAGCACCCGCGATAGGCGTGTTCAGCGAAGCACCGCTACGATCGACGATGGCTCGACCGAGCGAATACCCGTTTGAATGCAGTCCGCTAGACGCCAGGCCAAGAACATGATCCCCAGCACGAATCTGCTGGCCGTCGATGATTTCGTCTTTTTCAACGATCCCCACGCAGAATCCGGCCAAATCATAGTCGCCCGCCGCATACATTCCTGGCATCTCGGCAGTTTCGCCTCCGATCAGCGCGGCCCCAGCCATCTCACATCCTGTCGCAATTCCTGAGATCACTGACTCTGCTTGGGTGGGCGAAAGGGCGGCAGTCGCGAAATAGTCGAGAAAGTAGAGTGGCTCGGCACCCACCACGAGAACATCGTTGACACACATTGCGACGAGGTCGATGCCGATCGTGTCGTGGCGACCGAGCGCGATGGCCAGTTTGAGTTTGGTGCCCACGCCGTCTGTGCCCGAGACCAGCACCGGCCGCTGGTACTGTCCGGCGGGCAGTTCGAAGAGTCCACCAAAGCCCCCGATAGTGCCCAGGCATTCAGGCCGTTGGGTTCGTCGCACCAGAGGCTTGATACGTTCCACCAGATCATCACCAGCGTCGATATCGACGCCTGCGTCACGGTAACTGAGAGGGGGATCGCTTGAGGGGGGCACAGGAAAACGCAAAGGGTGAGTCAGGCAGTTATGGTATCGTATGTACGGCCGCGAGAGGGGGCTGAATTGTTGAGTCCCCCAGGTTGCAACCTTGACTGAGCCTGGATTCCGTTTTATGTCCCGCATGCCGCTGCTCTATCAGCTTCCCAATATGCTCACGCTTCTCCGGATTGGTGCGGTACCTGTCCTCATCCTCTTTTTGCACAGCGGGCGCTATGGCGCGGCCCTGGCGGTCTTTTTGATTGCCGGTATCACCGATGGCCTGGATGGCTGGATTGCAAAACGATTTGATGCGGTGACCCGGTTGGGCTCGATCCTCGATCCGCTCGCAGACAAGATGCTTATCGTCAGCACTTACGTCATGTTGGCCCTGGCGGGTGATATCCCGTTCTGGCTGTTGCTGCTGATCGGATTTCGCGACCTTGGGATTATCGGCGGTGTCCTGGTGCTGCAGTGGGTTCACGGTGATGTACATATGCGGCCGAGCCCGGTAAGCAAGCTGAACACCTTTTTGCAGATCTCTTTGGTGGTGTTGATCATGGTCGAGCGGTTGGATTTTCTTTCTTTCGCCCTATTGACCGAGGCGGTACTGTGGCTGGTTGTCGCGACAACACTCGCAAGTGCATTTCATTATGTGTATTGCTGGGTCATCCGACCAACCGATGCTTCTGAACCGTCCCGATGAGAGGCTGAGCATTGTCTGGGGCTGATCAGATCCGGCTGCCACTGCGTCTGAAGGATCAGGCATCATTTGAGAACTTTCTCATCGGCGATAACCAGCAGATCATCAGTTTGTTGCAAGACCCTGCAGGCAATAGTGATGTGGGGGTGATTTATCTGCATGGACCAAGAGGCGTCGGCAAGTCTCATCTGCTGCAGGCTTGCTGCAGAGCACATTTGCAGTCACCTGATGCGCCTGCTTATGTGTCTTTGTCGCTCGATGGGGTCCGTCCGGAAATGATCACGGATCTGGAAGGTCCTGGAATCACCTGTCTTGACGATATCGACTTGGTGAGCGGTGATCGGCTTTGGGAGGAGGCTTTGCTGGGTCTGTACGAGCGTTTGATTCCGTCGGGCGGCAGCCTGTTTGTTGCGGGAAGTTATCCACCTTCGCAGGCAGGATTTGGCCTTGCTGATCTTGCCACCCGTCTTGCGTCAGGGGGTGTCTGGCGGGTTAAGCCTCTGAATGAAGAACAGTTGCCGGAAGCGATGCAGTTGCGGGCGCGACTCCGGGGGCTGGAGTTGCCCGATGCCGTGATTGCTTATCTCTTGCGCCGGGTTCGCCGGGACCCCTCGACCTTGTTTGCGCTGTTGGATCAGATTGATGATGAGGCCTTTTCACATCAGCGCCGATTAACGGTTCCTTTTGTCCGGGAACTCGCTGGACGGCTGTTGAACAGTTAGCCCGTTTTTAGAGTCCGAGCAGTAGTGGCGAGCCGCGCGCCGAGGGCCCGGCATAAGATAGCTTCATCCGGACTGATTGGCCTGTCATCGGCGCCACCGGCGACGTGACACGCACCGTAGGGTGTGCCCCCGGTCTCGGTTCGGTTCAGCGCCACTTCAGTGAACGGCAGGCCGCAGATCAGCATGCCATGGTGCATCAGCGGAAGCATCATCGAGAGCAATGTGGATTCTTGTCCACCATGCTGAGTCGAGGAAGAGGTAAAGACGCCAGCCGGTTTGCCAGCAAGCGTACCGGCAAGCCAGTCAGATCCTGTTTGCTGAAGGAAATAGGCCAGGGGCGCTGCTATCTGACCAAATCGGGTGGGACTCCCAAGGGCAAGTCCATTGCACTCTGCAAGGTCTTTTTGTTCGACGTATGGGGGCCCCTCAGACGGGATGTCGGACGCGGTACTTTCGTGGGTTGCTGAGACGGGCGGGACAGTTCTTAGTCGCGCCGCGCACTCTGGCACGCTCTCAATTCCCTGGCAGATGAGACGGGCCATGGCTTCAACTGCGCCATAACGGCTGTAGTACAGCACCAGTAACTCGGTCATTGGAACGGGTCTGCCGATGTGAACGGTTACAGAATCTCGAGGACGTTTTCAGGGGGCCGACCGATAGCGGCACGGCTCCCGTTGACCACAATGGGCCGTTCCAGGAGGATCGGGAACTGCGCGATGGCGTCAATGAGTTCGTTCTCAGTGGCAGATTCAAGATGGTTTTCTTTAAAAGGCGCTTCTTTTGTCCGAACCATGTCCATCGCCGGACAATCCAGTGCTGCTTGAATCTGTTTCAGCCTGCTTGCGTTCGGGGGGTTGTCGAGATACTCGACGATTTCAGGCTCGATCCCGCGTTCCACCAGTAAGGCAAGTGTTGCTCGGGACTTTGAACAACGGGGGTTGTGATATATCCTGATAACCATGCGTTTTCCTTGAATTTCTTGACAGATCAGGGGGTAATAGTTAAATTGCTCTCGTTATACCGCATTGCAAAAACTTCCGCGAAACAGCGTGATTTTATACGCAAACATTCCACAGAGAGCGACCCGATGAGAATGAACGCAACCCCCATCCGAACCTTGCTGACATTGGTCTCGATAGCCGCGGTAACTGCGGGATGTGTTACCGCCAAACCTAACGAAACCGAAGCGGGGTCGGCCACTGCCGCCGCACCTGCACCGGCAGTCGCGATGGCACCTGCGGTGGTGGCGGCTGTCGATAAACCCGATGATTGGTGTGACCGCTATCCGGACTCTTTTGAATGCGAGGATGCATCAGCGAAGGCAACGACTTCCGATGACTGGTGTGCCCGCTACCCGGATTCATTCGTCTGTAAGGATGAAGAGGTCGCAGACAAGGCAACGACCTCGGAGGACTGGTGTGCGAGATATCCAGACTCCTTCGTTTGCAAGGAAGAGGTTGCGGCAGGCCAGACCTCTACGGAAGACTGGTGTGCCCGCTACCCGGATTCATTCGTCTGTAAGGATGAGGCTCCGGTCCCCGCGATCTCTGCCTACGTGGTCCAGGCGGGTGATCATCTGTGGGGAATCTCGTCTCAGCCAAAGGTATACGGTGACCCGTATCAGTGGCCACTCCTTTTCAAACGCAATCGGCCGGATATCACAGATGCTGATCTGATCTACCCCGGACAGATGATTCAGATCGAGCGTGACCTCAGCGATTTCCAGATCCAGGAGGCGATCGACCATGCCAGGAGTCGCGGTGCTTGGGCCTTGGGCGTAGTTGAAGGAAGTGACCTGAGATACTTGCAGGCAACGGGTGCAGCAGATGCGAGCAATGCCACGGCAGAGCAGGCCGCGACCATGATTGCGCAGGCCGGCGATGATGTAAAAGCCGCCAACGCCGCGAGCGGGGTATGGCGCATACTGGATTCTGCAACCGGGGGTAAAGCGGTACCGTTGACTAAAGCGCTCAAGGTTGCACAGAAGAAACTTGATGAGGGTGATGCGCCTGAGGCGTACCGACTCGCCCAGCGGGTTTCTGAGGCGGCTCAACTCGGCGTTGCTCAGGCTGCTGAGCAGGCGAATGCTGCACCGTCATATAACTGATCGCGCGACAGACTCTAAAAAAGGCCCCGCAATGCGGGGCCTTTTTTTTGTCAAGTTCTGACGTCATGATAGGGGGAACACATTTCCAGTTGCACTGGGTATGGGGACCATGAACACTTCGAGCACGTCGACATCAGCGAACCAGCAGATGATAAAGCGCATCGCAACCCGGGTAAAAAGGTCTCGCCTGCCAGGTGTTGCATCGGCCCTGGCATTTACCACTGTCCTTGCTTTGGTGCCTCTGCTGACTGTTGTTTTTGCGATCCTGTCGATGTTTCCTTTCTTCTTCGAATGGCGAGACGAGATAGAGACCTTTCTTTACAGCAATCTGGTTCCTGCTACAGGGGATGCGGTCAAAACCTACCTGCAGGAATTTGCTGGGCAGGCAGGCACGCTGACCGGACTGGGTCTCGCCGCGTTGCTGGTGACAGCACTGTTGTTGCTCTCAACCATTGAAGATGCTTTCAACGATATCTGGAATATCCAGAAGGGCCGCACACTATCCCAACGTCTGTTGTTGTACTGGGCGATGCTGACCTTAGGTCCCGTACTAATGGTTACCAGCCTCGCACTCACGACCTATCTGGGTTCGACGGTGTTAAGCAGGTGGATTCCTGCGACACCGGGTTTGGATACGGTAGTGCTACAGGTACTCCCAATGTTCTTGCAGGGGTTGGGATTCTTTCTGATGTACCTGATTGTGCCGAGCGGTACGGTAAGGCCTAAGTCTGCGTTGGGCGGGGCCATGGTGGCGATTGCGCTCTTTGAGATGACGAAGTTTGGTTTTGTGATCTTTATCGAAAATTTCGACACCTATCAGATTATTTATGGTGCGATGTGGAGCATCCCGGTATTTTTGCTCTGGATCTACCTTTCATGGTTGGTGACGCTGTTTGGGGCCTGCATCGCCGCGGAGATGGGTGCTGCTCCCAAAGCCGCTGAATCTCTGCCCCGGGTTGCACCGGTGATCAAGAAATCTCCCGTTGAGCGGCACAACCGGTAGGGCAGAAGTCGGTCTCGGGGTAGGGCGCCATGTGTGTGGCGCTCAGTGGATCACGGATCCCAGAGTCTTAGAGGTTTTCTCCATGATGAATGTATTTTAAGATTCCAGAAGTAGATTCTATTTATCTATTTGTCAGGACACCTGCTGATGAAAATCTCGCACACAATATCGATTACTTTGATGGGTCTGCTGCTGATGCTGACTCCCTTGTTAGGCGTCAGCGAGACTCGAAATCCCTCGGAATACTTTTTTCAGGATAGTTTTAACGATCTCAGCGAGGAAGCGGAAATTGCGCAGGATGAAGGCAAGACTGGCGTTCTGGTGATGTTTGAGACCGACGACTGCCCGTGGTGTGAGCGGATGAAGGACACTGTGCTCAATCAGGCGGAAGTTCAGGATTATTTTCGGCAGCATTTCCGGCTGATTGGACTGAACACGGATGGCGACGCGGTGGTTACCGGTTTTGACGGGATAGAGGTCTCGGAGACGGAATTTGCACTGACCCATAATCGCGTGCGGGCCACTCCCGTGTTCCTGTTCTTCGATACCGAGGGTCAGTTGCTGGTCCGCT
This sequence comes from Pseudomonadota bacterium, assembly GCA_018661145.1. Taxonomy (GTDB): domain Bacteria; phylum Pseudomonadota; class Gammaproteobacteria; order Arenicellales; family UBA868; genus UBA868. The sequence continues at coordinate 4,805 of JABJIU010000091.1, read as the reverse complement.
ATACCGGCACCACTCGTGATTCGCAGGAGTTTCTCTGGCTTGGCGAGTACGTGGTGAATGCCCATTTCAAGCATGAGCGTTTTTCAAGTTATAAGCGTAAGCGCAAGGCGGCATCGTCCTGATCGGGACATCATCTCTGTGCGCCGCACAACTGCCTCCAAACCATGAAACTCGCTGACCGGAAACTGCTTCGGTCCATCGGCATCGCTGCTCTGTTGTGGCCCTTGTCGGTATCCAGCCAAAGCGATAGTGCAAAGCCGCCTTTACCCGAGCCGCTGAGACTGACCGACGCATTGCGTCTGGGGGCAACGGCACATCCCGAGATCATGATGGCCGAATCTGGGGTGAACGCCGCCAAGATTAACCTCGGAAAGGTGGATTCCAGTTATGGGTTTGATGCTTTCGTCGAGTTACAGCCAAGACTTTCGAGCCGTGCTGCGTCGGATGATGTGAACTTTAACGACGACAGCCGTTACGGGCTGGTGGTCAAAAAACGCCTGACTGATTTCGGTCGAACCGAGAGCAGGAAAGAGGCCGCCAGATCAGATGTCGCTGCAAACGAGGCACATTTTGTCACCCGGCGTGATCGACATATGCTGAACATCATGCGCAGTTTCTTTGCTGTAATTCTTGCAGACCATGCCTACCAGGCGCTTAATGAACGGCTGGCGATAGATTATTTTCGTTACACACGAATGGCAGAAAGGCGTGACCGCTTCGAACAGTATTCAGACCTTGAGGTAGCTGAACAGGAGGCGGCTTACCGAAAGGTATATGTTGCACGTCATCGCGCCGATCTGGAACGCCGGCAGCGACGTCACGCGCTGGCACTGAGGCTGGGCCGACCAGGGGAACTTTCCAGCGAACTGCTGATGCCTGATCTGTCAGCGTACCAGGTACGGGAGATTCCGGAGTACAACGATGTTGTCGAGCAGGTAATAGTGAACTCTTCCATTCTCAATACGCATCGTGCCAGTGTCGCCTCAGCACAGGCGAAGGTTGAGGTGGCGGAAAAACTGAACTCGCCCGTTTTGAGTGCCGACTTCGAGGCGAGGGAATATCACGACAGTTCCTTTTCTAGCCGTGATCGCTATCGGTTGAATCTCAAGTTCATGATGCCCCTTTTCAACGGGACCCGAACGCGCGATTCTGAAGTGGCGCTCGCAGAAAATGCATTGGTACAAGAACAGGCTGAACTGCTTGCCGCAGAATATTTAGTTCGTGAGGATGTCATGACTCTCATCAGCAATCTCCTGGTGAATCGGGCGGCTGCCGTGGCGGCAGAGGCTGATGAGACATATCGCGGCTATTACCAGGATCGAAGTCGGGCAATGTATGAGATGGAGATGCGTTCCGATCTGGGCGATGCCCAGGCCGCGGCCGCAGAAGCGCTTCTGGAAGTCACCCGGGTGGATTTTGAGCAGGCTCTACTCTGGGCTCAGATGGATGCATTGCTCGCCCGGCCAATAGCCCTGTTGGAGGAAAAGTAGATCCTATGAAAACTCTTTCACGCATCATTCTGATGGTACTGGCTTCAGCCGGCTCGGGGACTCTCTATGGCGAGACCTTCGATGCCACAGTGGACTGGAACCGCCGCGTGACGATTGGCTTCGGAATGTCAGGCCAGGTAAAGGCGGTTGAGGCACAACCCGGAGAGGCGGTGCCATCGGGCTCGGTGCTGGCTAAGCTCGACACCGTACTTCTGGAGATTTCATTGCGCAAGGCCTCAAACACTGCAGCGATCAGCGAGGCCGAAATGGAAAGACAGCTTGCGGTCGTTGAGCGTGAGCAGACGCTTTATGACGAAGGGTCGCTCTCTGCGGTGCAACTGGAGCAGGCAGAACTGGAACTGTCGCGAACGGAATTTGCGCTCAACGACGCGGAACTGGAGCATCAGAGGATGCAACACCTTCTGGAACTTGCAACCTTAACGGCGCCCTTCGATGGGTGGGTGGTGGATTCAGACTTCATGCCCGGTCAGTTCGTAAACCATGAAGCGGATACGCCGGCCCTGATGGTCCTGGTCGAAAGGGGTCGATATCTCGCAAAGGCGCGAATTGATGTTACTGCTGTAGAAAAACTGTCAGCAGATCGCGCCATACAGGTACATATGGGAGAGCGGGTCTTTGATGTGATGCGCAGCTATATCGGTCTGGAACCGATTACAGGGGCAGACGGGGAACGACGTTACCTCCTCAAAGTGCAGTTCGAAAGCGAAGACCTTATCCGGCCGGGAACTCCCTGTATTGTAAAAGTGTTTTAAAAGACTTGAACAAGGTCTCAGGTGGTGTTGGGCGCCAGAGAGCTAATGGTCTTCAGGGTGGTTACAAAGGCGTCGAGCGGGTAATCGGCAGACTCCCCGCTGGCCCGGTCGCGGTATTCGACGATACCCTTGCTGAGGCCGCGTTCGCCGATCACAATGCGGTGCGGGATACCGATCAGGTCCATTTCCGAAAACATCACGCCCGGTCGCTCATTCCGGTCATCGAGCAGCACCGAAAATCCCGCGTCAGTCAGATCCGCATAGAGTGCCTCAACAGCATCAGCAACCTGCTGTGACTTCTTGAGGCCGATCGGCACGATGCAGACATCAAAAGGCGCCAGTGGCGCCGGCCAGATAATGCCGTTGTCATCGTGACTCTGCTCGATGGCGGCGGCTACGATGCGAGTGATGCCGATGCCATAGCATCCCATATGGAAAGGCTGGCTGCGGCCTTCGGCATCAAGAAAGTTCCCATCGAGTGCCTCGCTGTATTTGGTTCCGAGCTGAAAAACATGACCGACTTCAATCCCTCGACGAACCTGGATAGGCTGCGAGGGGTCGGTTGGGCAAGGATCCCCCTCGACGGCCTGCCGCAGGTCATGTGTTCTTGGTTCAGCGAGATCCCGACCCCAGTTGACACTCTTAAGATGAAAGCCCTCACGGTTGGCTCCACAGACGAAATCTGCCACGCCTGCTGCGCCATGATCGACGATGACGGGTATATTCAGTCCTACTGGCCCAACGGAGCCCGGTGCTACTCCGGTAGCTTCCTCAACCTCTTTGGCACTTGCCATGCGCAGTGGGTTGGCCACTTCAGCCAGCATCTCGGCTTTGACCTTGTTAAGGCTGTGATCGCCCCGCAGGACCAAGGCGATGGGCGTATCCTCGCTGCCCTGGACAATCAGCGTTTTGAGAGTCTGCGAGGAGGCGATGTTCAAACAATTGCACAGGTCCGCTATGGTGTGAACATTAGGGGTGGCAATCTCTGACATCGTCTCGGTCGCGTCGGGGCGAGAAGGAGATGCCGGCGTTAAATCTACTTTTTCCACATTGGCCGCATAGTTGCAGGTTGAGCAGAACGCAATAGCATCTTCGCCAGATTCTGCCAAGACGTGGAATTCATGGGAGAAATTGCCTCCGATAGTTCCACTGTCAGCCTCCACGGCCTGCGCCTGCAGACCCAGCCGTTCGAAGATACGCACATAGGCGTCGTACATTGTCTGGTAACTTTGCGACATGCCTTCACTATCGCGATCAAACGAGTAGGCATCTTTCATGATGAACTCGCGCGATCGCATCACTCCAAAACGCGGCCGGATCTCGTCCCGGAACTTGGTCTGGATCTGATACAGGTTCACGGGCAGTTGCCGGTAACTCCGAATTTCCGCCCGGGCCAGCGTCGTGATGACTTCCTCGTGTGTTGGCCCGAAACAAAAGTCGCGCTCATGGCGATCCGCAAAGCGAAGTAGTTCTGGTCCGTAATCATCCCAGCGACCGGATTGTTGCCAGAGTTCTGCCGGCTGGACCGCTGGGAGCAATACCTCCTGTGCACCGGCACGATTCATTTCCTCACGCACGACTTGGCTGACTTTAGAGAGCACCCGATGCCCGAGCGGCAGCCAGTTGTAGACACCAGCCGCAACCTGGCGGATCAGGCCAGCCCGCAACATCAGTTGGTGACTGACAATTTCCGCATCAGCAGGAACTTCTTTCAAAGTGGCAAGAAAAAATTGGGAGGTACGCATAGGCGATGTCGGTTGATAGTCGTTGATAACGAAGTGTATGTCTTTTCCGGTAAAGACGGGAGGGGCCGTTAACGGTTCAGGGTAATCCTATAACGGCAAAGATTATTCGGGTTCGGGGTGGCCGGATTCCCGAAGTGAGCTGAGTTGCGCAGCCTCACTGACAACTACGGACAGCATGGCGAAATCTGGACTGTTTGATTTTTGCAGATCATCAATCATCTGAGCCAGCCGCTCGGCATCTCCATGGTGCTGATGTACCCACTGGCGTACAGCAGACTTGCCGCGCCCGGTCTGGGTATCTAGGATGATCGCACTGATCATGCGTTGCGTCAGATGCAGGTCTGACCGCAAAGTTGTGCGGGCAAGGGCGTGCCAGTGGTTATCAGCTGGCAGGTCACGGATCCGATCCGAAAGCCAGTGCAGCGCCAGCCGGTCACCGATATCAAAGTAGACAGTAGCTACTTGGGCAATCCCGAAGGGGCCTTTGCCCGCGACGTCAACAATATCCAGGGCTCTCGCCAGACCGGCAAGTTCAGCTACATGGTTGGCGATGGCTGGCGGGACCTCAGCATTTAGGTAACGGCGCACCCGGCGTTTCTGAACCAGGCGGTTAGATGCGGCAAGGACCCGGGGGAAACCACGCCGCAGTTGATCGATAGCATCACGGAACTCACTGACGGCAGAGGCAATATCGATAGGTCGCGGCCGGTAACGCAGTAGCCAGAGTATGGCCTGCTCCAGAAGAATCCGAGTCTCATGCATCAGTTCTTTCTGAATTCGGGAGATAACCACGTTAT
>JABJIU010000022.1 GCA_018661145.1 Pseudomonadota bacterium | reverse complement strand
GAAACTGACGATGCTAGGCCTCGCCGGCCTGCTCGCTCTGGTCACTGGAACCGCAACGGCTGGCGACGCGCTGCGTGTTGGCGTTGAAGGCGCCTACCCGCCGTTTTCCTGGAAAGAGGCCGATGGCTCGCTCAAGGGCTTTGATATCGACATGGCGATGGAGGTCTGCAAACGACTAAATCGTGAATGTGTGTTGGTCGAACAAGAGTGGGACGGCATGATTCCTGCCCTGCTGGCCAGGAAATTCGATACGATTATCGCTTCTATGTCGATCACAGAAGAACGCAAGAAAAAGATCGACTTCACGGTGAAGTACTACAACACGCCTGCCAAACTGGTTGCAAAGAAAGATGCCGGGTTTGCCGGTACCGCTGCGGGACTCGACGGCAAGCGACTGGGTGTGCAACGCGCTACCACGCACCAATGTTCGGCCGAAAAGCTATACCCGGGCGCTGAACTGGTTCTGTACGGAACACAGGAAGAAGTCTGGCAGGATCTCGCCGCCGGGCGTCTGGATGCGCAGCTTTCCGACTCACTGCAGGCCTATGAAGGGTTCCTTGCGCTTGATGCCGGTAAAGACTTTGATTTTCTGGGTGATGCCATCGATGACATCGAGTGCCAAGGTGTCGGCGCCGGTTTCGCCGTACGCAAGGAGGATTCCGAATTGCGTGATGCGCTCAGCCAGGTCATTCTCGATATCCGCGCTGATGGTTCCTACAAGGCCATGAATGATCAATACTTTGCTGTCGATATCTACGGCAACTAAGCTGTCTCGTTGCATTCTGTTTGATCTGAACGGGCCCCTAGTGGGCCCGTTCCTTTTCTGACCCGCCGATGGATTCCGTCTGGGAATATCGAAACCTGCTGCTTGCCGGAACCGCGGTTACCGTGCAGCTCGCTCTCGCCTCCCTCGCTTTTTCCGTCGTCCTGGGCCTTGTGGGTGCAACTGCGAAACTGGCCGCCAACCCGATCTCGCAGAAGATTGCCGGCGCGTACACGACGCTGGTACGCGGCGTGCCGGATCTGGTGCTGATGATGCTGCTCTTTTACGGAGGTCAGCAGATAGCCAATGATCTCGGCAGCCTGACCGGCTGGTGGGACTACGTAGAAATCAACCAGTTCATTGCCGGTGTGTGGTCGATCGGCTTTGTCTTTGGCGCCTACATGACGGAAACTTTCCGTGGCGCTATTCTGGCGATTCCGCGGGGTCAGATCGAGGCTGGTGTTGCCTGCGGCATGACACCGTTTCTGATTTTCCGGCGGATCACCTGGCCTCAGATGGTCCGCCACGCTCTGCCCTCGTTTACCAACAACTGGTTAGTTCTCATCAAGGCCACCGCTCTGGTTTCGATAATTGGTCTGCACGACCTGGTGTGGAACGCGTCTACGGCTGGGCGGTCGGTGCGGGAACCCTTCAGCTTCATGTTCGCGGTCCTGATCATTTATCTTGTCCTGACGGCCTGTTCGGATGTGGGTCTTCGATGGCTGGACCGGCGCTACAACGTGGGCGTGGACAGGGCATAACGACATGGCCGAAACCGACCGCACAGTCTTTGAGTACCTGGTCTATGTGAGTGAGAACCAGTCGCCACTGGATTTCATGCTCATTGCCGACCACATCGACAAGTTTTTCTATGGCGCCCTGCTGACAATAGAGATCACCGTTCTCGCGCTGCTGATTGGCGGTGTCATGGCCATTCCGCTCGCGATCGCACGTGCCTACCACCACCGATGGCTGAACGCGCCGATATTTGGTTTTACGTATTTCTTCCGTGGAACGCCCCTGCTGGTCCAGACCTACCTTGTCTATTACGGCCTCGCCCAATTTGACTTCGTTCGGGAAAGTTTTCTTTGGGATCCGATTCTTTCCAGTCCCTGGTGGTGCGCACTCATTACCTTCAGTCTCAATACGGCCGCCTATACAACAGAGTTTCTGCGCGGTGCAATTGAGAACACAGCCAAAGGGGAAGTTGAGGCCGCACGTGCCTGCGGCATGTCGCCGGCTAAGGCGATGCGAAGAATCGTGTTGCCTAGCGCATTCCGGCGTGCACTCCCCGCATATTCAAACGAAGTGATCTTCATGCTGCACAGTTCCGTCGTGCTCAGCACGATTACGCTTCAGGATATACTCGGCGTCGGCCGTTGGTTGAACGGACGCTATTACCTGGCCTACGAGGGATTTATCACCGCTATGCTGTTTTATATGGTGCTGGTATTCCTGATCAGCAAGGTCTTTCGTCTCTGGGAAAAACGCTGGCTCAGACACCTGCAAAGCCACAACCCAGCTACCACAGCGCCTGACCGGGCCTGACAAAAACGGGCAGCCCCGGTGGGTTGGATCGACAATGACAAAGGAGAGAGTGTAATGAAAACCCTCACTTTTCTAGCACTGGGCGCACTATTGCTTTCAGGATGTGGAGGCGGGGGTGGAGACAGTGACTCAGGTATCAGTAGCGGCACCTTTGCAAAAAGTATTGATGTTTTTGGTGTCAATGTCGCTGGAAAAGCCTGTGTCAGTGATGAGAAACTTCTCTACGCCGCGCGCGTCATGGCTGAATACCTAGATCAAGATGAAAACGGTGTTGCCGATAATGCTCTCCTGATTAACACCATGAAAAATCGAAAAGCCTGCCTGGAGATGTCTTGCCCGGGTGCAGGTGGCGCGCGACCGGGTTGCCAAGACTTATTCACGAATGAGACTAATCCGGGTTCGCTTCCAGGGCCTAATGCAGCGTTTGAGGAAATCCTGCATGTTGTAACAACACAAGGATATTCCTACGCTTATCCTGGTGTTTGGGGAGAGAAGAAAGGGTCTACCGTCGCAAGTTTTATGGACAAGGCTCGAGGAGGCTATCAAGGAGGCGGGCAACCCGTTGCCAATTACCCCGACGGATCTTGGTATCACTATGAAGACCCCAGCTGTGATTACAATTGTCAGGTCACTGAATACATTTATTGGGGCGTAACATCCTTGATGGGTGCCCAGGCTCGACGATGTAATGAGATCGCGAATGAGTGGGAACTCTGCAGTCCAGCCCTCGTTGCCAGTCGAGATGCAGGACTTTACGGCCTAATCACTACACCGAGTTATGCTATGCCCCGTCGCCTGCCAGATGGGAATTATTCAGCTATACCTCTTACGATTGTGACCGAGTAGGTGTCAAACCTTTGATTGAGAACGATTGGCCACGTGAACCGTGTATCAGTCTCACATCAAGGAAAATCTGGTGAGTGAAATCTCAGAAACGCTGGCGCTTGCACAGGCTCTAATTCGGAGACCCTCTGTTACTCCTGATGATAAAGGCTGTCAGCGCTTGCTCAGTGATGCACTTGAGCCTTATGGATTTGTGCCCGAATTTATGCAGTTTGGCGATGTCCAAAATCTTTGGATAAAGCGTGGGACAAACGCCCCTTTATTTGTTTTTGCGGGACATACGGATGTTGTTCCAACGGGGCCTGAAGAGAACTGGTCTTATTCCCCATTCTCGGGTGATATCGTTGACGGTATGCTTCATGGCCGAGGCGCTGCCGATATGAAAGGCAGTCTCGCGGCGATGGTGACCGCTTGCCAACGCTTTGTCCAGGCGCGCCCGAACCATCCGGGCTCCATCGCACTGCTATTGACCAGTGACGAGGAGGGGCCGGCTGTCGACGGCACGGTCCGGGTAATAGACACCCTAAAGGCCCGAAATGAAGTGATCGACTATTGTCTGGTGGGCGAACCCACCAGCGCGGAGCGACTCGGTGATACCGTCAAAAATGGCCGGCGCGGCTCCCTCGGAGGAACATTGACCGTCCGCGGTATTCAAGGGCATGTTGCCTATCCCCACCTTGCGGATAATCCCATTCACCGGTTGAGTAGCATCGTGGGCGACCTGTGCGCAACCCACTGGGATGACGGGAACGAATACTTCCCTGCCACGACCTTTCAGGTTTCAAACATTGAGGCGGGCACCGGGGCAACAAACGTAGTCCCTGGCGACGCCCGAGCCCAGTTCAACCTTCGCTTCTGTCCCGACAGCTCGGCGTCATCCCTCAAGGAGAAAATCGAATCTGCCTGCAGTCGTCATGCAGAGTTTTTTGAGATCGACTGGTGTCCTTTGGGACTGCCCTACCAGACTTTGCCGGGCACGTTACTGTCTGCAGTTGAAGACAGCGTGAAGGAGATTACCGGCCATTCGCCCGGCCTTTCAACCGATGGTGGAACCTCAGATGGGCGTTTTATTGCACCTATCGGGGCTCAGGTGGTTGAACTGGGGCCACTCAACCGGACTATCCATCAAGTGGACGAAGTTGTTGATGCGGATGATCTCGATGCTCTGTCAAACGTGTACGAGAAGGTGCTCGATCGCATCCTGAAGTAAGCTGCAAATACCCCAAGTCGGGTTTCGTTAACAAACGGTAATCTGACGGTTACCTCCCGGTAACGTGTGGTGTCCTAAGGTGGTGCTTGTATACCAACCATTTATTACGAGGACACTCATGAATCTACCTGCTGCAAGCCTACGGCGTTTTGGCCCTAGAGTTGCTGTTGCGGCCATTGCCGGCGCCACAGCGATCAGTGCGATACTCTACGCCGGCACCGCTGTCACCGCCATTCCACAAGCCGCTGACGCCGAGATCATCCGGCCTGCTAACGGTTTTGCTGATCTTGTCGAGACAGTTCGCCCAGCCGTCGTCAACATCTCCACCCGAACGGTTCAACCTGCGTCGCTCCAGGACCGATACACGAATCACGGCGGGTCCCAGCAATACCAAAGACCAGGACAGCGCCAGTTTGACGGGCCTCCCGAGATGCACCGATTCATGGAGCGCTTCTTCGGTGAGTCTTTTCCCCAGGCGCCAAGGGGACCGATGGACAGTCGTTCACTGGGTTCGGGATTCATCGTTGATGCAGACGGTTTGGTCGTGACCAACCATCATGTGATCCGTGGTGCTGATGAGATCGAGGTCACTCTCGATAGCGGAGAAGTCTTGCCGGCGATCGTTCGAGGGGTAGATCGAAGAACGGATCTCGCATTGCTTGAGGTTGAGACGGAAGCCCCGTTACCCTATGTCAGTTTCGGCGACTCCGACCATGCCCGCGTTGGAGACTGGGTCATCGCGATCGGGAATCCCTTTGGCCTTGGCGGGACCACAACCTCGGGAATTGTTTCCGCGCGGGGACGTGATATCAACAACGGACCCTACGTGGATTACATTCAGATCGACGCCTCGATCAATCGGGGTAACTCGGGTGGACCGCTTTTCAATGACATGGGCCAAGTCATTGGCATCAATACCGCGATCTTCTCTCCGAACGGTGGCAGTGTCGGTATTGGCTTTGCTATCCCGGCATCGGTTGCACAAGGCGTTGTCGAGCAGCTGCGTGAAGACGGTCATGTCGCACGCGCCTGGTTGGGCGTCGAGATTCAGCCGGTAACTCCCGAGATCGCTGAGAGCCTGTCTCTCGATGATGCGCATGGCGCACTCATTTCCAGGATCACGCCGGACAGTCCAGCCGCCCAGAGCGACCTGCGGACCGGCGACGTCATCATCGGACTTAATGGAAGACAGGTAAAGAACACGCGGCAGCTTCCCCGCATGGTTGCCAAAACTCCAGCAGAGGAAAAAGTTACGGTCAGTGTTCTTCGGAATGGAGAAACACTCGAGATTGATGCCATCCTCAAACCCATCCCTGAATCCCAACAGGCCATGAAGCCGTCTGCACCCAACCCAAACACGGGGCGCCTTGGGCTCCGCCTGTCGCTCCTGGACGACAAAGCCCGTGACGTACTCCGCTACGATGGAGATGGCGTCTTGATCCAAGAGGTCATGCCGGCGAGTCCCGCGGCCCGTCAGGGGCTCAGGGCGGGCGACATCATCCTCAAGGTCGGTAGCGTCCCCGTGAGCACACCTCAGGACGTCGTCGGTCAGGTCAAGAAACTGAAGCCCGCGAAGAAGCCGGTCCTGCTGTTGGTCCAACGCGAGGGTAACCAGCGATATGTTGCCCTAAAGACAGGCTGATTCCAGGTAGCCATTGTTCAGCCGGGTCTCTTTGCCCCGGCTGAACCTTTTTTTGTACCCCCAATTTACCAACCGGTAGAATCATCTTCGTGCGCATTCTTCTGATAGAGGACGATCCTGAGACCTCCCGCTATGTCACTCGCGGTCTACGCGAGGAGGGGCACGTCACTGCCGTCGCGGATAACGGGGCAGACGGCCTGTCGATGGCGTCTGATGAGGACTATGATGTCCTCATCGTCGATCGAATGCTGCCATCGATGGACGGCTTATCCATTGTGCAATCCCTGCGCGAACAGGATAACCCGGTTCCCGTCCTAATCCTCAGCGCGCTCGGAGACCTCGAAGACCGTGTGGTGGGTCTTCGCGCAGGCGGAGACGACTACCTGCCCAAGCCCTTTGCTTTCGAGGAATTGCTTGCGCGGGTAGAGGCGCTCGGTCGGCGACCGAATAAGGGTAGTGTCGCCACTCAGCTGACGGTTGCCGACCTGAAGATGGATGTTCTCGCACGAAAAGTGCAGCGGGCCGATCAGCTCATTCTCCTGCAACCGCGGGAATTCCGACTGCTCGAATACCTGATGCGTCACAGCGGGCAGGTGGTTACCCGAACGATGCTCCTGGAAAATGTCTGGGATTATCATTTTGATCCCCAGACAAATGTTATTGACGTTCACGTGAGCCGGTTGCGGGCAAAAATTGACCGCGACTTTGATGAACCTTTACTGCACACGGTGCGCGGCGCCGGGTACATGCTACGTGAACCAGAATAGTTTTCTCGCCAGCTCAACTTTTCGGCTGGCCTTGCTGTACGTCATGCTCTTCACCGTCTCAGTGCTTCTCCTTTTTAGTTTTGTCTACTGGTCCAGCGTACGCTACATGGCCTCCCAGTCGGATGCCGCGATCCGCACCGAAATTCAGACATTGGCCGAGCGGTATGAAAACCGCGGTGTCCCCGGCCTGCGTCGACTTATTCTCGACCGCATCACTCGTCAACAACCGACTGGCTCATCACTGTATCTGCTGTCAGATCCTCTGGGGAGACCGATCGTGGGTAATATCAGTCGTTGGCCCAAGGTTTCTCCAGAAGATGGATGGTTTAACTTCAATCTGGATACCAGCGACAGGGATGATCCGGACTTGCATCTGGCCCGGGCACGACACTTCCAGCTGACCGGCGGCTTCCGGCTGCTGGTGGGTCAGGACATTCATGAGTTGAAATCCGCCCAGCGAGGCATGATCACGGCACTCGGTTGGGGCGTCGTCCTTACTGTCCTGTTAGGTCTCGCCGGAGGCTTCTTCATCAGCCGAAAAATGCTGGCAAGACTCGAGGTCATAAACGAGACCAGCCAACGAATTATTGCTGGTGAACTGGAGCGGCGCGTTCCCGTAAGTTCACGCCAGGACGAGTTTGATCGCTTGTCCGCGAATCTCAACCAGATGCTTGATCAGATTCAAGAACTCATGGATGGAATCCGTCAGGTGAGTGACAACATCGCCCATGATCTGAAAACACCGCTGTTTCATCTTCGCCAGAAACTAGAATCCTTAGTGTCCCGGGAATCATCTGATGGAAGCAACTCGCAGGAACTGCAGGCTGCGCTTAATGAAGCCGATCGACTACTAAACCTCTTTAACGCGCTGCTCCGCATCGCGCGACTTGAGTCTGAATCCGCCAGAACCATCAAGCAACCCCTTTCATTGCCCGATCTGGTGTACGACGTCGCGGAATTATACGAACCTCTGTCTGACGAGAAGCATCAACACCTATCGGTAAACGTGCAATCGCCAGTTTCAATTTTGGCAGATAGGGACATGCTGTTTCAGGCTCTCGCCAATCTTGTGGATAACGCCGTCAAGTACACGCCGGAGGGGGGCAATATCGACCTGGCCGTTACGGCCGAGGCATACGGCGGCAGTGTCAGCGTCTGTGACCGCGGCCCTGGGATTGCATCAACCGAAAGGGAGAAAGTTTTTCAGCGGTTCTATCGCGCAGATGTCAGTCGCTCTACTCCCGGAAATGGGTTGGGCTTGAGCCTGGTGCGGGCGGTCATTCACTTACACAACGGAACACTTACCCTACGAGACAACCATCCGGGACTCTGTGTCCAAATGACATTGCCCAAGAATCTCGCCGACTTAAAAATTTAGACGAGCCGGGCTCCGCTATCCCGGACCGGAACGCTGGCTGTCGATCACTTCCGAATTTTTGTGGCCACCTTTCGCACGGTCTCGGCAGTCTGCCCAAAAAGTACGTTGTGCGAGGCTTTCGTGACGGGCGCCCCAACATTCACTGTTTTGGCCTCACGGTAAGCCTCAATCACCGCGGGGCGTTCGCTTATCCCGTTAAACCAGCGCCTGACGTTGGGAAAGTCATCCAAGTTGATCTGATGGCGCTCATGCCGGTCAACCCAGGGGTAACAAGCGATATCGCTGATAGTGTAATCAGTGCAAATGAATTCGCGCTCGGCAAGACGCTGATCCAAAACGGCGTACAGGCGGGAGGCTTCGTCGTTATACCGTCGAATGGCGTAGGGGACCTTCTCGGGCGCATAAACGTTGAAGTGATGGTTCTGCCCAAGCATGGGCCCCAGTCCAGCCATTTGCCACATCATCCATTCGAGTACCTCGGTCCGCGCTCTCAAGGACTGTGGAAGCAATGCGCCGACCTTTTCGGCAAGATAGATCAGGATGGCGCCGGATTCAAAAACGGACACCGGCGAACCCCCGCCCGCAGGAACGCTATCTACGATAGCAGGGATACGGCCATTGGGCGCGATCTTCAGAAAGCGCTGGGTGAACTGCTCTCCCCGATTGATATCAACCGGCGTCAGTCCATACTTAAGCCCGGTTTCATAAAGAAAGATCAACGGTTTCATGCCGTTAGGAGTAGGCCAGAAAAAAAGTTCAATCATGTCGTCAATGTTCAGGCGGGCGAGTTTGTAATCAAGTGAGGTTCGTTTGCAATCGCGAGCGGATTTAGCAAACCAAAAGTCCAAACTGCATCGAGGATACCAAATTTCGGTATACTCCGCGCTCGTAATCGGTCATCGGGCGGGGGCCCAGAATATCGCGTGGCAAAAGAAGAGCATATTGAAATGGAGGGCACGGTTCTTGAGAACCTGCCGAATACGCAGTTTCGCGTAGAGTTGGAGAACGGTCATGTGGTCATTGCACACATCTCCGGCAAGATGCGGAAAAACTACATCCGTATTCTCCGCGGTGACAAAGTTACTGTTCAACTGACGCCGTACGATCTCAGCAAGGGCCGTATTACCTACCGGGCGCGCTGATCCTACAAAAAACCCCCGCAGTGCGGGGGCATCGATACAGATCTCGGCAAGTCTTCTTTTTCGCGCATCCCTGCCGGCAACAAAGGTAACTCAGCAACGGCTTACTTGATTTTGTATTCCTTGTAGGCTACGTGTTTGCGAACCACCGGATCGTATTTGCGGATTTCCATCTTTTCAGGCTGATTACGTTTATTTTTGGTGGTTGTGTAGTAATGACCGGTTCCAGCTGAAGACACCAGTTTGATTTTATCTCTCATGGTCTACTCCTGTGCTCAATCAGACCTTGGCGCCACGATCGCGCAAGTCCGCAAGCACAGCATCAATGCCCTTTTTATCAATGATTCTCAAGCCCTGGTGGGAGACCCGCAACTTTACCCATCGGTTCTCACTTTGGACCCAAAAACGCCGATCATGGATATTCGGCTTGAATACCCGTTTGGTCTTATTGTTGGCGTGCGAGACATTATTGCCCGACATCACCCGCTTTCCTGTTACCTGGCAGACTCTGGCCATGGCGCTAACCCTGAATGAAAAACAATACGAAGGGCGGGATTTATACCAGATTCCGCGCCTTTTTCCTAGGGCCGTGCGCATTTTGGCTCTGAACTACACCACAACTCCTGCAGCGCCGGTATTTCCCCGCAACCGAGCCAACCGTTAGACTGCGCAATTATGCCTTCCCTCTCCGATCAGCATATTGTCCTGGGCATCACCGGGGGCATTGCGGCATATAAGTCCGCTGAACTGGTCCGCCGACTGGTGGATCATGGCGCCGAGGTTCAAGTAGTGATGACCGACGCCGCCAAAGCATTTATTGCTCCGCTCACCCTGCAGGCGTTAAGTGGTCGGCCGGTCCGTGACGCCCTACTGGACCCTTCGGCCGAGTCAGGTATGGGCCATATAGAAATTGCCCGATGGGCCGACCGCCTGGTCGTGGCACCTGCCAGTGCTAACTTCATTGCCCGACTCGCCGGCGGCATGGCATCAGACCTTCTGGCTACCGTATGCCTTGCCACTTCCGCGCCAATCGCTCTAGCGCCGGCAATGAATCAGGGTATGTGGAGCAAATCCGCCACACAACGCAACATTGCAACGCTCAAAGCCGACGGCATCACCATGCTCGGGCCCAATTCCGGAGACCAGGCCTGTGGTGATGTGGGGCCGGGGAGAATGGTTGAACCCGCCGAAATCATCAACCACCTGACAATCTCCGAAAAGATCCCCGTCCTCGATGGAACCAGTGTGATGATAACGGCAGGACCGACATGGGAAGCGCTGGATCCGGTGCGGGTGCTATCCAATCACAGCTCCGGAAAAATGGGATATGCCGTCGCCGCAGCAGCAGTAGCGGCCGGGGCTGCGGTCACCCTGGTCAGCGGGCCGACGGCACTTGATCCACCGCCGGGCATCCAATATCGACCGGTCCGGTCCGCTGAGGAAATGTTGGCAGCTGTAGAGCAGGATATCAGTACCTGTGACGTTTTTATCGGTGTCGCTGCCGTCGCAGACTACCGTCCGGCCCGTTCTGAAACCTCCAAAATTAAAAAGTGTGCAGATTCGATAACCCTTGAACTGGTTCGCACTCCCGATATTCTTGCCCGGGTAGCACAGCAGGTAAAACGCCCCTTCACGGTCGGTTTCGCGGCCGAAACAGATCAGGCGATTGCAAATGCCCGGGAGAAGTTGCATAACAAGGGTCTTGACCTGATCGCCGTCAACCAGGTCAATGAGACCAACAACCCTTTCGGCAGTGAGGAGAACCACCTGGTCCTGATCAGTCAATCCGATGAGATTGATCTTGGCCGTAACAGCAAAGCTGTCCTCGCTGAGCAACTGATATCAGAGATTGCCCACCGCTACCATGACCAACATTCAACTTAAGATTATTGACCAACGCCTGGGAAGAGACTTTGCTTTTCCAGAGTATGCGACCTCGGGCTCTGCTGGCGTTGACCTGATCGCCTGTCTGAACGACCCTTTGACCATTGCACCGGGTCAGTGTGAACTCATCCCTAGCGGCATCGCCATACACCTCGCGGACCCCTCTCTCGCCGCCGTGCTGCTGCCGCGATCTGGTCTTGGCCACAAACATGGGATCGTCCTCGGGAACCTGGTTGGCCTCATCGACAGCGACTATCAGGGAGAAGTAAAAATCTCCTGCTGGAACCGGGGCACCGCGTCCTTTGAAATCCAGCCTGGAGACCGGATTGCGCAACTGGTCGTAGTGCCGGTGGTGCAGTGCCAGTTTGAAGTGGTCGATTCATTTGACGAAAGCGAACGGGCCAGTGGCGGCTTCGGACATACGGGTACACGTTAACAACTTTTATTCCCCAGGCATGACGGCGCTGACAACGTCCTGCTCACATACAGATCAGTTATAATTTAATTTGTTGTTTGAGTCGTTAATCCCTGCGCCACCCGCGCCTGCCGAATGAGCAAAAACACCGGCCAGAGACTGTCGCAGTCTCTTGCATTTCTTTCCGGGGCGAACCGCGCCTATCTGGAGGATCTTTTTGCTCGATTTAATGAAACCCCCGACAGCGTACCCGACGGTTGGTCCGACTTCTTTGCTGATCTGCCTAGTGAACTCGCTATTCCCAGTGCCGCGTCTGGCGCCGCAACCGGCGTTAGAGAAG
>JABJIU010000239.1 GCA_018661145.1 Pseudomonadota bacterium | reverse complement strand
TTGTCAGCAAGAATCAGCCTCGTCGCCAGGGGGCAGTTGCAGGTAAAACCCCTGTGATTCTATGCTGTCTATAACGCTTGCGGGGTCTGTCGCAGCAAGCGTTGTCCTTTTTTCAAGATCCAGCGCCATCACCCACTCGAGTGGTTCGAGCCTGGCCTTGAGGGTATCCGGCAATACTCCCAGCGCCTTGGAGTCCGGGACAAAAATATACGTCCCTTCTTTGCGGTTACTCCTATAGACCTCGCACTTCAAAGAGATAAGTCTGTCTGTGAGGTGACGTTGGGTCGAAGGCACGCCACTAGCGTTTGCTGCCCCACAGCCATGCCCAGCCCGAGCGCTTTTCGGTATGCTCGCGGTGGGCGACGTCAGTGAAGGCGCGTTCCTCCTTTCCAAGGTAAAGCTGGCGCGGCCGTCCGATACGACTCTCTGAGGACTCCATCATTTCCTTCCAGTGTGAGATCCATCCTACGGTACGGCCGATGGCAAAGAGCACGGTGAACATGTTGGTCGGAAAACCCAGAGTCCGCAGAATGATTCCCGAGTAGAAATCGACATTGGGATAGAGTTTTTTCTCAACGAAGTAGGGATCCTCAAGGGCGATGCGCTCGAGTTCCAGTGCGAGATCCAGCATCGGGTCGTTGACGCCCATTTCCGCAAGCACCTCGTGACAGGTATCACGCATGACGGTGGCCCGGGGATCATAGTTTTTGTACACCCGATGGCCAAATCCCATCAGACGGAACTGATCATCAGGATCCTGCGCCTTTTTCACGAATTTCTGGATCCGGTCCCGAGTGCCGATTTCATTCAGCATATTGAGGACGGCCTCATTCGCGCCACCATGGGCTGGACCCCAGAGCGAGGCGATCCCAGCAGCGACGCAGGCGAAGGGGTTGGCATCGGATGAGCCCGCCAGGCGGACCGTGGAGGTCGAGGCATTCTGCTCGTGGTCTGCGTGCAGAATCAGAATACGGTCGATTGCGCGTGCGAGCACCGGGTTGACCTCATATTCCTGAGTGGGGACCCCAAACATCAGGCGCAGCAGGTTCTCGGAATAAGAGAGGTTGTTAAGCGGCTGCATGAACGGTTGACCGAGTGAATACTTGTAGGCGTAAGCGCCTATCGTTGGCATCTTGGCAATCAGTCGATGAGCGGCACTCATTCGCTGAAGCGGATCGTTGATATCAGTGCTGTCATGATAGAAGGCGGACAGTGCGCCGACGACGCCGACCATGATTGCCATGGGATGGGCGCTGCGCACAAAGCCGCTATAAAAACGGACCAACTGCTCGTGCAGCATGGAGTGTCTGGTAATATCGCCGTCGAACTGTTCTTTCTCCTCTGGGGAAGGCAGCTCCCCGTGCAGAAGCAGGTAGCACACATCCATGAAGTCGGTATTCTCGGCGAGTTCGGCGATCGCATAGCCGCGGTGCAGAAGAATGCCTGCCTCACCATCAATGTACGTGATCTCTGATGAGCATGAAGCGGTTGAGGTGAAACCGGGATCGTAGGTGAACGCGCCGGTCTGCGCGTAGAGTTTTCGGATGTCGATGACCTTGGGACCTATACTGCCGTGCAGCGTAGGCAGTTCCCATGATTCACCGGTTTCGTTGTCCGTGAGCGTGAATGAGTGGCGTACCGACTGCGCAAGTTCACCCTTTTGCTGCTGATTGCTTTGGGACATAACATGTTCCTCTAAATCCAATATTAAACATTGGATTTTTTAATAATATAGACAACTATCTTTAGGTAGTTTTATACCTTATCGATCCAAAATGATAGTCTTGACATCAGAAAACGGGTGTAAAAGAACGGCGCATTGTCGGCTCTACTGGAAAATTCTCTCTGCAATTTCCCTTGCTTTATAGATAAATACGGTTTTCCGGTAGATTTTTCCGGATCAGGAGAAGTGATTTGAAGGGAACTATGAAGGTTGAGAATTTCTCTGTTGATACCGAGAGCGCAGGAACACTGACGGGTCTTCGCTGGGGGTCGACCCATGATCTACCGGTTCTTGCCCTGCATGGGTGGCTCGATAACGCAGCAAGCTTTGCACCACTGGCGGCCTGCCTTGGCGGAGTTCAGATATTTGCGATTGATCTTCCGGGTCACGGCAAATCAGATCATCGGCCTCCGGGCACGCGCTATCACCTTATGGATTACGTACCTGCAGTACTTGAGGCGGCTGATGCCCTGGGTTTTAACCGCATTCTGATCATGGGTCATTCGCTCGGCGCGGCGATTGCGGGGCTTGCGGCCGTAGCCGCCCCGGAGCGGGTGCGGGCAGTGATTCTGATTGAAGGTCTCGGTCCGGTTTCCGAGCCTGAATCAAAGCTCCCCGGGCGGTTGCGAGATTCGGTGGCAGGTTACGCCAGGGTGCTCAAGAGGGCGGCACCGGTCTATCCCGATATTGAAACCCTGGTATCTAGTCGTGCGCGGATTAGCGCAATGAGTGAGGCTTCAGCAAGGCTGTTGATCGAGCGCAATGTTAACCACCATGATGACGGTTACCGGTGGTGCAGTGATTCCAGGTTACGGCTCAATTCGCCGGCGTTTCTGACTGAGCCCCAAGTGCTGGCCTGCCTT
Organism: Pseudomonadota bacterium; assembly: GCA_018661145.1. GTDB lineage: Bacteria > Pseudomonadota > Gammaproteobacteria > Arenicellales > UBA868 > UBA868. The sequence goes on along the minus strand of JABJIU010000239.1, from coordinate 10,339 downwards.
AAAGCAATAGCGCAGCCGATCCAGGTGCTACTGGGAAATGACGGAATGCTGACGAAACGAGAGACATTAAGCCCGAGGCTTGAGGCCTTGAGTTCTGCAGATGTGCGCTGGTTCGACGGGGCACATCATCTGCATATGGATCACCCTGAGGTGATCGCCGCTGCGGCCGCAGATTTTCTTTCGCAGTTTGTGCCGTAGCACTGCGGTGTGATGTGCTACTGAAATAGAGTTTCGAGCAACCGATGCTGAATTTCGATACTGACGGATGATGAGGCCTGTGGATGGTTGTGCAGGATGACGACGACCCAGATATCGCCGTTGCGGTCGATCGCGTAGCCGGCAAGCGCCCGCACGTTTTTCAGAAGCCCGGTCTTGAGTCGCAGCCTGCCGGGACCTGCCACGTTGTGAAATCGCTTGCGCAGCGAGCCATCAACAGTTGCAATGGGGAGGGATCCTAGGAATTCCGGCCACCACGGCCAGTTCGCAGCCGCCTCTAATAAAGCAGCAAGACCTTGGGCACTGACTCTGGCCTCACGCGAGAGCCCTGCGCCGTTATCGATATGCAGGGCAGGCATCGCAACACCGCTCTGACTTAACCAATTCTCAATCACGTGTCGGCCTTTGGTCGGGGTCGACGGCGGGTGGTCAGTCGCGAGCGTCAGTAGCAGATTACGCGCCATGACGTTGTTGCTGAACTTGTTGATGTAGCGGATGATCTCCGCCAGCGACACGGACTCAAGTTCCGCTGCAACTACGGCTCTGGCCGGCGTTTTGCCGTAGCGCCAACCGCCGGCAAGTGTTCCGCCGAGTTGCTGCCAGAGCGCTTTAAAGACCCCGTAGACATACGGCCCATGGGGTAAGAGCGTGCGGCGGTATGTGCTTGCGCCACAGCCCGCGGGGTAGCGTCCTTCGACCGAAAGTCGCGTAACTGATGCACCCCTTTTGAGGTCGAAACGGATGCTTCGTCCCTTTTTTGCGCAGTCGGCCTTGCTGAGGTTCACCGCGTTATTGATCTTGAGGGTGGTTGCCGGCGGGTCTGCACTGATGTAGACGGCGCTGTGATTAGATTCAATAGTGAGCAATGTATAGCCGAAGTTCAACAGCAGCGCATTGGGCGGCGTGTTGTAGGTGCGCATTGGTTTGCCGTCAATGGGCTCGGTATCGATGGCCTGGCGATCAAAAAGCGTATCGTCTATAACGAGATCACCCCCGATATGGGTAATGCCACGGCCACGGAGTTGTTTGGCGAGGAGCCAGAAGCGCTCGATCACAAGCCAGGGATCACCGCTCCCGCGCAGAATCAGATCACCCTCGAGAGTATTGCCGAGCACCTTGCCACGCACGAATGCGTGCGTTCGCCATCGATGCTGCGGGCCCAGCAACTGCAAAGCGGCCGCCGTGGTCACGAGTTTCATCGCGGAAGCAGGGTTTCGAGGGGTTGTAGCGTTGTGACTGATAGTGTTTTGGTTTGTGCCGACTTTTCGCATGACCACGCTGATAGAGTTCTCAGGAATACCATGAGCCTGCATCAGGTCAGCAACCGAGGACGGCAGGGCTGTGCCGTTGGCGGCACTTGACGCGGTGACGCCAAGAAGGAGCACACAAAGCCCCGTCACGACGTCTGTCAATGACTCGCGGAATCCGGTAGATTTGGGATTCATCTTGACGGCGCTATAATCGCGCTCCGTTAATAGTCGGCATTTTCAATTTCAAACACGATGGCATCTAAAAGCATCTTCCGCATTATCTTCCATAATCAGGGAAGTATTTACGAGGTCTACGCCCACGAGGTTACCCAGGGCGGAATGTATGCCTTCGTCGAGGTGGGCGAAATTACGTTTGGTGAGCGGTCAAAGTTGGTGGTTGATCCCTCCGATGAGAAACTCAAGAGCGAGTTCGCTGGGGTCAAACGGACCTACATTCCGCTGCACGCCATTGTGCGTATTGACGAAGTGGAAAAGGAAGGCCAGTCAAAGATCCATCCTGGTGGAGAGGGAAAAGGCGGGAACGTGTCGCCTTTTCCGATGTCGATGAAGCCCCCCGCGGCCGACTGACGCTCAGGCTGCGCTAACAGAATCCGTGCCGGGGCACGCAACGCCGGTGCCTCCCAGGCCACAATAACCGCCGGGATTCTTGGCAAGATACTGCTGGTGGTAATCCTCGGCGTAGAAGAATTCCCCAGCCGCGGCAATCTCGGTTGTAATCGCACGATAGCCCAAGCGCTTCAAAGCACCTTCATAAAGCCTTGTGAGGTATCTGGCGGCCTGTGACTGATTATCGTCAAAGGTATAGATGGCGGACCGATATTGCGTGCCAACATCGTTTCCCTGGCTCATCCCCTGAGTCGGGTCATGAGACTCGAAAAACACCTGAAGCAGTTTTTCATAACTGATTCGTGCAGGATCAAACACCACGAGCACGGCTTCGGTGTGCCCGGTCATCCCGGAGCAGACTTCGTGATACGTCGGATTGGGGGTAGATCCGCCGGCATAACCGACGGCGGTTGTGATGATGCCATCGAGCTGCCAGAAACAGCGTTCCGCGCCCCAGAAGCAACCTAACCCGAATACCGCCTGCTGAGTACCAGTATCAAACGGCGGCTTGAGTCTTGCACCATTGACGTAATGTTGGTCGGTGATCGCCAGCGGTTCGTTCCGACCAGGCAGAAGATTATTCATATCAGGCATTTTAGGCTGGAAAGAGAGCATATTCGTTCCTCAGAATTGACCAAGTATTGTAGCCGCGGCTTCAGCGCGGCATTCGCGCGCTCGTCACTCGGGCCAACCCTGCGTGATCAGTCACCTGCACGATGGATTCAAGTCCTGTCGCAAACAACAGCGCGTGGACGGCGTCCTGTTGATTATGGCCATGCTCCAGTACGACGAGACCACCGGGCCTCAAATGATCTTTCAGACCTGCGCACAGGGTACGGATGCAGTCTAGACCGTCGTCGCCGGCGAAGAGGGCCAGGGCGGGTTCAAAGTGCGCTGGTCCTGTTTCCAGCGCCGGATCCTCTCGCCGGACATAAGGCGGATTACTCACGATGGCATCAAACTGATGGCCGTTAAGGGGTGCATACCAGTCGCCTTCAACAAAATGGATATCCAGAGCTAGCCGTTTGGCATTCTCCCGCGCCTTTGTAAGTGCAGCCCGACTAATATCAGTAGCCGTGATGCGTGCAAGCGGCCGCTCTATGGCCAGCGCTAGGGCGATGGCACCGCTACCCGTGCCGAGGTCAGCAAGCTCAATCGCTGTATCCCTTGGAATGGCATCAAGTGTCATTTCTACCAGAATCTCGGTTTCCGGGCGCGGGACCAATGTAGCGTCGTTCAGTTCAATATCGAGGGACCAGAACTCTTTGTGTCCCAAGATGTAGGCGATCGGTTCCGCCCGGCAGCGCCGTTTCAAAAATGAAAAGAACGCATCAGCAGACTGAGCGTCGATGGGCTGATCCGGATCACGCGCGAGTGCCGTGCGGTTGATACCGCAGGCGGCCAACAGCAATACCTCGGCATCGAGTCGGGGTGAATCACTGCGGCCGGTGAGCTGGGTAATCCCCTCTTGCACTAGCGCAGCGGAGCGGTGCTTAGCCACTACCCAACGCTGCGAGTTCGTCTGCCTGATGCTCTGCGACCAAAGGTTCGATGACCTGCTCAAGACCGCCTCCGAGGACTTCATCGAGTTTGTACAACGTGAGGTTGATCCGGTGATCGGTGACTCGACCTTGTGGGAAATTATAGGTACGAATGCGCTCAGACCGGTCGCCGCTGCCGACCAGGTTGCGGCGGTTCTGGGCTTCTTCCTTTTTCTGCTCGCTTATCTTGGCTTCCAGCAGGCGTGATCGCAGTATCGACATTGCACGAGCTTTGTTCTTATGCTGTGATCGCTCGTCCTGGCACTCGACCACAACGCCGGTCGGCAGGTGGGTCAGTCGCACTGCTGAGTCGGTCCGGTTGACGTGCTGTCCGCCGGCGCCGGAGGCCCGGAAAGTATCTACACGAAGGTCAGTTGAACTGATTTCAACGTCGTCAATTTCGTCCGCCTCGGGCATGACCGCAACCGTACAGGCCGAGGTATGAATCCGGCCTTGTGCTTCCGTTTCGGGTACACGCTGCACCCGATGGGCGCCGGATTCGAATTTGAGTCGTGAATATGCCCCACGACCGGCCACCCGGCTGATCACTTCTTTATAGCCGCCGTGCTCACCGGAACTTTGGCTCATGATTTCGACCCGCCAGCCACGTTTTTCAGCGTACAGGGTATACATCCGAAAAAGGTTACCAGCAAAGAGGGCGGCTTCGTCGCCGCCTGTGCCGGCCCGAACCTCAAGAAAGATGCTCCGCTGGTCGTTGGGGTCTTTGGGAATCAGCAGTTTGCGCAGAGTCTGGACATTTCCCTCCAGCTCGGATTGAAGCCTTGGCATTTCATCATTGGCGAGCCGCCGGATTGCAGGGTCATCATCTTCAGCCATTTCACGAGCCTCTGATATCTCCGCATCGAGCGCCTGGTACTGCTCAAAGTGGTCAACCACCGGACTGATGTCAGCGAGTTCGATAGAAAGGTCACGAAACACATTCTGGTCGCCGATGACCCCAGGATCGGCCAGGAGCGCGTTGATTTCTTCGCGACGCTCAAGCAGATACTCGAGCTTAGCCTGCATCTGGGGATTCATGGTTATGGCTTGAGTTTGAACAGTCGACGCGTACTGCTGATCAGGCTGGCGTTACCGTCCTGGCTCGCCTGCCTGAGCGCTTGGCTGGGGGCGTGAGAAAACTTGCGCGACAGGTTTCGGGAGAAGTGTTCGAGCACCTGTTCCGGGTCTTCGCCGTTGGCGAGTCGGCGTTTGGCGTCAGTCAGTTCGGCTTCGCGCAGCATTTCGACCTGGTCGCGGAGAGAACGGATGGTCGGCACCGAGTCGAGCGAGCGCATCCAGTGCATAAATTTAACCACCTGAAAGTCGATGATTTTTTCAGCCTCAACGGCGGCTTCCTGCCGGGACGCCTGGTTCTCGGTAACGACTTTATGCAGATCGTCAACCGTATAAAGAAACACATCCTCTAACTCATCCACCTGCGCTTCGATGTCGCGCGGTACCGCAAGGTCGATCAGAAACATTGGCCGGTGACGGCGCTTGCGCAAGGCCGCTTCGACGGTGCCCTTGCCGAGAATCGGCAGCGTGCTAGCGGTTGAGGAAACTACAATATCGGCTTCGTGCAGGCGCTCAGGTATTTCTGCCAGAGAAATGGCCTCACTGCCAAGTTGCTCGGTCAGGGTCTGGGCCCGCTCGATCGAGCGGTTGGCGACGATGATGTGACGCACTTCATTCTGTTTGAGATGACGCGCGACCAGTTCGATGGTTTCGCCCGCACCGATCAGGAGCACAGTCTGCTCGTTCAGACGAGAAAAAATACGTTTGGCAAGATCGACTGCTGCGAAAGCCACCGACACCGCGTTTGCTCCGATGGCGGTATCAGTACGGATCTGTTTTGCTACTGAAAAGGTGTACTGAAAGAGTCGGTTAAGAATCTTGCCGGTGGTTCCGGCCTGATGAGCGACGGAAAAGGCCGACTTCATCTGCCCGAGAATCTGTGGTTCGCCGAGCACCATCGAGTCAAGACCGGCAGCGACCCGAAAGGCGTGCTGTACCGCCTGCTCTCCGGGGAGCGCATAGGTTGAGCCATCGAGGGCTTGGACGGGTAGATCACCGTAGTCCCTGAGCCAGTCAAGTACCGGATCACTGGTCGGATGTTGCTGGCGACAATAGATCTCGGTGCGGTTGCAGGTCGACAGGATTGTCGCTTCGGTGACGTCTAATGACGATGTCAGCGAGCGCACGGCATCGGGCAACTGTTCCGGGGAAAACGCGGTGCGTTCCCGCAGGTCGACAGCGGCTGTGCGGTGATTGAGGCCTAAGGCGAGAAGATGCATCGAATCAATATTTTATGTGTTTTTAAAATGATTTTCAGTGAGCGCGTTGCGATTTGCCCCTGATCGTACTGGGTGCTGCGTTAATGTGCCTCACCAGATCCGCTTTTCACTATCTCGACAGTGATTCTGCTATCCTGAATAGAATAGTTCGTTACGTCTTGGGAATGTGGATTTCGTGAAAAAACTCAGCGTTTTATGTTCTTTTGGGCTTCTCGCCAGTTTCACGCTTGTGGGTTGTGTTGGTATTGCGTCGAAACCCGGCGCTGCACAGGAGAAACTTCTCGTTGCGGGGCTTTCACAGGAACTTATTTACGAGTATCTCCTGGGAGATATCGCTGCCAGGCGTGGTGATCCCACAACAGCCGCAGGCGCCATGACCCGGGCAGCCGAACTGTCTTCCAATTTTGAGATCACACTGCGCGCATTCGCGATGTCGATGGAAGCAGGAGAGTATGAGCAGGCGCTTGAGTTAGCTGATCTGCTGGAATCGATTGATCCCGATCACCATAGGGGGAATGCGTTGGCGTTGCGTCTTCAGGCGTTGATTGGCCTGAATCGCGAAGAAGATATTTTTGATACGCTGGTCGCGTTGATCGATGTACTGCCTGATCAGGCGGAACTGCCGCAGTATATCGCCCAGATCCTGGGTCGAACCGCCAACCCCGGGCGGTGGTTGGCGCTGATGGAACGTGTCGCTACCCACTTTGAGGATAATCCGTGGGTGCAGTTGTCCGCCGGCTGGCTTGCCTACCGTGCTGGTGAGGGGGATGCCGCACAGATGGCCCTTGACCGTGCGCTGGCGCTTAAGCCCGGATGGGAAGAGGTCGCATTACTCAAGTTTTCCCACCTCAGAAAGAATCAGGACGACGAGGCGGTAGCGGATTTCGCGAGCAGCTTTTTGGATCGTTATCCGGACCGTATGCGGCTGCGCCTCGCGTATGGCAGGCTCCTTGCGGAATGGAACGACAACCTGACGGCACTGACCCAGTTTCAGAAACTACTTGAGTTCGACCCGCAGAATATCGATGCCCTGTATGCTGCTGGGATCCTAAGCCAGGGCCTTGCCCTCCTGGATGAGTCCAAGGCGTACTTTGAAACGCTCCTGGCCACTTATCCGGAGGAAGATCGTGCTCGCCTATACCTTGGTCAGATATTGAGTGAGCAGAGGGCGTATGACGAGGCGCTCGATCTGTTGCGTGAGATCGCTTCTGCTGATTTGTACTTTGATGTGCAGATACGAATTGGATTTGTGCTTGCGGATGCTGGCCGCATTGAGGAAGCACTTAAGCATCTCGCCGATGTCACTCCAAAGTCCCAGGATGAGCAGGTCCGGATCTACCTCGCCCGGGAACAGGTACTGCGTGACAGCGGGCAGCCCGATCATGCTCTGGAACTTTTGAGCGCAGCGCTGATGGACATACCGGATCATCCTGATCTGTTGTATGCCCGGGGACTGGTGACGGCGATCATGGACCGTGTAGTAGAGCACGAGCAGGATATGCGGCGCCTTATCGAGATCGATCCTGAAAATGCCCATGCCTACAACGCGCTGGGCTACACCCTGGCAGACAAAACGGATCGGCTGACCGAAGCATTGGAACTGATCGAAAAGGCACTGGCACTGCTGCCGGGTGACCCCTTTATCCTCGACAGCCTGGGTTGGGTGCATTATCGTCGGGGCGACCTTGATCTTGCGCTTGAGTATCTTCAGCTCGCCATGGATCAGCGTCCAGATGCCGAGATCGCGGCGCATCTCGGCGAGGTGCTGTGGCAATTGGGCGACGAAGAGCAGGCTATTACTGCCTGGCAGAACGGCAGGCAGAACGATCCTGACAATTCGATACTCAAGGATACGATGCGGAAATTTGGTCAGTGACCGCCCGGGGGCTCGCCGTTGTCGTAGCGGCCTTGATGATTGCGGGATGTGCGAGTGTTGCTCCCAAGCGTGTAGCAGTTGAGAGTGAGGCAGAAATAAAGTGGCGCCAGCATCACGCACACGTCGCGAGACTCGATCAATGGGATATTTCCGGGCGCATCGGTGTGCGTACCGCTGATACCGGGGGCAGCGCCAATCTGCGTTGGAAGTTTGATAACGGCATTGATCAGATTGATCTTTTTGGTCCTTTCGGCGGCGGCAGAATCCGTCTCGATATTGATCCGGATGGTGCCCGCCTGCGCGACGGTGAAGGTGCTGAGTTTTTTGCCGCCACCGCGAGTCAGGTGCTCCTAAACGCCACAGGCTGGCACGTTCCATTGGAGGTGCTGGGCTACTGGGTTCGTGGGGTGCCCGCGCCCGGGGAGCACGAAGTCGAGATCGATGACGCTGGCAGACTGACTTTCCTTAACCAACAGGGCTGGGAAATCACGTTTCGTGAATACGCTTTGCATCAGGAAGTCCTGCTTCCTCGAAAAATCCGGTTGAGCGCTTCTGAAGAAACAATAAGTGAATTGACGGCTCGCGAGCAAATGAGCGGTGATCTGCTCGTAGTGAAGCTCTTTATCGAGGAATGGGCGTCAGCATCCAGTGCAAAGGAGATAGATCAGTGAAATCCTGGTTCGCCCCTGCCAAGCTGAATATTTTCCTGCACATCGTGGGCCGGCGTCAGGATGGCCGACATGAATTACAGACGCTGTTTCAGCTTCTGGATTTTGGGGATGTACTTTCCTTTGAGGTCACCAGCGATGGAGGTATTGCGCGTAGCGGGGCTTTGCACTTGCCCGAAGATGATCTTTGTGTCCGTGCCGCGCGTTCACTGCAGCAAGTAAGCGGTACCCGCCTTGGGGCAAGAATTCACCTGATCAAGCGAATTCCGATTGGTGCGGGTCTGGGCGGTGGCAGTTCTGACGCTGCTACGGTACTGGTGGCACTGAATCACCTCTGGCAAACCCACCTGACGGAGGATGTCCTCACCGACATTGGAGAATCTCTCGGCGCGGATGTGCCGCTCTTTGTCCGCGGCGGCTCGGCATGGGGAGAAGGGATAGGTGAGCGGTTGACCCCCGCGGAACTGCCCCTGCAGCATTTTTGTGTGGTCTGGCCCGAGGTCTGCGTGCCTACAGCGACTATATTTTCAGACCCGGAATTGACACGAAACACCCCGCGAATCAGAATACCCGGCCCGTTTGATGGTGATCGGCGAAATGATCTGGAGCCGGTGGCGAGAAGGCGGTTTCCCGAGGTGGGAGACTGTCTCGAGTGGTTGGGACAGTTCGGAGCAGCGCGGATGACGGGAAGCGGCGGTGCGGCCTTTTTGACAGTTGCGGACAGCAGCGCCGGTGAAAAAATTCTCCAGCAGCTGCCGTCGCCACTCCGTGGCGTGGTTGCCAACGGAATCAACCGGAATCCCGCATTTGCCGATGAGCCTGATGGGGTGTAGCCAAGTGGTAAGGCACCGGATTTTGATTCCGGCATTCCCAGGTTCGAATCCTGGCACCCCAGCCATTTTTAACAAGCTCGGCCGATTTTCAATGCAGCGAGAAACGCAATGGCGATAGACGACCTGGCGCTGTTCACGGGCAACGCCAATCCCGACCTGGCCGGCGACGTCTCGGTTCAGCTTGGTGTGGGTATCGGTCGCGCACTCGTCAGTACCTTCAGCGATGGCGAGGTTAACGTCGAGATCATGGAAAACGTGCGTGGTGCGGACGTCTACGTCATGCAGCCCACCTGCGCACCGGCTAGCAAACATCTGATGGAACTGCTGGTCATGATCGATGCGCTGCGGCGATCGTCTGCCGAACGCATCACAGCGGTGATGCCGTACTTCGGTTATGCGCGTCAGGATCGACGTCCTCGTACCGCCCGGGTTGCGATCACCGCCAAGCTGGTGGCCGACATGATCGGCGTCGCAGGTGCGGACCGGGTGGTTACAATGGATCTGCACGCAGATCAGATTCAAGGGTTCTTTGACATCCCGGTAGATAACATCTATGCGGCGCCGGTACTTAACGGCGAGTTGTGGAGGCACGAGCCCGATAACCTTATGGTGGTATCACCCGATGTTGGGGGTGTGGTCCGGGCCCGAGCCATGGCCAAGCAGCTCGGTGTAGAACTCGCCATCATTGACAAACGGCGACCTCGAGCTAACGAAGCTAAGGTCATGCATATTATCGGATCGGTCGATCAGAGAAGTTGTGTGCTGATGGACGACATGGTGGATACGGCCAATACTTTGTGCGAGGCAGCCGCGGCCCTCAAAGATGCCGGGGCGGTTCAGGTCAAAGCCTGCTGCACCCACGCGGTACTTTCAGGTCAGGCTATCGAGCGTATCGAAAAATCTGAACTGGATGAGGTGGTGGTGACGAATTCGATTCCGCTAACCGACGAGGCGCGAAAGCACAGCACTAAGATCCGCCAGATCAGTGTCGCCAGCCTACTGGCTGAATCGATCCGACGTATCGCCACCGGCGA
>JABJIU010000108.1 GCA_018661145.1 Pseudomonadota bacterium | reverse complement strand
GGGCATCGACAATTTCAAACGCAGCGGTCTTTTGTCCCTCAAGTCGAAAGGGATTCACTGAATTCACCAAAGTCACAGGGGCCTCCGCCGGGATAGACTTCACGATGTCCATCCCGTCGTCGAAGTCTCCAGTAATTTGAATCACCTTCGCACCATGCATCATGGCTTGTGCCAGTTTGCCCAGCGCAATTTTTCCATCGGGAATCACCACGAACGCCTTGATTCCAGCACGCGCGGCATACGCCGCCGCGGCGGCGGACGTATTTCCAGTGGATGCGCAGATGACGGCGTCGCTCCCTTCATGCACCGCCATCGTCAGCGCGACTGTCATTCCCCTGTCCTTGAACGACCCAGTGGGATTAGCTCCTTCGACTTTGGCGAAGACTTCAATCCCGCGGTTGGGGTCACTTAGGGAGTACAAACGAATAAGCGGAGTACTCCCTTCATTGAGGCTGATCCACCGGGCACTTGCAGGGACCGGCAGGTATTGGCCGTACCGCGCGATCAGGCCCGCGTCGGTAGATTGATAGGCAGAATAAGGGTTCACTATGTTCTCAGTCTAGGGCCTCAAGGCGAATACGAACTATAGGCGCGGAACTGACGTCCAGTTTCTCGATCTCGGTGACCGCTTCGGCAACCGCTGCCTCCCGGGCGCGATGGGTGACGATCACCACTGGCACCACACCATCTTCGTCGCCAAACCCCTTTTGGCTGATGACTCTGATACTGACCCGCCGCTGACCGAGGATCCGGGTCACTTCGGCCAACACACCAGGCTCGTCGCGCACAGACAGACGCAGATAATGCGCGCATTCAATTTCCGTGATCGGCAGAGAATGGGCCTCGGCCAGTTCGTCCGGCTGAAACGCGAGATGCGGAACCCGGTTACCTGGGTCGGCCGTCAGCGTCCGCACAACATCCACGAGATCAGCGACCACCGCCGACGCTGTAGGCTGAGCCCCTGCCCCAGCGCCGTAATGGAGGGTATCTCCAACAGCGTCGCCGTGAATCAGTACCGCATTCATCACACCGGAGACATTAGCCAGCAGTTGGTCTTTCGGGACCAGGCAGGGATGCACTCGAAGGTCCAGACCTCGCTCTTCCTTTCGGGCGATTCCCAAATGTTTAATGCGGTACCCAAGTTCATCGGTATAAATGATGTCCTGTTGACGCAAGTGTTCAATACCTTCGATGTGGACTGAGTTGAAATTTAGATGGGTACCAAACGCAATGGACGCGAGGATCGTGAGCTTGTGAGCCGCATCAATCCCCCCGACATCAAAATAGGGATCAGCCTCCGCGTAACCCAGCCGCTGGGCTTCACTCAACATGGCGTCATACTCCAGCCCCTGTTCGCGAATCTCGCTGAGGATGAAGTTGCAGGTTCCATTGAGAATGCCTGCCAGGCCGTTTATCCGGTTTCCAGCGAGGCCTTCTCGGAGCACCTTGATCACCGGAATCCCCCCGGCGACCGCCGCTTCGAAGGCTATCACCAACCCGGCTTCAGACGCTTGCGCGAACAGCTCATTCCCACGAGTTGCGATGAGGGCTTTATTTGCAGTGACAACATGCTTTCCATGCTGCAGTGCCGTTGCGACTACTTCATAAGCAACTTCTTCGCCTCCCATCAACTCAAGAACGACATCGATTTGCGGATCGGAGGCCACTGCAAATGGGTCTTCGGTGAGCGAAATGGCCGCCGTATTGCAGTCGCGCGACCGCCTCAGGTCGCGAACGGCAGCGCGGGTGACTGTGATGTCGCGTCCAGCGCGACGGGCGATTTCGGGTGCGTTTCGCGAGAGGACGTCTACGGTGCCTGCACCGACAGTCCCAAGTCCGACCACACCGACATTGACAGGTTTCATATAATTTGTCGCATTCTCGGTAACCAGACTAATGTTCCCGAGTTGAGGTATCAACCCCGGATTTTATCTCAATCGAAACAGGGTCAGATGTACCTGCCATCTCGACGGGGACTGAGAACGACTTTCCTTAACAGGCCTGCGACATGGAACTTGAAACTGAAACAATCGAAGGAAGAGCGATTATCTCTTCCTACACCTCTGAAGGTGTCGTGGTGGGCGGAGAACAATTCAAGGAGAGTTTCATCCTCACGCCACACGGCAAGCCAACGCCCTGGGATATCGACCAGTTCTCGGACCTTTCTGATTCAATTCTTGAAGCCCTTTGTGCGATGGATTGCGAGGTGCTCCTCGTCGGTACCGGAATCAGTCAGGAGTTTCCATCTCCCGCACTGAACAGAGTGCTTGCCGACCACGGCCGGAGTGCGGAGTTTATGGGTTCCCGCTCGGCATGTAGCACCTTTAACGTCCTCGCTCTGGATGATCGTAGCGTAACGGCAGCCATCATCCTTCCGCTGTAACGATAAGTCTTTATAAATCTGGCAGGTACTGCAACGGGTCGACTGGTTGGCCATCACGACGAATCTCAAAATGCAACCGGGTCGACTCTGTTCCCGACTGGCCCATCTCCGCAATGACTTGTCCACGGTGTACCAGATCCCCTTCACTAATTGTGACCGCCCGGTTATGGGCGTAAGCACTCAGAAATGTCTCGTCGTGTTTGACAATAATCAAAAGTCCGTACCCCCTGAGACCGGTACCCGCGTAGACCACTTTGCCTTTGGCGGCTGCCAGTATCGGGCTGCCATCTATGCCCGCAATATCAATACCGTTGCTTCCAGCCTCTGGGTCAAACCGCGCTATCAAGCCTCCCTTGGCTGGCCAGAGCCAGGCAGCATGCGCAGACTCGGATTCAGTTGCGCTGTCAGACGTCGTCGCCAATTTGGTCTCTGACAGGGTTTCGACAGGTTCGACCGCTACGATGGCCGGCTCCGTGACAAGGGGCGCGGAAGTCGACTCCATCACTGGCTGGCTCACCGAGACGCTTGAGGTCTGTTGACGGCCGGGCGCAAGGACAATCTCCTGTCCGACTCGCAGTCGATAGGGCGACCTCAAACCGTTCCACAGAGCCACATCCCGATAATCCAGGCCTGCCTCCCATGCGATTGTGTAAAGAGAGTCGCCGTTGCGAACAATCCGAACCGTTGCCGTGGTGCGGGGGGCGGTAAGGTCGCTTACCGGCACCACGGCCGGACCGCCACACCCGGCAAAAATCGTCGCAAGGAATAAAACAACACACCCGCCCGCCCTGCTCACACCGAATCGGAACAGTTCAGACATAGAGCCACAGCAGGGCAAGTGCTGCCAGTACCAGAACCGTCCAGCCAATTGCGTCGGCATAACGCCGCAATTGGCCCTCGAATCGATCCCCGCCCGCATAAATTAGCGCGGCCACTAGAAAAAAGCGTGCGCCACGCCCTACCAAGGATGCGGCTACAAAAGGTAGTAGGCTCATTGACGCAAGCCCAGCACTGATCGTAAAGAGTTTATACGGAATCGGAGTGAAGCCTGCGAGGAACACGATCCAGACACCGTGCGTCTGAAATTTCGCCTGTGCAATTTCAAACGCAGTTTCTGCCTCGTAGAACTGTATGAGTGGAGCCGCGACCACATTAAACAAGAACATGCCAATCAGGTACCCCGCTACGCCGCCAAGGACCGACCATACGGTGGTAACGGTTGCCAGCACCCACGCGCGCTGCCTTTGAGCAAGCACCATTGGCGCCAACATCACATCAGGCGGAATAGGAAAGAACGAGGATTCCGCGAAGGACAATGCGGCAAGGTATCGAGTTGCGCGTGGATGGGCCGCCCAAGTCAGGACGAGTTCGTAGAGTCGTGAGAAGATTTTCATTGCACATGACCCGGGCGCATGGGCACAAAAACAACCTCAACGGACTTGCGTCGAAGAACGGCGCGGTCTTTCTTGACCCAGTAGAGAAGCCGCTGCTGGTACTGTGTGCCTTCAGGCGCAACCAAGACGCCTCCTTCGGCAAGTTGGGCAAACAGGGTTTCGGAAACTTTCTCAGGTGCCGCTGTCAACATAATGCCATCGAAAGGTCCTTTGGTTGCCCAGCCGTTTGCTCCATCACCGTGACGCAGAGAGACATTTTGAATATTTAGTCTCTGAAGGTGCTCCCGAGCACGATCCGCCAGTGTTCCCACTCGCTCGATGGAGAATACCCGCTCACAGACCTGCGCCAGCACCGCTGTTTGAAACCCTGACCCCGTTCCAATCTCAAGAACACGCTGCGCCCGCTGGCGCCCGGCCAGCAGGAGTTCGGTCATCAAAGCCACGATGTAGGGTTGGGAAATTGTCTGCTGATAGCCAATAGGTAAGGCGGTATCTTCATACGCCCTGCCTTTCAAAGCCTCCTCGAGAAATTCGTGCCGGGGGATACTTGAGAACGCCTTCAGGACGGCCTCGTGTTTGATATCTTTGCCGCGCAATCCTTCCACGAGACGTGCCCGAGCCCGTGCGGAAACGAAACCCCCAAACCGGATGTCTTGATCGGGTGCCGCTTGGGTCATGCGTTGAGCCACTGATGCACCTGATCAGTTTGGCTATGTCTTGTGAGGTCGATCTGCAAGGGAGTAACGGAGACAAATCCCTCGCGTACAGCAAAGAAATCAGTCCCTTCGCCACAGTCTTGCTCCTTACCGGCAGGCCCGACCCAGTAAATGTCCCTGCCATTGGGGTCCTTAGTACGAACTACGGGTTCAGACTTATGCCGGCATCCGAGTCTTGTAGCCTGAAACCCTTTAATTTCCTCGATTGGCAGGTCCGGCACGTTGACGTTGATAATACTGTCCGGTGGAAGCGGCGTTCGTTGGACGCGCTGGAGCAG
>JABJIU010000037.1 GCA_018661145.1 Pseudomonadota bacterium | reverse complement strand
GGACGAGTCCGAAACCATGGAGGTCGATGGCGTCGCTAAGCAGGATTACTGGAAGGTCGTTGACCAATGCTATTTATGCGATCTTTGCTATCTCACCAAGTGTCCGTATGTTCCGCCGCATGAATGGAATATCGATTTCCCGCATCTGATGCTGCGGGCCAAAGCGGTGCGTTTTTCTCAGAAAGGCGCATCCACTCGCGACAAGCTGCTGACGAGCACTGATCTCGTCGGCAAGACGGCGGGGATTCCGGGGATTTCGGTTGTGGTCAACGCGGCTAACCGCTCGGTGCCCTTGCGCAAAACGTTAGAAAAAGTTGCCGGCATTCATCACCAGGCCAGCATTCCCCGCTATGAATCCCGATCCTTGCGCAAGAGAATGCCGAGCCTCGCATCGCTGACTGAAGACGTTGCTACGCCGACTGCGCGGACGCAGGGCAAGGTAGCCCTTTTTGCCACCTGTTACGGCAACCGCAATGATCCGGGACTGGGAGAGGATCTGGTTTCCGTATTGCAGCGCAACAACATTCCCGTGACTATCGCGGAGAAGGAGCGCTGCTGCGGCATGCCGAAACTTGAACTGGGAGACCTTGCTTCGGTCAAAAAGGCGAAGGAAGAAAATATCCCGCATCTTGCCAAGTGTGTTGAGGCCGGATGGGATCTTGTGGCACTGGTGCCCTCTTGCGTGCTGATGTTCCGTCAGGAACTGCCACTGCTTTTCCCGGATGACCCTGAGGTTCAAAAAGTCGCCAATGCCTTTTTTGATCCATTTGAGTACCTCATGCTGCGCCACAGCGAAGGACTGCTCGATACAGAATTTGTGACGGCACTGGGTTCGGTGGTTTACCACGCCTCATGCCATCAGCGCGTACAGAATTTTGGCCCGAAAACGCGCGACCTCCTGAAGTTGATCCCGGGCACTGAGGTGACCATGATCGAACGTTGTTCCGGTCACGACGGCACCTACGGCGTGAAGGCCGAGACCTTTGATAAGGCCATGAAAATCGGTCGGCCGGTGGTGAATGCCATCAAGAAGAACAAGCCGGATCACTACGGTAGCGACTGTCCGATTGCAGGCAATCACCTCGCGAACGGCGTCGGTGACGGCAGTGCCGCGGAGCATCCCATCAGCCTGCTTCGAAAGGCCTATGGAATCTGACCCCTATTTTGGAACTCCTATGAAGAAGTTATCACGAAGCGACCTTTTTTCTCTCGAAGCCTATTCCGACGAAAGGCTGGACTTCCGGACCCGCGTCCTGGCGCACAAAGTCAACCGTCGGGTCGAGATTGGCCCCCACGCGACGCTCTACTTTGAGGATGCCCTGACCATGCAGTATCAGGTGCAGGAGATGCTGCGCATCGAACGGATCTTTGAGGCTGATCAGATTCAGGAAGAACTGGATACCTACAATCCTCTTATCCCAGACGGTACCAACCTCAAGGCGACTTTTATGCTGGAGTATCCCGAGGTAGAAGAGCGGCGTGAAGCTTTGGCGCGTTTGCTTGGGGTCGAAAAAGCGGTATGGCTTGAAGTTAACGGGAATGAGCGTATCCGGCCGTTTGCGAACGAGGATCTCGAGCGGGAGACCAGCGAGAAGACTTCCGCCGTGCACTTTTTGCGATTTGAGTTATCGCCTCAGGATATTTCCAGATTCAAAGGTAGCGCGACGGTCCAGTTCGGCATCGACCATGCAGACTACTCTTATCAGGTCGAGATTGGTCCACAAATTCAACAGGCCCTCGTTGCGGATCTGCAAGCCTAAACTTCTGCAGCCCTGTGGCTTCCGGGGCTCATTTACCAATACTGGGTAAATTCAGCCCATTCTCCCGAGCGCAGTCAATAGCCTCTTCGTAGCCCGCGTCTGCGTGGCGCATCACGCCGGTAGCCGGGTCATTCCATAGCACCCGGGCGAGTTTCTGGTCGGCAGATTCCGAGCCGTCGGCGAGGATGACCAGGCCCGCGTGCTGCGAAAAGCCGATGCCGACGCCCCCTCCGTGATGAAAGGATACCCAGGTTGCACCCGATGCCGTGTTCAGCAGGGCGTTCAGGAGTGGCCAGTCTGACACGGCGTCAGATCCATCTTTCATTTTCTCGGTTTCGCGATTGGGACTGGCAACGGAACCGCTGTCGAGATGATCGCGCCCGATGACCACAGGCGCACTGAGTTCACCGCTCGCAACCATCTGGTTGAATGCTCTGCCGACCCGGTCACGATCACCGAGGCCCAACCAGCAGATTCGGCTCGGCATTCCCTGGAAGGAAATTCTTTTCTGTGCCATATCCAGCCATTGATGCAGTTGCGGGTTATCCGGAATCAGTTCTTTAACCTTGGCATCGGTACGATAAATGTCCTCAGGGTCTCCCGAAAGCGCAGCCCAGCGGAAGGGTCCGATACCTCGACAGAAGAGTGGGCGAACGTAGGCGGGTACGAAGCCGGGATAATCAAAGGCATTTGCGACACCTGATTCCTGAGCCATCTGACGAATATTATTTCCGTAATCGACGACCGGTACCCCCCGGTCCCAGAAGTCGAGCATGGCCCTGACCTGGATCGCCATGGAGGCTTTTGACGCAGCGGCTACTGCATTGGGATCGGTCTTGCGTTGCTCTGTCCATTTCTCCATAGACCAGCCAGCGGGCAGGTAGCCATTCTGTGGATCGTGCGCCGAGGTCTGGTCAGTGACAGCATCGGGCTGATAGCGAGGGTCAGATTGCGAGCGCGTGACAAGATCTGGGTAAACATCCGCCGCGTTGCCCAGCAGACCAACAGAAATCGCTCTTCCTTCGCCGTGGGCTTTTTCAACAAGGTTCAGCGCGTCATCCACATTATCGGCCCACGCATCCAGATAGCGGGTCTT
Source organism: Pseudomonadota bacterium (assembly GCA_018661145.1). Taxonomy (GTDB): domain Bacteria; phylum Pseudomonadota; class Gammaproteobacteria; order Arenicellales; family UBA868; genus UBA868. The sequence continues at coordinate 15,106 of JABJIU010000037.1, read as the reverse complement.
GAGGCGGAACTCGATGGACTGGCGGTTGCACTCGACAGCAATCATGGAGTAACCACTCATCGTGGCGGCGAGTGGTTGAGCGCCACCCATGCCGCCCAGTCCCGCAGTAAGAATCCAGCGGCCCTTAGGAGATCCACCGAAGTGTTGGCGCGACATCTCGGCAAAGGTTTCAAAGGTGCCCTGAACAATCCCCTGTGAGCCGATGTAGATCCACGAACCAGCAGTCATCTGCCCGTACATCATCAGACCGCGTTGATCGAGTTCTGAAAAGTGTTCCAGAGTTGCCCAATGTGGCACCAGATTTGAATTGGCAATCAGCACCCGTGGCGCCTGCTCATGGGTCTGGAAAACCCCCACAGGCTTGCCTGATTGAACGAGCAATGTTTGGTCGGTCTCAAGGGTTTTAAGAGAGGAGACTATCCGGTCGAAACTGTCCCAGTCACGCGCGGCCCGGCCAACGCCCCCATACACAACCAGTTCCGCGGGGTTTTCGGCGACATCAGGGTCAAGGTTATTCATCAGCATCCGCATTGGGGCTTCGGTGCTCCAGTGCTTGCATTGCAGTTCGGGCCCCTTGGGCGCTTGGATGTGTCTTTCGGGTGCGTATCGATTCAGTGTCATTTTGATATGGTTTTACACGGTGATGGTTGGTAGTGGTCGCTTATAGGGATCTGATTTGATTCAGCTCCCGTAACGGGCCACCAGTTGCTGGACGTTTTCGGCGACCTGCGCCCGGTGATAGCGCTCAAAGTTGTCCCAGGTGACAAGACTCGTTGAGTCCTCAACCCGGTCCAGAAAAAGCATACCTAGAAGGTGATCGACTTCATGCTGGTAGGTGGCGGCTGTCATGCCCCGGACGCGGTCGTTAATCGGGTTGCCGTGCCGATCCAGCGCACTGACATCGATTTCGCAGTAGCGTTGAACCTTGCCCCGCAGATTGGGCACGCTGAGGCAGCCTTCGTAATTCTCAAACATCTCAGTACCAACCGGTGTCAGCACAGGATTGATGAGAATCGTCAGGGGGATGTTTGGGCGATAGGGATAACGGGGGTTGTCCCGGACTTCGATAGCACAGATACGAAGGGACTGGTACACCTGATTGGCGGCCAGTCCCGCACCGTTGGCAGCACGCATGGTCGCGATCAGATCGTCGATGAACTGCTGGATCTCGTCGGTCTGCAGCGCCTCGGGAGTGAGTTCTGCTGTTGGCTCGCGCAGTACGGGATGCCCGACCTGGACGATACTGAGGATACGGTTCATAAGGTTCCCTGCTTCGATGACATTAATCCAGCACGGTGTCGAGCGGCGGCATTGGTAGCAGTTCAGCAAGCCGGCCTTGATGGATGAGTAATGCGGCCTTTTCGATATCGGGATAGAACACCCGGTCTTCCATGTACTCCGGTACATAATCCCGAAGGTGCTGCAGTGCAGACTCAACGCTGGTTGAAGAGGTTAGGGGCCGGCGCAGAGAAATTCCCTGAGACGCGGCAAGATACTCGACGGCCAGAATCTGTCGGGTGTTTTCATTCATGGTCTGGAGCCGGCGCGCGGCGAAGGTTGCCATACTGACATGATCCTCCTGGTTTGCCGATGTCGGTAGACTGTCAACGCTGGCTGGATGGGCGAGGCTCTTGTTTTCCGACGCGAGTGCCGCCGCGGTCACATGTGCCACCATGAAACCTGACTCCAGCCCCGCGTTGCGGGTAAGAAACGGCGGCAGTTCGCTGATACTTGAGTCGATCAACATCGCAACACGCCGTTCGGACAGGCTACCGGTCTCGGCGATGGCAAGCGCAATGTTATCAGCGACCATCGCCACCGGCTCAGCGTGAAAGTTTCCGCCCGAAAGGACCTCGCCGGTGTCTGGGCACAGCAGGGGGTTATCGGAGACTGCATTTGCCTCGCGCAGCAAAATCTGCGCGCCATGATCCAACTGGTCGAGACACGCGCCAAGAATCTGCGGCTGACAGCGAAGGCAGTAGGGGTCCTGAACCCGGTCGCAGTCTGCATGCGACCGATTGAGTTCGCTGTTGTCCAGCAGCCCCCGATATAGTCCGGCAACCCGTACCTGTCCAGACTGTCCCCGGGCCTCGTGAATACGGGCATCAAAGGGCACATAACTGCCGAGCGCGGCATCCACAGCAACGGCACCGATGACAATCGCGCTGGCAAGGTTTTGTTCGGCTGCGAACAGCCCTTCAATCGCGAGGGCCGCGGAGATCTGTGTGCCGTTCAACAAGGCAAGCCCTTCCTTGGCTTCCAGAGTGAGTGGACTTAATCCGGCCGACTGCAGGGCTTGTGCTGCTGGAAGGCAGTCACCCTTGAAGAAGACTTCTCCTTCGCCGATCAACGGGAGGGACAGGTGCGCGAGGGGCGCCAGATCTCCCGAGGCGCCGACCGATCCCTTTTCCGGAATCACGGGCAAGATATTCTCAGACAGCATCGAAATAAAGTATTCGATCACCTGTGGACGAACACCTGAATATCCCCGCGCCAAACTTAAGAGTTTCAGGATCATCGCCAGTCGCACGATTTGGGGCGCAAGCGGTTCGCCAACGCCTGCAGCGTGGGAGCGGATGAGGTTGTGTTGCAGTGTAGAGAGGTCAGCGATATCTACTTGGGTTTTCGCGAGCTTGCCGAAGCCTGTGTTAATGCCATAGGCGGGTGCACCGCGCTGTACGACAGCCTTGAGAGACTCATGACTTTCGCGCACCTGTTGCCACACGTCTTCCGGAAGCGACACACGAACGGCTTCTGACCTGATTTGCCGAAGTTGATCCTGGGTCAGATGACCTGGAATCAAATTTAATGTTTGCACAGTCTTTCCTTGTTTTGTTTTGTGAGGTGCGACAGTCAGGTCAGATCGAGTGCATCGATCATTTTCCGGTATGACTCCGATGCATCTTCCATCAAAAGGTGCACGCCATCATGAACAACATGCTTCCCTCCGACAACCACGTTTTGTACCGGGTTATCTGGTCCGGAAAAAATCCAGGTGTCGAGAATCTGGTCGGGCGTGCGTCCCGAGAACTCCGGATGATCTGAACCAATCTCAATCAGATCACCCCGGGCTCCGGGCTGGAGTCCTGAAACACGTTCTCCCCGAGCGCGGTTGCCACCAGTGATTGCCGCAGTTATTAATGCGCGGCCATTACTGCCGACACCGTCCGGCACTAGCACCGTACGCCGTTGCAGGCTGAGGCGTTGACCATACTCGAGCAGTCGAAGTTCCTCGGCCGGGGAAGTGCAGACCTGGCTGTCCGATCCCACGCCCAGGAAACCATTGTTTGCCATAAGTGTGGCCGCGGGAAAGATGCCGTCGCCGAGGTTTGCCTCGGTCGTTGGGCAAAGCCCGATGATGGCGCCGCTTTTCGCCAACAGCATTTGCTCGTCGGGGTCTACATGGGTTGCATGAACAAGGCACCAGCGATCGGTCACCTCACACTGATCGTACAGCCAGGCGACCGGTCTTGCTCCGTTGATTTCCACACAGTCGTTCACTTCGCGTATCTGTTCAGCGATGTGAAGATGGATCGGAGCCCCTTCGAGCATATCCCCCGCGTTGTCAATTGTCGTTGAAATATCTGACGGTGAGACGGCCCGTAGGGAATGTGCCGCAAAGCCCAGTGACCGATCCGGGTCTTTGCCGCATAGGGAATGACAGTCCTCAAGGAGCGAGAGGTAGTCATCCGATCGATTATAGAAGCGATGCTGGGCATGCTGTACAGACTCATTATTGAAACCGCCACGACAGTACAGAACCGGGAGCAGGGTGATTGCAATGCCCGCTTCGGAAGCCGCATTCAGAAGCCGTGCTGACATTTCGCTGCGGTCAGCGTAGGGCGCGCCGTCGGGCCGATGATGCAGGTAGTGAAATTCTGCAACGGCTGTGTATCCTTTTTGCAGCATGTCGATGTACAGATACGTCGCAATGGTCTGCAGTTGCTCGGGATTGAGGCTGGCGTTGGCGCGGTACATGAGTTCGCGCCAACCCCAGAAATCATCCTGCCCCGCGACCCGATGTTCAGCCCGCCCCGTAATAACTTTTTGATGGGCGTGGGAATGCAGGTTGGGAATACCGGCGATGACGGTGCCCTCAAGACACAGATCGACAGCCGAATCGTCGTTTTCTCGGATGCTTTCAATTCGTCCTGATTGGTCGAATTTGATTACGCAGTTACGCTGCCAGCCCGACGGGGTCAATGCCGTCGCACATCGGATAGAGGTCAGTTGAGAACTCAAAGTAGACATGAACTTCCTGGTTGATTGTTTTTTGGCGACGCCTATACTGGTCCGGCTTAAGTCGGCGCGGGCTGTAAAAGCAAATGATGTCTGCCCTCAAGACACCAGGCAGCGTATTCATAGCAGAAGAATATATGACACCGGTTTCTCAGACAATAAGACCGCTCACTGAGCCTTTGCCCTCGGACTGCTACGAGGCAGACGATGGTATTCGCATAAGACCGATCACCCCAGTTTTTGGGGCATTTATTGAGAACTTGCCCTGGACGGTCGGATTAGGCGGGCAGAACCCACAATCAATTCGGACGATCAAAGAAGCGTTTGATCGATATCTGGTCCTTGTGTTCCAGCCCCAAACGGCCTCAGCTCAGGAGTTGCGGGACTTCGTTCGCCAGTTTGGCCCGTTGTTTGTGCACCATGCGGATGAGGGTGTTATTCCGGTAGAGGGTGTGCTGGAGGTTCTACAGATGCTCAAGGAACCTGATGGCGAAAAACTGTTTGGCGGCGTCTGCTGGCACGCCGACGTTACGTTTCGAAAGCCTGCGGGATACCTGTCTGCCCTGCATGCCAAGCAGCTGCCGCCGGTGGGGGGTGACACTCTCTTTGCCAGCACGGTTGCCGCATTTGCTGCACTGAGTTCCGGTATGCAGAAAATGCTGCGAAAGCTCGAAGCGGTGCACAGTTATTCTGGGCCTGATGCACCAGATCACCCAACCGAGACAGCGGTGCATCCAGTTGTGCGACGCCATCCCGAGACGGGCGAAGAGGGCCTTTATCTCAACCGAATGTTTGTGACACGGTTCGTCGGTATGACGCCGAAGGAAAGTGAGCCCCTACTCAAGTTTCTGGATGAACACATGACGCGTTGTGAATTTACCGCACGGATATCCTGGACCGAAGGCCAGTTGGTCATGTGGGATAACCGGTTTACGCTGCATTATCCGATTAACGATTTCTCGGGGCACCGCCGACTGCTGTACCGGTGTGCCGCAATGGAGAATTAAGTATTCGCGACTCTCTGATGGAAAAGACAAAGTCCAATCGCCTGTCTGACGACGTGATCGAAGCCTTCAACAAGGAAGGAGTCGTAGTGCTTCGAGATATCTTCACTCCCTGGGTAGACGGCATCCGCGAGGCTATTGAGGAGAACAAGTGCAGACCGAGTTGGCGGGAGCGCACCTATCGACCTGAAGAAGGCGACGGCTGCGAATTTTTCCAGGATTACTGCGTCTGGGCTGATTTTACGGGCTATCGCGCCCTGGTGGTGGACTCACCGATGGCAGAGGTCGCGGCACAGTTGATGCGTTCCGCTACTGCACGGGTTTTTCACGATCACGTCCTCGTGAAAGAGCCCGGCACCGCCGTGAAGACACCCTGGCACCACGACCAGCCTTATTACATTGTTGATGGTATCCAGTCGGTAAGTTTCTGGGTGCCGGTGGATGCGGTGCCTCGCGAGCGCACCGTTGAGTACGTGGCGGGTTCCCATAGATGGGGAATCGATTTCAAGCCCACACGCTTTGATGGCACGGATCTGTACTCGGCGGATGAATCCGGTACCGTTCCCGATGTTGAGGCTGACCGTCAAAATCTGGATATCCGGAGTTGGTCAACGGAGCCCGGTGACGCGATTGCATTTAACTTCCGAACACTGCACGGTGCCGCGGCAAATCCTTCAAGTCAGCGCCGACGGGTGACCTCGATCCGGTGGGTTGGCGATGATGCCCGGTTTGTCGCCCGACCCGGCAAGACTTCACCTTTTTTCCCTGGCCTGAACTACGAAGATGGCGCGCCGTTCGAAGGAGACCAGTTCCCCGTACTCTTCCCACGACCCCAGAAAGTGGAATAGTTGCGAGAGCCACTCTTTAGTTTGATTCAGGAGACCCTATGGAGCATCTGACGCTGCACTACCTGAATGCCCGTGACGTCGAGGCGCTCGATATGAGCGCAGAGGAAATTATCACCGCTCAGGAAGATTCTCTTTCGGCACAAGGCCGAGGAGAGACGGTCATTGAGCCCAGAATGCATCTGCGACCTGATCCCGCTTTCCGGGGTCACTTCAATGTACTGCGTGGATATATCGCACCCATTGGCATTGCAGGCATAAAGGTCGTTGGAGACTTCATAGACAACTACAAACTGGGTTATCCGTCGGAATTCGGCATGCTGACCCTGATGGATGCCCGGACCGGCGTGCCTCGTGCAGTGATAGATGCAACCGCGATCACGGATATGCGCACAGGCGCCATGACGGCAGTAGGTGCCAAGTATCTCGCGCCGTCGAAGCCTAAAGTGTTGGGCCATATCGGCGCCCGGGGCAGTTCCTATTGGAACGTCAAACTGCTTGACCACCTGTTTGACTTCGAAGAGATCCGGATTCATTCGCGCAGGTCGGAGAGCCGTAATAGTTTTGGCGAGCGTCTTTCAGACGAACTCGGCAAGCCGGTGGTGGTCACTGACAACTGGCAGAGTTGTCTCGAAGGTGCCGATGTCATGATTGAGGCTTCCCGACTGGAGGCACCGGAGCCCTTGTTCCGCACAGAATGGGTGCGCTCCGGCGCACTGGTTATTCCCTACGGAACCCAAAGCACCGTTGAGGACGATTTCACTGATGTCATGGACAAAATCGTGGTGGATCATTGGGAGCAATGCCTGATCGGACCTTTCGGTTGCCTGCGCCGTCACGTTGACGGAGGGAAGGTAACGCGTGACACGATCCACGGCGAGATCGGCTCTATTTGTGCGGGTGAGTTGGCTGGCCGTGAAAATGATGACGAGACAATCCTGTTCTGGCATCGAGGCTTGTCCACGTCCGATATCGCCCTCGGATGGGCGATGCTCGAGAAAGCCAAGCGCCTGGATATCGGGACGGTACTGGATTACACATGATCACCCTCAGGATGTTGTCGGACCTTAACTGGGACGCGGTCGTTGCCGTGGCGTATGAGCAGGAGCGTCTGGATATTGCACCTGAATTGCTCGCCAAGGTTCGGCAGGGACGTGAGGCATTTAACGCACTGATCTATGCGGGTAGCCCCTGTTACGGGGTGACCACCGGCCTCGGTAGGTTGAGCGGCACTGATCTTTCCCCTGAAGCGCGTGACGCCATTTCGCGCAATATCCTGCTTGCCCGTGCAGTGGCTTTCGGTGATCCGCTGCCTAGGCCTGTCGTCCGTGCGATGATGATGCTGCGCCTGGTGAATTTTCTTTCCGGCCAAGACGGTGTCACCAGTGAATTGTGTCAGTACATTACTGCGCGGTTGAACGATGACTTTGATCCCTTTGTCCCGTCAGTCGGGCATGGTTTCGCCGCCGATGGTACGCCCAACGCCCACTGTTTTCAGACCCTCATTGGGGAGGGCAGGGTGTTGAATAAACACGGGGAGCCGGTTGCAGCAGCAACTGCCTTGTCCACGCGGGGTGTTGCTCCTTATGCACCCGAGTCAAAAGAGGGGCTGGCGCTGATTAACGGGATCACGGCACTTCCCGCCTACGCGATTTATGCGCACAGGCAGGTGAGTGCGCTGCATGATTTCGCAACGTGTGTGGCAGCTGTATCTCTGGAGGCAGTTGGTGCACCCAAGGACGCAATACACCCGGTATTAGCTCGCGGTAACAGCACGGGTATTACAAAGGTGATTGACCGCCTCAATGAATTGTTGCGAGGCAGCACCGTTACACCGCATAAACTGCAGGCAGCAGTTTCCATGCGGATCATTCCCCAGGTACACGGCGCCCATGCCGATGCATTGGATCAGGTTAAGTCCGGCATCGAGCAGACGATCATGACCTTTTCAGGGAACCCCATGCTGGTGGAGGATGATGGCGAAGGGCAAGCCAGGTTGCTTTCGGTGGGCAGTTTTCACAACCAGCATCTGGTTAACCTGATCGAATATCTTGCAATATCCACGGCCCACGTGGGGTGCCTCAGTGAGCGCCGTCTCCACCGGATGATGGATGAAGATCAGACTGGTCTCAACCCCCAGCTTGCACCCCGCCCGGGATTGGATGCCGGCATGGTGGTAGCCCATAAAGCCTGCATTGATCTTGTTGCCCGTGTCCGCATGGCCGCGCAACCACTTTCGCTGATGACGTCCGAGACCTCAGGAGGGCAGGAGGACTATATGTCGATGGCGCTGCCGGTGATTCAACGCCTGCTGGAAATTGTGCAGCATGGTATCGCATTGCTGTCTTACGAGGCGCTGGCGGGATGTGTTGCGCTGGATCAGCGTCGGGCGAGTTACGGAGAAGGCGTGATGAACTTTCATAATCTTGTCCGGCAGCACATTGCACCGCTGGATCAGGATCGATCACCGGGTCAGGATTTCGAGGTCATGCATAGACTCGTCATTCGAGAATTCTTTCCAGATATGACATGAGGTAGACGCACGTGAAACTTTGGGAAAATGCCAGGATTGTTTCCATGGCGGATAAGGTCCCCGGGACAGAAGTCATCGAAGAGGGAGCGTTGTTGACGGATGGAGAGGAAATCGTCGCGGTGGGGCGGCGGGTGGATATCCTTTCACATTCTGCGCTCGCCAGAAGAGATAAAGAAGTCGATGAAGCAGTTGACTGCGCCGGCGGCTTGCTGCTGCCGGGTCTCATTGACTGTCATACACACCTGGTCTTTGGGGGAGACCGTTCGCGCGAATTTGAGCAACGGCTTGAGGGCGTCAGTTACCAAGAGATCTCAAGACAGGGTGGGGGAATACGGTCGACGGTTGCAGCAACCCGAGAAAGTTCAGAGCAAGAATTGCGTTCTTCGGCTTCGGGTCGTGTATCTCGGATGTGTGCCAATGGTGTCACCACGTTGGAAGTCAAGAGTGGATACGGACTGACACTTAAAGATGAGGAAAAAATGCTTTCGGTGGCGCGATCACTTTCTGAAAGATTGCCTGTGTCAATTCATACGACGTTTCTGGGAGCGCATGCCATCCCCGAAGAATTTCATGAAAAAAGTGATGACTACATTCAACTGGTCTGCGAAGAAATGTTGCCCTCGGTCGCAAAACAACAGTTGGCCGACAGCGTTGATGCATTTTGTGAAAACATTGCTTTTACCAATCAGCAGGTCCGCCAGGTCTTTGAGAAAGCCCGCGAACTGAGCCTGCCCGTACGCTTGCACGCAGATCAACTGACCAATAGCGGAGGAGCCGGACTGGCAGCCGAGTTCGGTGCGCTGTCGGCAGACCATCTGGAATACACTGATGAAGCGGGTGTAAAGGCGCTCGCAGAATCAGGCACCGTTGCCGTCCTGCTCCCCGGTGCGTTTTACTTTTTGAAAGAAAAACAATGTCCGCCGGTTGCCCTGTTGCGGGAGCATCAGGTGCCGATGGCGCTGGCTACAGATTGCAATCCCGGCAGTTCGCCGGTTGATTCACTTTTGCTGATGCTGAACATGGGCTGCGTTATGTTTGGACTGACACCGCGCGAGGCGGTTGCCGGTGTCACTGTTCACGCGGCGAAAGCGCTTGGACTTTCCGATCGTGGTGTGCTGAAGCCTGGTAGTCGGGCAGATTTTGCGGTGTTCGATGCCGCGACACTGTCGCATCTTTGTTACCCAATCGGAGTGGAGCCGCCCCGGATGGTGGTCCAGGCAGGTTGCCTGATGAGTCCACCTCACAAATTGTTATGAGCAGCACGGTAGACGTGGTCGTGATCGGCGCTGGAGCCGCTGGTCTGGCGGCGGGGCACGCGCTGAGCGCGGATGGACTCACTTTCGTGGTATTGGAAGCGGACGCGCGTATCGGCGGTCGCGCCCATACCGAGATCATGCCCGATGGCGCTCCTTTTGACCTTGGCTGTCACTGGATGCATTCGGCCAGCCTGAATCCTTTTGTCGAAACCGCAGACGCGCTGGGTGTTCACTATGAGCGTCGCGAGGGTTATGGACGCTCCGCTTTTTACCAGAATGACCATTGGCTCGATGATGCCGAGGTCGCGGCCGGAACTCAGGCGATGAAGGAGCGCGAAACGGCGGTTGCTGCCGCCTGGTCACAAGGCATGGATAAGTCGGTTATGGAAACCGTCGAGCGGGACGGCTCATGGACGGAAGTATTGGACTATTACGATACGCTTGATTCCTCGTCGGATGTCGATCAGATCTCGATCGGGGATCTTGTCAGTTATAACGATACCGAAGAGAACTGGCCTGTCGTTGACGGCTATGGCACCTTGGTCAGTCAATGGGCAGCAACAGTACCGGTTTCGCTGAATACACCGGCGACTAGCGTCCGTTGGGGCAATTCAGGCGTAACGGTAGAGACCAACAAGGGGCAGATTCAGGCGAAGTGTGCGGTGATCGCGGTTTCGACCGGTGTGTTGGCTTCCGGGGATATCCAGTTTTTCCCGGAGTTGCCCATTGAGAAACACAGCGCCATTGCGGCACTGCCGCTGGGCAACTACAACCGGATTCGTCTGGAAATCGATCGCCACCTCTTTCCCGAGGATCTCGCTGAGCGGGTGGTTGTCTCACGACCGGGGTATTCGCCAATGCAAATTAGTCTCGGGGCTTATGGGTTTAACTGCGCCATCGGCATTGTTGCGGGTAGATATGCCGACTGGCTCGAGCGGGCCGGTACGGCGGCTTCGCGGGAGGCAGTGATTGATGCGCTGTGCCATGTTTTTGGGAACGATCTGCGTACGAAAGTGAAGTCAGACCGCCAATCTGCCTGGAGGGGAAATCCCTTTGTCCGGGGCGCCTATTCAACCAGTGTCCCGGGGCAGTTTCATCAGCGAGCGGTATTGGCGCAGCCAGTTGCGGACCGGCTTTTCTTTTGCGGGGAGGCTACCTCCACGGATCATTTCTGCACCTGTCACGGCGCACGGATGACCGGTGAACGGGCGGTTCGTGAGATCCAGATTACCCTGACTGACCAGTCGTAATGGATGCATGTGTTTTTGACAATGAGTGAGTCGGTATGGGCTTAGACGGATGGCGGCGCTTGTTACGTCCGGCCCACAGTGTTCCCCAGACACGTTGGAGTGCTGATGCGCCGCTCACCTTTAAGCCCAGGTGGCACACGCTAATAGCCCTGTTCGCTGGTTTGTGGCTCTTCGGTACCGGAGAGGCCATGTTCATTGCGGCGGGCCTCGGCGTCAGTCCGTGGACCGTGCTTGCGCAGGGGATCTCAATGCAGTTGGGTTGGAGTGTGGGTTTTGCAACCTTTGTCGTCAGTGTATCGGTACTTCTGTTGTGGATTCCACTGAAAGAAGTTCCGGGGTTCGGCACGCTCTCCAATGCAGTGCTGATTGCGATTGCCATCGACGTCATGACGCCATTACTGATCCCCCCGGAGGATTCGGTGATCCGATACTTACAGTTGATCATTGGGGTAGTGCTGATCGGCGTTGGTAGCGGGTTCTATCTGACCGCTAATCTCGGCCCAGGTCCCCGGGACGGCCTGATGACCGGTCTGCACCGACTAACCCAAAAACCCATCGGTTGGGTGAGAGTGGGATTGGAGATCACCGTGTTATGTGCGGGATGGTTACTGGGCGGCACCGTCGGTGTGGGGACAGTGGTTTTTGCGCTGGGTGTTGGATATGCCGTTGCGCTCTCCTTGTCACTGGTCAAACGGTTCGGCGCTACAAAGCTGTCTTGAAATACTCCTGACAGCAGCGGGCAAAGCCCTGCGCCCGGCGTGTCTGGCGCAGGCCTGCAGGGTGGGCGAGCACCACCGACAGTGCCGGAACTTTTTCTCTGATGGGCAGGCATCTCACTTCGCCGCCATCGTAAGTCTGGCGCGAGGACGGCTGCAGATTCAGAATGCTGTAACCCTCGCCGCTAGCGACGAGCCCGCGTACCAGCTCGAAAGACTGAGTTCGGTGACGTACCTTTGGCTGAAAGCCTTGTTTGCCGAAGAACCCCAAAAAGTAGTCACGACTATGTGGCAGATCGAGCAGGATGAAAGGTTCATCTTGAAGCGCCCTTAAAGACAGGTTGGCCCGGTTGGCCAAGGGATGTGAGGCGGGAAGCAGGATATGCGGCTCCACCTGGGTCAGCGGAAGACGCGCGAGGTTTCGGTCGAGATCAATATCATAGAGGAGGGCGATCTCGATGTTGCCGTTGTGCAGCAATCGCTGAAGTTCATTCAGAGGACCCTCACTAATCTTAACCTCAAGCTCCGGATGGCGCTTTCGGCTCAGCACTAGAAGACTGGGGAGGAAAAAGGGTGACAGCGTCCAGAAGCATCCGGCTTCCAGAATGCCCTGGGCCGACTCTCCCAGGGCCCGTCCAGTGTTGGTTACTTCCTCGGCATGGGCAATCAGCGATCGAGCCTGGGCCAGAAACGTATTTCCCGCGGGGGTAAGTGAGACGCCTCTCGCATGGTGACGGATCAGCAACTGCAGGCCGAGCACCTCCTCCAGTTGGACAATAGAAGTGGAAAGCGCGGGCTGCGAGAGAAACAGTTCCCGCGCTGCGCTGGAAATATTCTGATGCTCGGCAATTGAGACAAAATGGCGCAGGTGACGCAGGGAGAATGACATAAAAAAAATCTATCTAATTAATATCAAAACAATATTTTACAATTTTTTTGAGATAGCGATGATATTTGGCAGCAGCTGGGTAATTTTAAAAAGAACGCGCGGCTGAAAAACCCATCAAACAGGAAGGAAGTCATGATCAGAACGGGAGAAGAGTACCGCGAATCAATTCGAGATGGCCGGGTGATATTCATGAATGGCGAAAAAGTGCCTGACGTTACCACCCACCCAATGTTCAAGCCACTGGTCGACATCCGGGCCCGGATCTATGACATGCAGCACGAGGCAGCCACGGCGCCCGTGATGACCTACCACGATGACAGCGATGAGCCGTTCTCAGTCGGATTGAAACTGCCGTACACGCAGGATGACTGGCAGGACAAGCGGAAGTCGACCGACGCCGTCTTTGATGATATTGGTGGAGTTGTGACTCGAGTGGGAGATGAAACGGTTGGCGAAATGTGGTCGCTGTACGACGGCCAGGATGTCCTCAATCAGGTGGACGCGCAGTTTTCAAAGAATATTTCCAACCACATTAAGCAGGTCATCGACCACGATCCGTTTCATGTCTCTGCGAACACGGATCCTAAGGGGGATCGGTCCAAGGCCCCTCAGGATCAGGATCCCGACATGCTGCTGCATGTGGTCAAGGAAACTGACGAGGGTATCGTTGTCCGCGGGGCCAAGTTTGAGACCGCAGCAGCCTATGCCAATCAGGCGTTTACCAAACCGACTATTGCTAACTGGGGAAACGAAGCCTATTCGGATTACGCGGTTGGTTTCATCTGTGATCTCGGGTCGCCCGGGATTCGCATGATTTGCCGTACGGGCTTCTCTGGCCGGGCGCCCAAAGAAGACTACCCGCTATCCAACCGTTTTGACGAGATTGACGCTCTTGTGATCTTCGACAACGTCGTAATTCCCTGGGAAAACGTACTCTTTTATCGACATACCAAAGCCGCAGCATTTATTCGGGCCACTCTGCACCGCTACTCGGCCTTTGCGTTTGTGCAGCGGATTCTGAAATACGCAGACATGATGATTGGTGCAGCGTTGTTTAATGTACGCCAGACCGGTCTGGATAAGCAGCCGGCAGTACAGGAAAAACTTGCTCAACTTGCGGTATACCGCGAGGGTATCCATGCCCATCTGACCGCCTCGATCGCTCTTGCCGAAAAGAGTCCCAGCGATCTGTTGATGCCCAACCAGTCGCTGCTCTTTACTGGTCGGGTTCACGCCTGTGCCAACCTTCCTGCGATGATGCACCTGGCGCGTGAGTTATGCGGCGGCCAAATCTGTGTCACGCCAGATCTCGCCTGTTTCGAAGATCAGGAAAGTGGTCCTTGGCTGGAAAAATACTATTCAGTCAATGAAAACTGGCAGGCTGAGGATCGCCGGAAACTTCTGGCCTATGCCCGGGATCTACTGAACTCGGATTACGCTGGCCACCGGCTGACTTTTCAGCTCTTTGCACAGGCGCCACCCTTTGCACACCTGGGCGCGGTCTACCGCAACTTTGGCTGGGACGATGCGCTTGATTTCGTTAGACGATCAGCTGACTTGTCTGATAGGGTAACCTCTACTTGAGGATTGATCTTCGGCCACAGGGTAATCGGCAGTTCCGGACTGTCGGTTTGATTCGGCATGGCCGTTGGATCAGAACAGATTCCAACGGATGAGCAGCAAAAAAGGAGGCGATGGCATGATTCATGAACGTATTCGGCCGTTCAATACCCGGGAAACCTATCCTGAGCAGGATCTTGACAATGATCTGTGCCAGGCGGTGGTTGCCCGGGGAACTTCGGTGTTCGTGCGTGGCCAAGTGGCCCAGGATCTGGATACCCGAGAATCTCTGCACATTGGAGATGCCTCAGCGCAAACTGCTAAGGCGATGGAAAACATTCAGATGTTACTGCGCGAAGCCGGTAGCGAACTTGGGCATATCTGCAGGATCGTCGTCTATCTGACAGATATTCGCTATCGCGATCCTGTCTACCAGGAGATGGGTAAGTGGCTGAAAGGCGTATTTCCCTGTTCAACAGGTCTGGTCGTTCCTGCGTTGGCAAGACCGGAGTGGGTCGTAGAGATAGAAGTTACTGCAGTAATTCCTGATTGAGGCAAGCGGCATGTTGAGTGAGATACAGACATCTGAATTTAAAGACCAGGGCTACCTAATGTTGTCGGGCCTCGTCTCAGAAACGGTTTGCAAAGATTTGCTTGCGCAACTGGACCAGTGGGTACAAGAGAGTCGGGGTCATCAAGCTAACTATGGTTTCGATACGCCTAATGGTAAGGCGCGTTTCGATCTTGAGAAGGGTCACAGTGCAACTAACCCGCGTCTGCGTCGGGTGGCGAATCCAGTGGACATCTCGGAGGT
>JABJIU010000024.1 GCA_018661145.1 Pseudomonadota bacterium | reverse complement strand
GGTTCCACAATGGCGAAGTGTCTTGGCCATGAGGTGTCAGCACTGCGAGATACCGGAGTGGAATTATGATGTCCATTGCGGTCGAGCCGATCAACTCAGTGTCGAGCCTTAAAGAACAGGTGTATCGTCGTCTGCGTGATGCGGTCGCCGATATGGACATTTATTCCGGAGAGGAGCCACCGCGGCTCGACGAGAGAAAGCTGGCGGATAGCTTGGGGGTGAGTCGAACGCCGGTGCGCGAGGCGATTTCACGGCTTGAACAGGCGGGTCTCGTCAGGAATATCCCCCGACGGGGAACTTTTGTGGCCCGCAAAACCAAGGACGAGATTCTTGAGATTATTTATGCCTGGGCATCTATCGAAAGCATGGCAGCCAGACTCGCAACCCTGCGTGCAACGGATCAGGAGATTGCAGGTCTTCGCGATATTCTCGATCAGGGCCACGCTAGCCCTGATCGAGCACCTATCGATGAGTACTCTAGAACCAATATTCAGTTCCACCAGGCCATCGTGTCACTGGCGCACAGCCCACTCCTGACAGACCTTGCGGACAGTCTCTTTATTCACATGCGTGCCATCCGATCTCGGACCATCCAGGATGACGACCGCGCGCAGCGTTCGGTTATTGATCATGCCCGGATTATTGAAGCGCTCGAGGAGCGTAAGACCGAGACTGCGGAGACTCTGGTTCGTGAGCATGCTTTGCATCTTGCCGACCATGTTGCAAAAAACGTTAGTTATCTGGACTGAACCTGGTGCCATGTTTATTGAGCACGTTGAACCAGCCTTAAGAATTTCAATTCCCTAGTAAGACAAAATCGGAGACTCTGTTTATGAAAGCGCTTGAAGGTGTACGTATCCTTGATATGACCCATGTTCAGTCAGGCCCAACCTGTACCCAACTGCTGGCCTGGTTCGGCGCAGACGTGATCAAGATTGAACGCCCGGGTGTTGGCGATGCGACCCGTGGCCAGTTGCGCGATGTTGCTGATGCGGACAGCCTGTATTTCACGATGTTGAACCACAACAAACGCAGCCTAACCCTCAACACCAAGGACGAGAAAGGCAAGCAGGTGTTCACGCGGCTGATTGAGACGTGCGACGTTATGGTTGAAAACTTTGCACCCGGCGCGCTGGATCGGATGGGTTTCTCCTGGGAGAAAATTCAGGAAATTAACCCCAGAATGATCTATGCCTCGGTGAAGGGATTTGGCCCCGGACCGTATTCGGAGTGCAAAGTCTACGAGAACGTAGCCCAGTGTGCTGGGGGTGCCGCTTCCACAACAGGTTTTCTTGATGGTCCGCCGTTGGTTACCGGCGCGCAGATTGGCGATTCAGGCACGGGCCTGCACCTTGCGCTCGGAATCGTCACAGCCCTTTATCAACGGGAACATTCGGGTCGCGGTCAGCGTGTCCTCGCATCCATGCAGGACGGGGTGCTGAACCTCTGTCGGGTAAAGCTCCGGGATCAGCAGCGCCTGGCGCACGGACCCTTGAAAGAGTATTCACAGCACGGAGAGGGGATTCCCTTCGCTGACGCAACCCCGCGCGCGGGAAACGACTCGGGCGGTGGACAGCCGGGTAGGATTCTGAAGTGCAAGGGTTGGGAAAGTGATGCCAATGCCTACACATACTTTATTACTCAGGCTGCGGCCTGGCAGAAGATCTGCGATGTTATCGGCCGTCCCGAGTGGAAGGAGGATCCGGACTTTGCAACACCTCCTGCGCGTCTTCCCCGTCTGAACGAAGTGTTCGAGGCTATTGAGCAGTGGACCATGACCAAGACCAAATACGAAGTGATGGAGATCTGCAATCCTTTGGATATCCCGGTGGGACCAATACTGTCAATGCAGGAGTTAAGTGAAGAACCCTCCCTGCGTGAAACCGGTACGATTGTTGAGGTGGATCATCCGACCCGCGGCAAATACCTCACTGTGGGCAACCCGGTGAAGTTATCCGATTCACCCAGCGAAGTCAGTCGCTCCCCCTTGCTTGGCGAGCATACCGGCGAGATCCTCCAGGCAGTCCTGGGCTACAGTGCGGAGGAGATATCAGAGCTGCGCGAGGCGGGCGCTGTCGGTCGGGAAGACTGCGCTTCCTAAGGCTGTGACGGGCACGGACTCTCAGTTCAGAAGTGTACTTCGGGTAAGGGTGACCGTGCCCTTGGTTTTCTGCCCGTGCAGCTGGCGTATCTGAAGGGGTAGATGTGCTGAGTCGTCCGCAAACCAGTAGTACAGTTCGCGGGAACTGTTTCGGTCGATAAAGAATCGCGTCGATGAGATAGCTCTCGAGGCGATATTGAGCGTCTCTTCCCCCTCCTCGATGAATCGGTAATCTCGGACGCGGTGTCCTTCATGGACGTGCAGCACGAAATCCCGCTTGCCTTCGGCCAGCAGCAGACGGCCCATCAGTTCGAAGGTCAAAGGATCTTGCGTGCCGACTGCGAGGGGAAAGCTTTGGGCCTCGCCTTTAGCAAAACCTTCGCTCAAGCCTAACGACCAGTCAAATTCGATTCGAATATCCCGCTTGGGGTTCTCTTTGTCTTCACCAATAGAGTAGAGCGTCGGCCGGATCATGCCGTTTTGCAGCGTGAATCGAGAGACCTCGTAGACAGGGCCATAACCGGAAAGCCGGGCGATACCTTTGAGCCGGGTGGTTGACCTCAGGATATACTCTTCCCCGACTTTTTCCAGCGAAACCTTCCGACTGGCCCGAAAGCCAGAATAGTCAACGGCGTATTCAGACTGAAAGGGCTCGAGTACCAAGGTTGAGGCGTTGGCAGCGCCAGGAAAAAGCCCAAGTAGCAGGGACAGTGCTGCACCCAGCGAGGGGATCACATTAATGAAAAGTAGGGGCCTCAATCGCATTAGACTGTTCTCGACCGATCCGCAGCGACAACAGCTGCCTTGATTGAAATGCTCGTTGCCGAACCGAGGATGATGCAATGAATATTCGGATCGTTACTTACAATATACACAAGTGTATTGGTGGGGTCGATCGCCGGTATGACCTCGCCCGGGTTGTAGATGTAATTGGCTACTATCAGCCGGATCTGGTCTTGCTTCAGGAAGTGGTTCGATACAGCCGGGAGTCACCGACGGTTCTGCAGACGGATATCCTCGGTGATGCCTTAGGATTCTCCCACCGGGTATGGATTCCCAATGTTCGCGTTCATCAGGCGCGCGGTTACGGCAACGCTATTCTGAGTCATTGGCCGATTAACGATTCAGACAATATCAATCTTACGATCGGCCCGAAGAAGCGCCGCAGCGCCCTTTACGGCAAAGTGCGTATTCTCCAGCGACAAAGAGGTGATACAGGAGTCCGTAGCAGGACCATACATCTTTTTAACGCGCATCTTGGACTTTCAGGAATCGAGCGTCGGCTTCAGCTGAAGAAACTACTGGCACATGAACAGCTGGACCGTGTCGTTCGCACAACACCAGTGGTAGTCGCAGGGGACCTGAATGATGTCTGGGGCACACTGGGCCGCCAGTTGATGCGACCTGCCGGATTCAGGGGGACGGACCGCAAGCCCCGAACCTTTCCGGCTTATGCGCCAGTGCGACCTTTGGACAGTCTGTATGTACGCGGGGAAATAGAAATTACGAGTTTGATGTCTTCCCGTCTGGCAATTGCACGCCAGGCGTCAGATCACCTGCCTCTGGTGGCCGACCTCACTTTTCTCTAGGCGTGGCTTTGTTATCACCCCGCCCGTTAAGTTAACGCTGCTGCCTTGCTCTGTAGCTATAAAAAAGCGGGGCAGACGCCCCGCTTTTTTTTACCCTGTAGCGTCAAAGGCTACTACTACCGCTATTTCGTGGCATCCAGAGACTGATCAATGTCGGCAATAATGTCATCGATATGTTCAATACCGATCGACAGGCGAACCAGATCTTCAGACACCCCGGAACTTGCCAATTCTTCAGGGGACAGTTGACGGTGGGTCGTGCTGGCCGGATGGCAGGCAAGCGACTTAGCATCACCAATGTTAACGAGCCGGGTTACAAGCTGCAGTGCATCGATGAACTTTGGCGCAGCTTCCGCGCCCCCTTTGACGCCGAAACTCATTACGCCAGATCCCCGTCCACCCATATATTTGTCCAACAGGGCTTTGTGCGGGCTGTCGTCGAGCCCGGCGTAACGAACCCATTCGACCTGGGGATGATCCTTGAGGTGCTTGGCGACCGCCAGCGTATTCTCACAGATTCGATCCATCCGGAGGGCGAGAGTCTCGATACCCTGCATGATCAAGAAGCTGTTCATTGGAGTTTGGCATGCGCCCATGTTGCGCAGCGGTACGACGCGTGCGCGGAGGATATACGGTGGCAAACCGGTCTCAGTGAACACCACGCCGTGGTATGAAACATCGGGTTCGTTAAGCCGGTTGAAGCGCTCCTTGTTGGCGGCCCAGTCGAACTGGTTGGAGTCAATAATGATTCCACCGACGATGGTGCCGTGCCCAGACATGTACTTGGTTAGCGAGTGCACGACGATGTCACAGCCGTGTTCGATGGGGCGGCACAGGTACGGCGTCGGAACAGTGTTGTCGACGATGACCGGGACCCCGTGTGCATGGGCAATGTCCGCGACCTTTTCAAGATCCACCACGTTTCCTGCCGGGTTACCAATAGATTCGCAGTAGACCGCCTTGGTCTTGCCATCGATCAATCCAGCCATTGCATCGAGATTTTCCGGATCGATAAACCGGGGTTCGATCCCAAACTGGGGAAAGGTATGGGCAAAGAGGTTGTAGGTCCCACCATACAGAGTGGACATGCAGATGAAGTTGTCACCGGCCTCGGCAATGGTCATTAGGGAGTAGGTGGTTGCAGCCTGCCCCGAAGAGAGCGCTAGACCCGCTACGCCGCCTTCCATATCCGCTACCCGCTGTTCCAGTACATCGCTGGTCGGATTCATGATCCGGGTATAGATATTTCCGAGCTCCGCCAGATTAAAGAGGTTCGCACCATGTTCGGTATCGCGGAACGCGTAAGAAGTGGTTTGATAAATGGGAACGGCCACTGAGTTGGTAGTGGGGTCCGGCTTGTAGCCCGAATGGACCGCTTTGGTTTCGATTTTCATGTATTCTCCCGTGATAAATAGTTAGCCTGTGTTGCGGATGTGCCTGCGCTTTTAAGAACGTCTAAGCGCATCTACTAGGGCCGAAAAGGATCAACGACCCCACTGTAATGTGCCAGACCAAAGATACCTTACAAATCTCTCCGGATTCATGCAAGGTCTTGAAGATGGGCGTTAGCCCAATCGGGGTAGCCAAAGCCCCGCTAGGCCCATGATTTCGCTCATCTATGAGGGTCAGTGGCTGCTTTTCGCTGTAATTCTAGCCGCGCTCATAATTTCGCTTTCGTTTCATGAGTTTGGCCACGCATTTACCGCGTTGCGTTTCGGTGACGATACAGCCCGCCGGGCAGGGCGTCTTACGGTTAACCCGGTGTCTCACATCGATCCGCTCGGTCTATTGATGGTGGTTTTCGTGGGGTTCGGTTACGCCAAGCCAGTGCCTACTAATCCGCGCCTCTTTAACTCTCGTTATGCGGAACTGCTGGTGGCTGCAGCGGGGCCCGCGATGAATTTGTTGCTGGCGGTCATCAGCATTAATGCTTATCTGTTGGCGCTCAAGTGGGGCTGGATCTCGCTCGCGGACCTGGGACCGAGGCTGTTTTTTATCTATCTAGCACAGATAAATCTGCTTCTAATGATTTTCAACCTATTACCCGTGGGCGCGCTTGATGGGCATTACATCCTGCCCTATCTCCTGCCTCGCAGCTTGTCCCAGGCCTACCGCCACTACAACGCCCGTTATGGCAACATCGCACTGCTGGCGCTTGTCGCTCTCGCCATTATGGGGGTTCCGATCTTTTCGACCATCATCGGAGTTAGCGCGAATTTGCTGCAGTGGATCGCCTTTATCTAATGCCATATTGGGATCGTCATGAATAAATCTGAGCACAAGCTCCGTACATCCGCTTCACTGGAGGATGAGTCTTCTGCAATGCTTCTAAAGCGTGCATACGGACTGGAAACGTCTGATGAGGCGAGGGCGTTATATCGCGACTGGGCGAGCACCTATGACGCCCACCTGGAGAACGGCCTCCTTTATCGCGCCCCCCAGAGGATTGCCGAGACTCTGGCCGAAGTGGTGGAGGATTCAGCTGCTCTGATTCTGGATGTCGGGTGCGGTACTGGTCTTGTCGGGGACTACCTCGACCATTTGGGATTCCATATGATTGACGGGCTCGATTTCTCACCAGAAATGCTGATGGTTGCAGGTGAAAAATCGGTTTATCGGACACTCATCGAAGCAGATCTCGAAAAACCGCTGGAGATCGCCGATGGAGTTTATGATGCGGCGATCTGTTGTGGCACGTTCACGCATGGGCATGTGGGTCCCAAGGCCTTGGCCGAGATCTGCCGAACACTTAAGCGCGGTACGCCTTTCGCCTGTACTATTCATACCCACCTTTGGGAGGAAGCCGGGTTTGCGGCTGAGGTGTCGAGTCTTGAAAGGCAGGGTATCGCATCGCTCGAGTCGGTCCGGGACGAGTCCTATTTCGACGGCGCGCCGGCTGAGGGCAAGTTCTGTGTTCTGCGTAGACAGTGATATCTGTCTTCATAACTGCCAAGCCGACAACCGATCAGATGCTACAATCGTTTGCGCCGGTAACCACAATCGGCAAACATCAATATGGCGGCGGCAGTCGGTCTCCCCGGTGGCGAAAGGTTGTGAACCCGGTCAGGTCCGGAAGGAAGCAGCCGTAGCATCCGAATCGGGTGCTGGGGTCGGGCAGGCTGGCGCCGTCTCCATTGTTTCGGATCAGAATTTGGCTACGCGCAACAGACTTAACCGGATTATTACTCCGGCGCTTCTCTTATGAGTTATCAGGCACTCGCCCGTATGTGGCGGCCCCGTCGTTTTGCCGATGTGGTGGGACAGGATCATGTCGTTAATGCTTTGCGCAATGCGCTTCAGCAAGACCGGGTGCATCACGCCTTTCTTTTTAGTGGTACGCGTGGCGTGGGCAAGACCACGCTTGCCCGGATCCTGGCAAAAGCAGTTAACTGCGAGCAAGGTCAGCAGGCTGAACCGTGTGGTGAGTGTGGCACCTGCCAGAGTGTGGATGAAGGGCGTTTTATCGATCTGATCGAAATCGATGCCGCCTCACGAACCCGTGTCGATGACACCCGTGAAATTCTCGACAATGTCCAGTACGCGCCAACCCAAGGGCGTTACAAGATATACCTGATTGACGAGGTGCACATGCTGTCTGGGCACAGTTTCAATGCCCTGTTGAAGACTCTCGAAGAGCCCCCGCCTCATGTGAAGTTTCTATTGGCAACCACTGACCCCCAGAAGTTACCCGCAACAATTCTTTCAAGATGTCTGCAGTTTAACCTACGGCTTCTGAGCGCCCAGGAGATCGGCGGTCAACTTGAGGTAATTGTCCGGTCTGAAGATCTCAGTTTCGATGAGACGGGTCTGGCAATTCTCTCAAGGGCGGCCGATGGAAGCATGCGGGACGGCCTAAGTCTTTTGGACCAGAGTATTGCCTTTGGCGGTGGCTCAGTCACCGGCGATGAAGTACGTGACATGCTGGGAATGATCGAGTCGCATCATGTGGACGCCATTCTATTGGCACTTGCCGGAAATGATGGGAGTGCGCTGATTGATACGGTTGCAAGCATGGCTGAACGCCCAGTGGATTATCTGAGCGCGCTGGATGAGCTATTGACTGTGCTACACAATGTATCGTTGTTCCAGGTGCTTCCCGAGGCAGTGGCGGCCAAACAGGCCGATTCCTCCTTGGTGAGGGAGTTGGCCTCTGTTCTTGGAAAAGAAGATGTCCAGCTCTACTACCAGATTGGACTCCTGGGCAAGCGTGATCTGCCTCTGGCGCCTGATCCAGCGTCGGGATTCGAAATGACGCTGTTGCGGATGCTGACGTTTTCTCCAGAGGGAGAATCTGGCGTAGGTGGAGATGCGGCTGAGTCACGGACCAAAAAGTCGGTTTCATCTTCGGGCGCGCCAAGTACAGGAGTAGCAAGAGAAGTTCAGAAAAAGAAGAGCGTCTCCAGCAAAGTAACCACATCGACGCCAACGCCGCGCGCGCAAGCACCATCCGACGCTGCAGACAACGCTCATCCCACGTCCTCCTCGCTTTCGGATCCGGCCGTATGGGCCACCTTCGTGGAGGACAGCGCCTTTACTGGCGTTACCCGGGAACTCGCCATGAACCTGTGCCCCGAGTCCTATGATGCGAAGAGCCAGGTTCTGACCCTGTCTCTGATGCCCGGATTGGCATCGATGCGCAGCCCTTCCCGGCAAAAGTCACTGGAAAAAAAGCTGGAAGCATTTTGCGGATACTCCGTCCGGCTAGAAATTGCAGAGGATGGCAAAGTCTCGGGTGAAACACCTGCCATGGTACAGGTTCGGCAAGAGCAGGAAGAAAAAGATCAGGCGTTCAGAACCTTGATGGATGATCCGGCAGTTCAGGGCCTGGTATCGGCATTTGATGCTACGGCGGTCCCGGAGTCGGTCACACCGGGCAAACAACAGAGGAAAAGCGAATGAAAGGACCCTTGGGTAACATAATGAAACAGGCCCAGGAGATGCAGGAGAAGCTCAAGACGGCGCAGGAGTCTTTGGCCAGTGTTGAAGTCACCGGGGCTTCCGGTGGCGGGATGGTTGAGGTCGTGATGACCTGTCGCTATGACGTGCGCCGAGTCTCTATTGATGATGCGCTAGCGAGCGATGACAAGGAAGT
>JABJIU010000025.1 GCA_018661145.1 Pseudomonadota bacterium | reverse complement strand
GTTGAACTTTTCCTGTGCTGATTGTCATGTCCACAATGCCGGCAACATGGTGCGTGGCGATGTTTTGAGCGCTGGGTTAGGTCACGGCGTGGGATTCCCGGTATGGCGGACCAAGTGGCAGGTGGCCGGCAAGCCTTGGGGTACGATTCACCGTCGATACGGAGGCTGTAACAAACAGGTGCGTGCCCATCCATTTAAGGCGCAGGGTGGAGAGTACAAAGCGCTCGAGTTCTATGAAGCGGTGATGAATACCGGCATACCGTTGAAGGTACCTAGTCAGCGTCAGTAGGAAGCCGACGATGCGACTGGGGCGTGAGGTATAAGTGTATAAGTACCGTTTAGCCCGAGTCGGAACCGATACAGAAAAACCTGGCCTAGCGGCCGGGTTTTTTTGTCACCGGAGTTGGGACGTAGTCTGGCGAGACCCAATTTTGCGACCCAGTGTGATGTTTTGACCACCTAAACGAGGTATCGAGATGAGTCTTGACCGTAGAGAATTCATGCGCCTGCTGGCGATGGCAGGCGCGGCCGGTATGACGGTTAATAGCCAAGTGTTCGGTGATGCTGGTGTCGAGTACGACCTGCCAACCTTTGGCAACTTGTCACTTCTGCATTTCACCGATTGCCACGCACAATTGATGCCGGTGCACTTTCGGGAACCCAACATCAATATTGGGATCGGAGATGCCTTCGGTCAACCCCCACACGTTGTCGGCGAGCATTTTTTGAAGCACTTTGACATCGCAGCCGGGTCCGCTAAGGCGCATGCCTTCACCTATTTGGACTTTGAAGCTGCATCGCGGAAGTACGGCAAGGTCGGTGGTTTCGCACACCTTGCGACGCTGGTGAAGCGTCTCAGGGCATTGCGGCCTAACAGCCTTCTGCTGGACGGAGGCGACACCTGGCAGGGGTCTGCAACATCGCTTTGGACTCACGGTCAGGACATGGTCGATGCGTGCAAGTTGCTCGGGGTCGACATCATGACCGGACACTGGGAGTTTACCTACGGCATGGATCGTGTCCGGGAGATCATCGACGAACATCTCTTGCCAATCGAGTTCCTCGCGCAGAATATCATGCTGACCGAGGATGCTTCCTTCGAGGGTAAACCCGCGTTTGATGAAGAATCCGGACAGGTGTTTAAGCCCTATACGATACGGGAGATGAATGGGATTCCCGTAGGCATCATCGGCCAGGCCTTTCCCTATACGACGCTCGCGAATCCGCGTTACATGATGGAAGACTGGAGTTTCGGTATTCGTGAGGAACAGTGCCAGGAGATGGTCGATGCGGTGCGCGCGGGCGGCGCTCAGGTGATTGTGCTGCTCTCCCATAATGGCATGGATGTGGACCTGAAACTTGCGAGCCGGGTGACCGGGATCGACGTGATCCTTGGAGGTCACACCCACGACGGGATGCCAAAGCCGAGTCTGGTCAGTAACGCCGGGGGTAAGACGCTTGTTGTCAATTCCGGCTCAAACGCCAAGTTCCTCTCGGTGATGGACCTCGATGTCCGCGACGGGCGCGTGGCCGATTACCAGTATCGGCTTCTGCCGATTTTTGCCAATCTGCTGGAGCCCGACCCGCAGATGGCGTCTTTCATTGAGACTGTCCGTGAGCCCTTCAAGCAGCAGCTCGAAACGGTGCTCGCAACGACCGAGACCACGCTGTACCGGCGCGGCAACTTTATCGGTACTTTTGACCAGGTCATCGTTGATGCGCTCATGGAGGTGCGAGGTGCCGATATCGCCTTCTCGCCTGGTTTCCGATGGGGTACCAGCGTGCTGCCGGGTGACCCCATTACCGTTGAACATCTGATGGACCAGACCGGGATTACCTACGCTAAATCTACGTTGACGGAAATGACCGGTGAGAGGATCAAACTGGTCCTTGAGGATATCGCTGACAACCTGTTCAATCCGGATCCTTATTACCAGATGGGTGGTGATATGGTGCGGGTTGGAGGCCTTCGCTACGCCATTGATCCTGGAGCGCCGATCGGTAAGAGGTTGTCGGATCTGGAACTTAACGGCAAGCCTATTGATCCAGCGCGAAACTACAAGGTCGCAGGTTGGGCGAGTGTCAATCCTCAGCCCGATGAATTGCCTGATATCTGGGATGTTGTTGCAGAGTACCTGCGCGACCGGAAGGTGATCCGAGATATGACACCCAACATCCCGAAGGTAAAGGGGATTGCGGGTAATCCAGGTTACGCCGCACTCAAATGAGAATTTGATGGGCAGGTATCAGTGTGGGTATTTCTCGCTCAGGGGTTTAACAGAGTGGCTAGTGCAAAAAAGACCGGACTCAATACGGGCTCGAGTTTTCTGCGCATCAGACTCCCGACAGCGTCGCTGTTGGCAAAAAACGGCGTAACCAGGGGTTCCCCACAAAGACTTAGTGTAATCAAGGCGGTTTGCCGCTGACGTACCTGTCCGGCGTTTTTTGCTTCTGCTCTGTTTTGTGCAAAAGCCTCCGTCGACAACCCCGGGAAGGTGGCAACCGCATGCTGCAGAGCGCGCGCTGAGCGCGGTAGTGCTCCTTCGCCACGCAGGGGTTTACAGTATTCACCCAGTGCATTAAGTGTGTCGACGACGGTGTCCATGTCGATAGCCTGTTTCAAGGCACTTTCGACACAACGCAGAAAGTGCTTGCCTTGCACAGAGCTGGTTCGCGCCAGCAATGTCCCCATAGGTCCGGTTTCTTCCATGAAGGAGGCCGTGTGAGGGTCCGTCTGGGATTCAGGGCGCGCATCCAGGTACTGTGGCCCAGCGCTGAGGAAACCTACCAACCAGGCTACATGATCCTGTGCTTGGGCCCGTAGCCGTCCGATTTCCTGATCATTCAGCAGGTGGGAGCGCAGCAGCAGTTTTACGGTGTCGATAACGAGCCGGCTGGCGGTCTCAAACGGAAGATGATCCAGAAGAAAGTGTCCAAGCGTTGGGCCGGTGCTTCCGTTAGCGACGGCAGGGTGCGCGAGCATCAGGCGTGCCACTTCTGCGGTGGGCAGGCACCACCAGGCGCACCGAGCCAGTTCATCGTTAAGATTCCGCGAGGCTGCAACCGCAACGACGGCTTCCGGTTCTCCAAGACACAGTAATCTTGTGAGCCGGTCTGTTTCGAGAGCGCCGCTACGGGCCCAGCGTTGGATAAACACTGGGTATCCACCCGGCGTCCCAAGCGCTAGCACCGAAAGACTCTCACGCACTGCGCGAAGATAACGAACTGGATTGCCGGCGGGCTTAAGGTCGACACGGTGGGTCGTTTCCGCGGTCAACGCCTCAACGCACATTGCGTCTTCATTAATCCGGATAGCGAGGGCAGTAGTCGCCAGCACGTTTAATCTCAGAGTATCTTCGTCGACAAGTAGCATGAGGTATGTTCGATACTGATACCCACCCAAGGGGGATATCCCGATCCCGGTTCTCAGGGAGTAATATTGTCCGCGGTTTTAGGTCGTGGCTTCGTGGGAGGTATTTATGAATACGGTCTATTATGAAACGATCGATAAGTTGGAAAAGATGGGCGTGAATCCGGACTATCTCCAGGGATGGGTCGGTGGATTTTTGGGAAACCCACAGCGAGAAGAGCAGCGTGTGACGGAAGCATACTCAGCTGGTTATGAGGATGGCCAGAACAAGACCATCGACAGCGCTGCGGATTGGAAAGCAAGTTAACTCTCGGCTAGCGGTTTAGACCGCTGGAGTACTCTGAGCCAGACCCCCGCCGGAATGCAGATTCATCATTGATTTTGCCAGTTGCCTGACTACGTCTGGGCCGTCGATATCCATCACCTGGTCCATCACCCAGCGGTTGGTCTGATCGCTCCCCATAATTGCCTGAATGTGGTCACTGAATGCCCGTAACAGGGCATATCCAGGAACCCCGTCGCTGAAGCTGCACTCGCCGTAATGGCTGTTGCGACGATTGAGCGTATCGATGAACTGCTCACGGTAGTCGCCGCGCCCCAGCACCTCAGCTGCGTTTCTGTGAAATTGCCCCGCGCAGGCATGGGCAAGTGCTGGGACAAAAGTGGCGCGGTCAGGCGCTTCAAGCGTATCGAAGGCCAGACGGTCGGCGGCGTGCACCAGAAACACCAGGTACTCGCGAATTACCGCTACCCGTTGTACGTCATCCTGGTAAATAAAGTCTTCTGCATGCAGGTTGCGGCTAGCGGTCAGTGCCAACTGCCAGCAGACGTACCCCAGCGCCTGACCATTCTTCTCAGCTGATCCGGATTGTCCGGGGTTACGCCACCGGTCGCGAATTCGTGTTTTCATGATCGTTGCGCTCGCCCCGGATTTTATCTTAAGGTGTTACCCATGCCAGCGTTGCCTACCCCATGTTTGGATGCGGCACAGCATAACTGTGACGTCTCGGGCGCGTGGCACGCGGATAGTTATTCTTTTTACGTCCACCTCATGCAAAGACGTGAATACTTTCGCTGGGAGCGACAGTTGAGTCCTGACGTGGCGCTCGGTGTGGACGCAGTAGCTGAGTGGGTTTACCAACAAGAAAGTTACTGGGATACGCTGGAGGATGCATCCTACCGACCATTTTCCCTGCCCGGACAGCAGGTAGATGCCTTCGATGTCGATGCGGTGAATACGTGGTTGGTGTCGTTCGGTTATGGCTACAGTGCTGGCATCGGCCGATTCGGTAAACCGATTTTCTTTGTGGGTCGCCTGACTTTATCCAAATTAGTCGAGGCTTACGAGTAGTCGCTCATCCGCAGTAATGCTTCGCGGCTAAAGCAGGTGATTCCAGAGGGAGCCAGGCACTGGCTGGAAGGTGCCTCATAGATACTGAACGCCTTCCGTAAGCGCGCTGCCGGTTCAGGCGTTACCCTGACCACGGAGATGGTGGAGCGCCTGAAGTTCTAAATGCCAACCTCCACACAGTGGTGTTGCCTTAGCGTTTTGAACCCTTTTCCTCGTGGGCGAGGTCCACGACCTGTGTCGCAATGTCGTTATAAGATTCTCGAAAGCCTAATAGCGGGTGGTCGCTCCCCGGTACAAAGTAATCTTTAGGATCAACGCCGCCCTGCTGTTCCTGGGCAATGAAGTCCTTTTGCATCTTGAGCATCTTGCGGATCAATTCCTGTTTTTTGCTCATTCTTCTTATCTCCTGGTGCTAATTTTAATTTGCCAGGTTTTGGCCATCGCCTTTGCCTGCGCTCAGTAGCCGCCCTTGCGCATACTTTCGGGAAGCCCGGAAAGCCGCCCGGCCTGTTTGCTTGGATTTCCGGGGAAGAGCTCGAAGAGTTCTTTGTTGCTGACCTTGTGACCCCAACGCGCACTCATTTCTTTAATCAGCGTGCGGTTATTCGGTTGATTGCCGTTGTTGGAAAAATATTCCTCCCGTAGGTACTGGATGATATCCCAGTGGCGCTCATTCAGTTCCAGATCCTCTGCACCGGCCATGGCTCGGGCGACAGACTCAGTCCAGTCCTCTGGGTTTTCGAGAAATCCAGTTTCTGTGGTGACTATCGTTGTTCCATCAGCTTCGATCGACATGGTGAGCTCCTGTAGGCAGTAGCAGCATAATGAAATCGGGATCAGTTCTCGTCGTCGGCAAGCGGTGTATATACCGCAGCAATACTCTTATGCGGTAAAAAGAGGCCGCACCCCAGCAGGCGGTCGGGTCCAAGGCCGTTACGCTGCACCGCGACGGAGTCTTTAAGGCTGAGGTCGGCGATCAATAGGCTGCGGGTCACCATCGCTCCCCCAGGGGTGGTGAACCGGTGGATACGGCCGCACAGCATTTTAGTTGGGACGATGTCGAGTTCACTCAGCCACTGCGCGGCGTGTTCAAGAAAGACGGACTCATCGGCCTTAGCGTCGTTTACTCGTATGTGCCGGGCCAGCACCACGGCAAAGGGCGTGAGCGGGCGCACTCGGGCCTCGAGCAAGGTCACGGTGTGACCGTCAATCTCAAGTGTCTGGTTACTGAGCTTGCGCGCCTCCACGATGCAGTTTTCCGGCACTCTTAGCACAAAACGCGTACGCGCCGAGAGTTCGATCACACTGTTATCGTCGGGTTGTTGCCAGCCATTACCGGACTGGGCGCCGTGAATGAGATGAATGCCGGCGTTCGGCTCGTCTTTAAGCCAGGGCAGAGCCTGGATAATCGTTTGGCGCAATGTCCAGGCATGATCTATAGGCAGTTGCCGTCCACGGGTCCGGAAAACGAGATCGATAACGGCCCGCTGCGGGTCTGGCACTTTTGCCGCAGGGGTTTCTTGCCAGAAAGAAGGCATGGCCATAAATCCGGTCACTGCACCGGCAACAAGGCTTGAATCGCCTCGCGGTCGATCCACCAGTTATCCTGAACCAACACATCCACGACGTTACGAAGCCGTGGCAGAAAGCGGGCCGGATCATGGAGTTCCAGCCGTTCGATCCACTGGTCGAATGCTTTCTGGTCCTCAATACCACTATGGCGTCTGGCGACTGCGCCCAGCATCTGATTGGTAAAAAAGGACAGTGACTTATGTTCCTTACCTTCGCTGCGAAGCTCGACCACGTAAGCGGCGACAGCTGCGGCGACAGCAGCACCGTCTGAGTCATCGGGGGTTTCTTCAATGATGTCCTGCAGTAGAGCTACGGAGAGTTCCGGATCAACCGGAAAAGTTACCGCTAGCCACACACCGTGACCGAGCGCCACGAGGGCATCTGTTTCTCCCGACTGAAACATGATGCGCGCGGCCTCGATGGCCTCAGTCCAGAGCCGTGCTTTACAAAACCGGTCAAAGCAGCTTCGACCACTCTGCCAAGCATCGGGTCCGCGGTCAAGCGCAACGAGCAAGCGGCCCTCCTGGAGAGCCAGTTCACGCCATTCGGGCGACTCGAGTTCGATCTTACTTTCGTTTAGTCGATCCTGAACCGCTGCCAACTGCGCTTCGAAAGCGGCCGATGAGGTCGCGGACTCCTCCTGGGATTCAGCACCAAGATCGAAGCTCTCGCCAAGGTATTTCATCGCTATTGATCCCTATCGCCCACATCGACCGTGCTGGTGAAGACCGCTTCAAGCCGGTCTTCCCAATTTTCGGGGGTATCCGGATAGGGTGGCTTGACGTCCATTCGTAAAAAGCGGTCTCCCGCGCGCGCTTTCTGACGTACCAGCGAGACCAATTCCTCAAAAGAGGACGGCTGGTTTTGCAGGATAAGTTCGCTGATCCAGAGCATCGTGGCGGATAGCGTTTAGACTTTAAGCATGCGGCTGTACCGGCCCCGGTACACCAGCCGCATCTCACCGATCTGTTGCGAATCGTTGAAGGCTTCTCTTCGGTGCGGAACATTGGCACAGACGAGACCTTCTCCAGGCCTTAAACGACGACGGACGATCAGATCGCCCGACCCGCTTAGGATCTCTTCAAGGGCCGCCACGCCTTCGCGTGTCAGCGCGTCGTGTCTCCAGATGACGTTCTGTTTACGGGCGGTGTAGCGCATCCGAAGCACGCCAGCATCCCAGAAAAATACCGGGCCCGAGCATTCAGCCCGATCAGGACCGTCCTTCGGATGGTTCTCGGGAATCGTCATGGCGTCTGGCTGGGAAAGCGCCTCTGCCAACCGGGGGTCCTGCTCAAGAAGGAGTCCGTAGATGATTTCATGATCCATCGCCTCGAGTGTGCCACCCTGCAGGGCCGGCCGTACACAGTGCAACAGCATCGTCCGGATGATTCGGTCGGGGGTATGGTAGTAGCCGTCGGTATGCCAGTTGAGTGGTTTGTTGGTGTAGGGAATGTAACGCTGGTGGGTGCCGATTTTCTCGACCTGAATCCTGCTGAGGCCGTCGGCATCGGCGCAGCGATTTTGGTCCGGGGTGCCAAGGCCAAGTTGGGCTGCAAGCGCCGCCAGGGCATCAGGGCTAACGGTACCCGGTGATTGGCAGCGATAAATGGCCATATTGGCGTGTTTGATCCGGAGAGCGAGTGCAGCACGTTCGTCGGTCGAAATCTGATACGGGTTTGCAATAACGACCACAAGATCGTCGATCATTTGTCGGTAGTGGGTAAGACGTTCCTGCCAGCGAGTTGCCACACCGGCGCCCGACTGTTTTGCTTGGGTCCGAAGAGTCGGCACAGATGCGATGGTTGGATACATAGTGAGAAGTTTGACAAACCGCCTTATATCGTGAGGCTTGATTCTAGAGCGGTGTCTGTGTGGGAGAACTCCCCCAAAAGGTTGATCCTGCAAAGAATTTGGTCTGTACGGATAACCTTTGCCGAACGGGATTTTGCCAATCTCAGGCCCATCGTCGGTTAAGTCTATGATTTTAGGAACTTGTTAAGGATAAAGATCTTACTGCTATCAGATAATTTTTGTGCACTGCAAAAAACAACCTATCTCCAAGGGGATAAACCGAAGATTGTTACCGCATACCCCCCCGGGGAATGGTCTCAGCGGGCTCGGCGCATAGAATGATCCCAGGCACAAATCGTATGCTGCAATGGAGTGCCATCAACGGTGCATACAAGTGATCAACGAACGGAGCGGGACGCACATGGCTGATAAAAAGCAACACGAAACCCCCATGCTTGATGAGCTTGAGAACGGGCCCTGGCCAAGTTTTGTCTCGGGCATCAAGCGTCTTCGGGACCAGCACCCTACCGAACGTATCAACGGCGTGGCCAACGATCTACTGGGGCAGTTGGAGCACTCCTACGAAACACGCAAAGGTTACTGGAAAGGCGGCACAGTCAGCGTCTACGGTTACGGTGGAGGCATCATTCCGCGTTTTTCGGAGGTGGGTCAGCAGTTCCCCGAGTCTAAAGAGTTCCATACGCTCCGTGTCCAGCCGCCGGCGGGCAATCATTACAGCACCGACATGCTACGCCAGCTGGCAGACAGCTGGGAGAAGTGGGGCTCGGGTCTTGTGACCTTTCACGGACAGACCGGCAATATCATGTTCATTGGTGCAACCACCGATAACACCCAGCACTTTTTTGACGAGATCAACGATTACGGTTTTGATCTTGGCGGTGCAGGGCCGTGCGTGCGTACCGCCATGTCCTGTGTGGGCGGAGCCCGCTGTGAGCAATCATGTGCCAATGAGCACAAGATCCACCGGACCCTGGTGAACAACTTTACCGATGATGTGCATCGACCGGCCCTGCCCTATAAGTTCAAGTTCAAGGTCTCTGGCTGTCCCAACGACTGTATGAATTCAATCGAGCGCGCCGACATGGCGGTGATAGGAACCTGGCGCGATGACATGAAAGTGGATCAGCAGGCCTGGAAGGATTACGTTGCCGAAAAGGGTCGCCAGCACACTATCGACAACATCATCACGCGCTGTCCGACGCGCTGCATGAGCCTTAAGGACGACGACTCTGTCGAGATCGAGAACCGTAACTGCGTGCGCTGCATGCACTGCCTGAACGTGGTGCCCAAGGCGTTCTCCCCGGGAGACGATAAGGGCGTGACAATCCTGATGGGCGGCAAACGGACGCTTAAGATTGGTGACCTGATGGGCACCGTTATCGTGCCCTTCATGAAACTCGATACGGAAGAGGACTACGAGGCCATCACCGAGATCGCAGAGAACACGATCGATTTCTGGGCGGAGAACGGCCTGGAGCACGAGCGCTGTGGCGAAATGATTGAACGCATTGGACTGGTGAACTTCCTGGAAGGGATTGGCATAGAGGTGGATCCGCACATGATTGCCGACCCAAGACAATCTTCTTATGTCCGGATGGATGGCTGGGATGAAGAAGCGGTGAAGTGGTTTGAGCGACAGACCGAAACCGCTCAGTCGGCAGCAGGTTGAGTTAACGGCGAACTTCGCCCCGAAACGAACTCTTACGGGAGAGAAAGATGGCTAAGGACATGCGGCAGCCGATTGAATCGGGTTGTCCCGACGGTTTTCAGTATATGCACCCGCTGATGGTAAAGAACTTCGGCCTGTGGCGCTGGCATGATCATCCTCGGCCTGGCGTGCTTCGCCACGTCGCCGATAGTGGAGATGAAGTCTGGACCGTCAAGGCGGGTACGCAGCGCATCTTGGACGTGTTTACCCTTCGTAAGTTGTGCGACATCGGCGATGAATACGCCGACGGGCATGTGCGGTTCACGATCCGCAGCAACATTGAGTACATGGTCGCCGACGAAGCCAAGGTCGAGCCGCTGATCAGCGCGCTTGAGGATGCTGGATTCGTTGTCGGCGGTACGGCCAATTCGGTCGCCATGATCGCGCATACCCAGGGATGGCTGCACTGCGATATTCCGGGCACGGATGCGTCCGGCGTGGTCAAGGCGATGATGGATGAACTCATCGATGAGTTCAAAAATTGCAATATGCCCAACCGGGTACACATCACGACTTCCTGTTGTCAGATCAACTGCGGTGGCCAAGGGGATATCGCGATCAATGTGCAGCACACCAAGCCGCCCAAGATCAATCATGATCTTGTGGCGAATGTCTGTGAACGCCCATCGGTCGTGGCTCGCTGCCCAGTGGCCGCTATTCGCCCGGCGCAGGTCAACGGCAAGCCGACGCTGGAAGTTGATGAGAAAAAATGCATTTGCTGCGGGGCCTGCTACCCGCCTTGTCCGCCGATGCAGATCAACGATCCGGAGCACAGCAAGTTGGCTATCTGGGTAGGCGGTAATCATTCCAATGCGCGCAGCAAGCCCAGTTTTCAGAAACTGGTTGCATCAGGCGTCCCGAACAATCCACCGCGTTGGCCCGAAGTCACAGCGATCGTCAAACGTATCCTGCAATCCTATAAGGAAGATGCCCGGGACTGGGAGCGTATCAACGACTGGATCGACCGTATCGGGTGGCCGCGCTTTTTCGAGATTACCGGATTGCCGTTTACCAAGTTCCATATCGATAACTGGCGTGGCGCACGCAAGAGCCTCAACGCTTCGACCCATATCCGGTTCTAGGCAGGCTCAATGAAGTTTTCTGTTATGGTGAGCGAGGGGCCGTATACCCACCAAGCCTCAGACAGCGCCTATCAGTTCATTCGGGCAGCTCTTGCAGCGGGTCACGAGATTTTTCGTATTTTCTTCTATCATGACGGGGTGAATAATGGCACCCGGCTCACCACGCCGCCGCAGGACGATCGGCACATCGTTAATCGCTGGAGCGAGCTTGCCACTGAGCATGAACTGGATCTGGTGTTGTGTGTTGCGGCAGCGCAGCGCCGTGGCATTGTGGATCCGGACGAAGCCAAGCGCAACGGCAAGGATGGCGACAATATCGCCCCGGGGTTTCGCATATCAGGTTTGGGCCAGTTGATCGAAGCGGGTATCGAATCTGATCGGCTTCTGGTGTTTGGCGACTAGGAGGCGGTTTGTGAGTGGATCCAAGAAATTCATGTATATCAACCGTCACGCGCCCTGTGGCACGGTCTATGCGGTAGAAGGTCTCGAAGTCGTACTAATCGGTGCCGCGTTTGAACAGGACGTATGCATGGCGTTTATTGGTGACGGGGTCTTCCAGCTCAAACAGGATCAGGATACCGCTGACACCGGTATGAAAAACTTCTCACCTGCCTATCGGGCGCTGGGGGACTATGAGGTGAACCGGCTTTATGTGGAGCGTGAATCACTTCAAGAGCGGGGGCTGACAGAAGAAGATTTGATGCCCCTGACCTGGGAAGATGAAGACGAAGACTGGACAGAGAAGTCATCTATTCATGTCGTCGATCGGGCGCAGCTTTCAGATCTGATGGAAGAGCAAGACATTATTTTGAATTTCTGAATTCAACACGAACCGATGCTGCATACTGTTAATAAATCCCCGTTTGAGTCATCGAGCCTCAAAACCTGTCTGTCGTTCGCGAAAAGTGGTAGCGATGTGCTTCTGATCGAGGATGGCGTGTATGGTGGGTTAAGCGGGAGCGCCCATACCTCTTGGGTGGCAGAAGCGCTTGGGGACGTGCGCGTGTATGCGCTGGAACCAGATCTTAAAGCCCGGGGGTTGTCTGGAGACAGACTCATTCCGGGCATCGAGGCGGTGGGCTACGACGGTTTTGTCGAACTGGCATGCGCCAACGACAAGATCCAGAACTGGCTCTGACATTATTGATAAAAGCAACAGGAGGCCGAAAATGGCATTTGAATTAAACGGCAAGACCTACGAAACCGATGAGGAGGGATACCTTGCCAACCTCAGCCAATGGGACACTGACGCGGCGGTGTACATGGCCAAGGAAGACGACTGTGATCTGGACGAGAACCACTGGCAAGTCATCAATTTCCTTCGGGAATACTACGATGAGTATCAGATCGCCCCGGCGGTTCGGGTACTGACTAAAGCGATTGGGAAAAAACTGGGTAAGGACAAGGGCAACAGCAAGTACCTGTATGAGCTCTTCCCTTATGGGCCGGCGAAACAGGCTTGTAAGTATGCAGGTCTGCCCAAGCCCACGGGCTGCGTCTGATATTTTTTTCTAAAGCGAGAACCTGCGCCGGCCGAGCCGGCAACAATTATGAGCACTGAGCGAAGGGAAGCCGACCAGCGTCCGCTGATGCGATTTCCGCAGGCAGGGCCCCCTTGTTGCTAGGCGCCATTTTTGCGGGCCTGTTTTATCTCGCGACCGCTGTGTTTCTGGTGGGTGTGGGGTCCACTGTGGCGCGCTATGCTCGCACCCCCGCACCGCTAGTGATTCCAACGACCCCGGCACCGACTACATACGCTGGGGTCTTTGCCCGGATGTTTCGTGAAGTGGTGTTCTTTGAAAGCCTCTTCAAAGGAAGTAAGTGGAGCTGGCTTTTTGGCTGGTTGTTTCACTTCGGTATGCTTATCGTGATCGCGCAACACCTTAGATATTTCACTCAACCCGTATGGTCTTGGGTGATGATGATTCAGTGGATTGGGTCGTACGCAAGTTTTGCGATGTTCGTGGGTCTGGGTGGCTTATGGGCGCGCCGTGTTTTGGTTGATCGTATCCGCTATATCAGCGCGCCTTCCGATCACCTGATGCTGGCCCTGTTTTTGGCGATTACAGGATCGGGGCTCCTGATGAAATATGTTGACCATACCGATATTGTGTTACTGAAGGCATTCACACTAGGACTGATAACGTTTTCCTGGCAACCGCTACCAAATGATTTAGTACTTCTGGTGCACCTATCACTGGTGATCATTCTGATGCTGATCTTCCCATTCAGCAAACTACTGCATGCGCCAGGTGTTTTCTTCAGCCCGACTCGCAACATGCGGGATAACCCGCGCGAACGCCGTCACGTTGCGTCGTGGACGAAGGACCTGCCTAAGAGCACAGACAGCGCCGACGGCACATAAACCCAGTCGCGGATCATGGCCAAACCTGAATTCGAAACCCCGACCTTGAAAGAATGGGTCAGCACGCCTGCTGTGCAGCCAGACGCAATGGCCCACAGTCGACCGTTCGTCGCAAAGCCTGAACACCAAGCATCGTTGGGTTTCCCCGGTGAACTGGTGGAGAACTGGCAGGAGGTTGCGCTGGACAAGATGGGTGAGCTGCTCGGGCGGTATCGGTCGCTGCAGGTCTTCATGGATGCTTGTGTCAAGTGCGGCGCGTGTACCGACAAGTGTCACTATTACCTCGGTACGGGCGATCCCAAAAATATGCCGGTGGCGCGTCAGGATCTCATGCGCAAAGTGTACCGGCGCTACTTCACAACGGCAGGAAAGTGGTTTCCAAAACTGGTCGGAGCCGTCGAGCTCAGCGAAGAGGTAATCAACGACTGGTATAGCTATTACCACCAGTGCTCAGAGTGCCGGCGCTGCTCGGTTTATTGTCCATATGGTATCGACACTTCGGAGATCACCATGGCAGGTCGGGAGATCCTTGCCACGATAGGTGTCGGTCAAAAATATTCCAACGAGATCATCGGCAAAGTGCACACCATAGGTAACAATCTTGGCCTGCCAGAACCGGCTCTCGCGGATACCCTTGAGGGGCTCGAGGAAGAGATCGAAGAAGACATCAGTGTGCCGGTGAAGTTGCCGCTGGATCAGGCGGGCGCCGATGTGCTGCTGGTGACCCCCTCGGCAGATTTCTTTGCTGAGCCTCATGTCGACGGATTGATTGGTTATGCCAAGGTATTCCATCAAGCTGGCATCAGTTGGACTTTAAGTTCTTATGCCTCGGAAGCAGCCAACTTCGGCATATTCATCGGCAATTACGAGAATATGCAGAAAGTTGCGCAGCGCATACGCCAGGCAGCCCTCGATTTGGGTGTCAAGCGTATCGTGATTGGTGAATGTGGTCACGCGTGGCGTGTGGCTTACAGTTTCTGGAACACCCTGATCGGTCCCTTTGACTTTCTGGACCCGGCCTACCCGGTTCCGCAGCATATCTGCGAGTTCACCCATGACCTAAATCAGCGTGGCGGGTTGAAGTTCGACCGCGAGGCTAATGATGACAAAGTCGTGACCTTCCACGACTCCTGCAACGTCTCTCGCGGCTCGCGTTTGGGCGATACGCCAGGCGGGCAGTTCACGATACCGCGCGATCTGATACGCGCTGCCTGTACACACTTTGTGGACATGGCGCCTGACACGATTCATGAGCACACCTTCTGTTGCGGCGGTGGCGGTGGACTGTTGACCGACGATCTTATTGAACTGCGGGTAAAAGGCGCCTTACCGCGCGCCCAGGCATTGCAGCAAGTCATTGAGCAGTATGGAGTGACCCATATGGCGGCCATCTGTGCGATCTGTAAAAGCCAATTCAGTAAGGTGTTACCGGAGTATGGAATGGGTATGGATATGATTATCAGCGTGCACCAGTTGGTTGGTGATGCGCTGGTGTTTGGTAGCGAGCACTGACCTGCTACGTACCGCGCAGGCAGGAATAAATAACCGAAAAGAGGAACTGGGCTATGGCAGCCTCAGAGGAACAAACGCAAAAACTCACTTTCCGTAAGTTTGCTGATGGCGAATATCAGTGGGACGACTTCAAGGATCAGATCTTCAACGAAGATAATTCGCACAAGTGTCCGACTTACGTGCATCGTACGCCACCTTGCCAGGGGAGTTGCCCGTCAGGAGAAGATATCCGTGGGTGGCTGCAGATCGTCCGAGGTATGGAAAAGCCGCCTGAGGGGATGACCTGGCAGGAATATGCTTTTCGGCGCGCGACCGACGCCAATCCCTTTCCTGCGATGATGGGTCGCGTCTGCCCGGCGCCATGTGAAAGCGGATGCAACCGCAACAATGTTGACGACTTTGTCGGCATTAATTCGGTAGAGCAGTATATCGGCGATTCTGCGTTCGACGAGGGTTACCAGTTTGAAGCGCCGCCCTCTGTCGTGGGGAAGCGGGTGGCTATCATTGGTGGGGGTCCGGCGGGACTTGCGGGCGCGTACCAGTTGCGCCGCCTGGGCTACGCATCGACGGTCTTTGAATCCCAGGAACATCTCGGTGGGATGTTCCGCTACGGGATTCCCGGTTATCGGACCCCACGCGACAGGCTGGACCGGGAGATCGATCGGATTATTGAACTGGGCGATATAGAAATTAGAACCGGCGTGCGCGTCGGCCGCGACATCTCAATCGAGCAACTGGAGGCAGACTACGATGCCCTGATGTGGGCGGTGGGCTGTCAGAGCGGACGTGGGCTTCCAGTTGAAGGTTGGCAAGATACGCCGAATTGTGTTTCCGGGGTGGCGTTTCTCGATGCCTTTAACAAGGAAGCGATGAAGGTTACTGCTGAAAAAGTTGTCTGTATCGGCGGCGGAGATACCTCTATCGACGTTGTCTCTGTAGCTCGACGCCTTGGCAAGATTGACCAGATCAACGCTAAGGATCGCCCTGAAGAAGTCATCGGCGGTTATACCGCGCACGACTCGGCCATGGTGGCTGCCCGCGAGGGAGCCCATGTGACCCTGACGGCCCTGTTTGAGCGGGTAGATATGACGGCGACGGAAGAAGAGGTGGATGATGC
>JABJIU010000029.1 GCA_018661145.1 Pseudomonadota bacterium | reverse complement strand
GATCAGAAGTTCGGCGATGAGGCCATTGGCCATCTGCTCGATCAGGATCCGGTCCTCAGCAGGGTGACCCAGTGCTTTGGAGCCGAGTGATAATACCTCCTGAGCAATCCCATCGATGTTATCGGTATCGCAAAGGTTGAGACGCACAATGCCGTGATCGCTTTTATGGGGCAGGGCGCTGTTCACGAGTTTCAGTGCCACCGGAAACCCTATACGCCGGGCCGTCTCTGCCGCATCGTGGGCGGGGCAAACCTCGCCCTGTGGGATTCGTACTTGGTGAGCTGAGAGAAGTTGCTTGCCTTGCCACTCATCCAGCAGAGCAGATGGGTCACGCTCGATTGGATGGCAAGCCGGAATAAAGCGGTCACCGCCGCGCTTTCTTTTATCCAGTGCTTCACCGAATACCGCGGCGGCGCGGATCGCCGCCGTCGCTTCACCGATTCCTTGCAACGGAGCCACGCCGCTTTCAATTAGTGTGTGTTGGGTATCAGCATCAAGGTTCTCAGGCAGGCTGGAGCAAACTGCAGCCGGGATCGAGGCGCTTGCTGTTGCGCGCACGAATGCGCGGGCATCGGCCTGGTAGTAGGGCCGGTCTTCGCCAAGGTCGAGTGGCGGGTAATCCTGCACCAGCAGTGCCGCGTGATAGCCCGGCGCCAGGGCCGCAGAAAAGACTTTTTCCAGGGTGTCTTCATGGCCCCACAGCGGTGTGGTGTAGTCGAGCGGATTACCCACCGTCGCAATTTCCGGGAGCCACTGACGAAGATCTTGTTCGGTGGCTTTATCGGGAGGGTCAAAAACTAGCCCTTCCTGTTCAGCGCAGTCGGCCAGCATGGCGACGTCACCTCCGGAGCAAGTAAAGGCAGCGAGTCGGCGGCCCTGTGGCGCTCCCGCAGTGGTCAACATCTGCAGTGTTTCGAGCAGCAGGCTTGGACTGGAAACCCGGGCCACACCGATTCGGTCGAACAGCGACTGGTAGAACGCATCCTGACCTGTAAGGGATCCCGTATGGGTGAGCGCGGTTTGCGCCGCGAGAGCCGATCGTCCGGCCTTGAGTGCCACGATGGGGACGCCTCGGTCGAGCGCCCGTCCTGCGGCTTCGGCAAAGCGTGGAATATCTCTCAGCGTCTCAATGTAAAGACCAAAGCCGGTAACGGCAGGATCGTCGACAAGATAATCGAGATAGTCCTCGACGCCTAGAACAGACTGGTTGCCCGCCCCGATTACGTAGGAGAACTGCACCGACCGACGGTTGGTCAGCAGGTATCCTGAAAGCATGCCTGACTGGGAGATTACGGCCGGACCGCGGTCGACCGGTTTTCCACCATGACTGAAGGGCCAGAGGTGCGCGCCCGTGATGTAGTTAAGCAGGCCGAAGACGTTGGGTCCTGCGAGCGCCATATCACCACAGGCGGTAATCAGCTCGCGTTCAAGGTCAGCGCC
Organism: Pseudomonadota bacterium; assembly: GCA_018661145.1. GTDB lineage: Bacteria > Pseudomonadota > Gammaproteobacteria > Arenicellales > UBA868 > UBA868. The sequence continues at coordinate 6,637 of JABJIU010000029.1, read as the reverse complement.
GTCATCGCCCAGTTCACCAAATCCTGCGGAGTAGCAGACAATTCCACCCGCGCCTTTTTCCCTTAGTTCGGCGACGACTGCCGGAACTCCCTGCCGGGGAACGGCCAGGAAAACCGCATCCGGGGGTTCAGGCAGTGCCTCAACACTGGTGTAACTCGGTATCGTACCGAAACGCTTGGGTTGGGGATTAAGCCCCCAGATTTCACCGCGAAAATTGCCTGCCGCGCACTGCCCCGCAGCAAAAACTGCCGATTCCCCACCAATAAAAACGACGTGGCGGGGCGAAAGCAGTCGCCGCAAATTGTCGCGCTGGGCTGCGTTCACGCGCCCAGAGGTCTCAACAGTGATCGACTGATGATGTGCCGCTGAATTTCCGAAGTACCCTCCCAGATGCGTTCGAGCCGTGCATCCCGCCACAGCCGTTCGATCGGGAGATCCTCCATCAGACCCATACCGCCATGAATTTGTACGGCGTGATCAGCCAGTCGGTGCAGCATTTCTGAGGCAAACAGTTTGCACATCGCGGCATCGGTCGGTGTCATCTCCCCGGCATCTGCCTTGCGGGCTGCATGCATGACCAGAAGGTCCGCGGCCTGAAGTTCGGTCGCCATGTCGGCGAGTTTGAAGGAAGTCCCCTGGAACTTTCCAATCGGCTGGTCGAACTGTTTTCGGTTCGCAGCCCATTCCAGAGATAGTTCAAGGAGTCTCTCAGCCCGCCCACAGCAGCCGGCACCGACCCACACCCGACCCATCTTGATCCATTTGTCGGCCAGCATCAATCCTTCGCCTTCTTCGCCCAGCATCTGCGCGTCACTGACACGACAATCATTAAAAGAGAGCACAAAGTTGAGGTAGGCACGCTGGCTGACGCACCGGGGTCCCCGCGTGATCTCAAATCCGGGATGTCCCCGGTCCACCAGAAAAGCACTGACCCGTTTGCGCGGGCCGCGGGGTGTGTCGTCGGTTCCGGTAGCAGCAAAAACAATAGCGAAGTCGGGCTCGACATGACTGCTGACAAAATGTTTTGAACCGTTAATGATCCAGTCGCTACCGTCGCTTTTGGCTCGGGTTGCCATGGACATGATGTCCGAGCCCGCGCCGGGTTCGGTAATGGCAAAGCATTCGACTTTTTCACCCGTCACGCAGGGAAAGAGATAACGCGATTTTTGTTCATCGTTACACGCCATCAGCAATTCGGTCGGCCGCCAGGCAAATCCGTGCAACGCATGGGATACTTTGCCCAATTCACGTTCCATGATGGCGAGACTGGTGTAGTCCAGGCCACCACCACCGACGGATTCCGGCAGGTTTGCTGCGTAAAAGCCCATCTCGATGGCTTTGTGCTTGATCCTATCACCCTGCTCGACACTGACCTCTCCGGCACGTTCCACTTCAAGTTCGAGCGGAAGCAATTCCTCGGAAACGAAGGACTGAACGGAGTCAGCCAGCATCCGTTGTTCACTGCTTAATTCGATATCCATAACTCTCCCGGGAGCAGGGTCCCAACGTGGCCGCGAGGTAGGCAGGTCCTCGCGGTGCACGGCGTATCAAGAAGGTCTCAGATAATATTGCTTTGTGCGGGTTATTGCCATAATGTGCGCCGCGTAACTCACACCCTGTGGAAAACAGGCAACCGGGGCTGAAAGTGCAATGGAAGATCGATCGAACGAACTCAATATAAGCCGTCAGGGCGGCGTGCTGGAGATTCAATTGAACCGCCCGAAAGTCAACGCCATCGACTTTGATTTGAGCCGTAGGATTAATGAAGCCGTGGTCATGCTGCGGGATGATCCTGAACTCCGTGTAGGGTTGGTGACCGCCACCGGCGGAAAAATCTTTTCTGCGGGTTGGGACCTGAAGGCGCTTGATAGCGGTGAACAGCAACTCGACAACTGGTGGGAAGCGGATGTCGACCTGCCAGGTGGTTTTGCGGGGTTGACCGAGATGTGGCATCTCAACAAGCCGGTGATTGCTGCTGTCAACGGACATGCTATTGGCGGGGGTTTTGAATTGGTAATGTCCTGTGATCTCGTGATCGCTGCGGATCATGTTTTCTTCCAACTGCCCGAGATGCCGTTGGGCATCGTTCCGGACGCGGGGGCCATTCAGAGACTTCCCCGGCGGGTACCTTATAACGTCGCGCTGGAGATGCTATGGCTGGGTCGCAAGATGGGTGCTGAAGAAGCGATGCGCCACGGCTTGATCAATGCGGTGGTCCCGTCAGCTGACCTGATGACAACGGCACGACAGTGGGCTCAGCAGATTGCGGATTCTGCACCCCTTGCGGTGCAGACCATCAAGGAAGTGCTGCGCGCGATTGAGGGGGATACGATTGAGAGCGCATTCCAGACCATGCGGACCGGAGATCTGCCGAACTATCGGAAGATGCTGCGCTCCGAAGATGCCAAAGAGGGAGTGCGGGCTTTTGTGGAAAAACGTAAGCCGGTTTTCAAAGGCGAATAGTGGCTTCGAAACGAGAGGAATAAAGAGCGTATGACAGAGCAGAGAATAAGAAAGGTTGCGCTGGTGGGCGGGGGTGTCATTGGCGGCGGTTGGGCTACACGATGTCTTGCAAACGGTCTCGAGGTCGTTCTGGCTGACCCCAGAGCCGAGTCACGGGATTACGTTGAGAAGATGGTGGCGGATGCCTGGCCAGTACTGGAAGATGCCGGTCTTGTGACCGGGGAAAAAGGTCAGCTGCATTTCGCTAGTGACATCGCCGAGGCTGTCAGTGATGCCGATTTTGTTCAGGAAAATGTACCTGAGCGCGAAGAGCTCAAGATTGCTGTTCACGAAGAGATCAGCCAGCATGCACGTGCTGATGTCGTGATTGCGTCCAGTTCCTCCGGTTTGCTGCCAAGTCGCCTGCAGTCCCGGTGCGCCCATCCGGAGCGCCTGATCATCGGTCACCCCTTTGCGCCGGTCTATCTTCTGCCGCTGGTGGAGGTTGTTGGCAGTGAGCAGACCGCGCCAGCCGCGGTTGCCAAGGCGGGGGAATTTTACCGTTCGATCGGGATGCGGCCGCTGCATGTTCGGCGTGAGATCGAAGCCTATATCGCGGACCGCCTGCAGGAATCACTGTATCGCGAGGCCTTGCATCTCATCGATCAGGGTGTGGCGACGGTGGCTGAGATTGACGCAGCGGTCACCGGCGGCCCGGGACTGCGCTGGGCGTTCATGGGAACATTTCTCGCCTGGCATCTGGGTGGCGGTCCAGGGGGTATGCGGCACACGATCGAACAGTTCGGTCCGGCGCTGGAACTTCCCTGGTCGCATATGAAAGCGCCGGAGTTGACCGATGAGCTGAAAAGACGCATCGTTCAGGGCTGCGAAGAGGAGTCCGGCGCGCGGGTGTTTGATGACATGGAGCGCCGGCGCGATCGCTGTCTCGCAGAAATTCAGAAGGTACTCAAGGAGCACTGGTATCCGCCGGAGGAAGATGGATGGCCGCGGATGGTTAATGCGAATAATGAACAGTGAGTGATTTGATCGTCGATTGATACGGGGTTAATTTCAGGAGGAACAGGGCCTATGACCATGAACACCAATGTAGTTGTGACCTGCGCGGTAACGGGGGCTGGAGACACAGTCGACAAGCACCCTGCCATCCCGGTCACACCGGAACAGATTGCCAACTCGGCTATTGAGGCGGCGGACGCGGGTGCAGCAATTGTGCATCTGCATGTTCGTGATCCCAAGACCGGCAAAGGCAGTCGGGACATCAATCTCTTCAAAGAGACAGTGGAGCTTGTCAGGAACAGTGGCAGAAATGTGCTGATCAATCTGACCGCCGGTATGGGTGGTGATCTGGTGGTCGATGACGACAATCCGCAAGTCCCGGGTGAGGGGACTGATCTCATCAGTGCCGAGGAACGCATGGCGCATGTTGAACTCCTGCGGCCGGACATCGCGACGCTCGACTGCGGCACGATCAACTTCGACAATGCCAATTACGTCTATATCCAGACACCTAACATGCTGCGCGCCATGGCTGCGCGTTACGCCGAAATTGGGGTCAAGCCCGAAATGGAGGTGTTTGATCTGGGTCATCTGCGTTTTGCCAATCAGATGATCTCTGAGGGGCTCATCAAGGGTCCGGCGATGTACCAGGTGTGTCTGGGTATACCCTGGGGTGCCGGTGCAGACTCAGCGACGATGACGGCAATGGTGGGCCAACTGCCGCAGGACGTGTTCTGGTCAGGCTTCGGCATCAGCCGCACGCAGATGCCGATGGTGGCGCAGGCTATGCTGCTCGGAGGCAATGTCCGTGTCGGCCTGGAAGACAACCTTTATCTGGAAAGGGGCGTGCCCGCGAGCAACGCGACACTGGTTGAAAAAGCGGTTCGTATCATCCGCGACCTCGGAGGACAGGTCTGTGATGCCGACCAGGCTCGTGAGAGACTGGGGCTGACTTGAGCTGTTTTTTCGCGCTTAAAGGCGGGTGCGCTGGTGCGTGATGGGACCACCCGGCGCAACTGCCGGGTTAATCCTCCGCGAACTCCGGCATGACCTCATTGATAAATAGCTCGAGGGAGCGCTTCTGCTCTTTCATGCCAAGGCCAAGACTTGCATAGTAAGTAAACTGATCGACACCGAGGTCATCATAAAGACGCAGTTTGCCCACTATCTCTTCCGGCGTTCCGAACATCAGATGTTCATGCAGCATTTTGGGATCATATTCGTCCCGGTTTTCCAGCGTCGATAAATCAATCATCGCTGGAAAACCATTGTCAACACCGCCGGCGTTTTTGAAAAGGTTTTCAAACTGCGCCAGCTGGCGCCGTGCCGCTTCAACCGGCACCATCCAGTCTTCTTTTTTGTCGTAAACACAGGTGTGCCGCATGGCAGAGAATGTCGGCCGGGATTGCCCCGGATTTTCATCAAGGGCCGTCTGCAGGCGTTCCAGATAGGTCTCGACTTCGCTCATCGGCCGGGTCAGCGGCCATGACATGATGTTGCACTGGTGCTTGACAGCATAGTCGTAGGTAATAGGCGCCCTGGCGGCTACCCAGATCGGTGGGTGTGGCTTTTGCAACGGTTTGGGCACAGACGTTGCTTCCGGAAACTGCCAGTATTCACCTTCATGAGCGTAATCACCCTGCCACAGGGCTTTGATGGCAGGGAGCATCTCCTGCATGTATCGCCAGGCATCGGTCTGTTTGAGGCCGGCGTGCATTCTGTCGAATTCACGCTGGTACGCGCCCGACCCGATGCCGAACTCCAGTCGGCCGTTACTGTAAAGATCCAACAAGGCGGCTTCACCGGCAACGTTGATGGGATGCCAATAGGGCGCGACGACAACAGCAGTACCCAGACGGATACGGTCGGTGTGGGCCGCCCACCAGGTGAGAATCTGGAAGGGGTTGGGCGCAATGGTCATTTCCAACGCATGGTGTTCCGCCGCCCAGACAATATGAAAGCCCCCAGCATCAGCCATCTGGACCATCTCGAGCGTGTGGCGTTCAACCGCAGCCATATCGGTATCCGGCGAGATACGCTCCATATTGATCGCTAACTGAAATTTCATGACGCTCCTAAATGGTTCTGAGACCTTACACGCGACGAGTCTATCACTGGCTTAGTGAAAAGGATTGATCGAGATCAGCGCATGACAAAGGGGTCTGCGATCGGGTCTGCCGAGGTATTCAGCCACACGGTCTTGGGGCGGGTGTAGTCATAAATTGCCTCCATGCCGGATTCTCTGCCGTGGCCGCTATCTTTAAATCCACCGAACGGCGCAATTGGTGATACCACCCGGTAGGTATTGACCCAGACAATTCCAGCCCGGATAGCCTTGCTGATCCTGAGCGCTCGACCAACGTCCCGGGTAAAGATGCCGCTCGCGAGTCCAAAATTCGTATCGTTGGCAAGCGCGAGGGCTTCGGTTTCATCGCGAAACCCAAGGGCGCTGACGACGGGCCCGAAAAGTTCCTTGCGTACGATGCTGATGTCCTGGTGGGGGCAGTCCACGATGGTAGGCTCTATGTACCAGCCGGTCTCCAGACCCTTGGGGGTATTCCCACCGTAGCGGACATTGGCGCCGTTCGCGGTGGCATCAGCCAGGGTCGAACGGATATTGTTGAGTTGTGCCTCGGTCGCGAGCGGGCCCATCTGGCTGTTATCGTCCAGCGGATCGCCGATCCGGATCTGAGCCGCTTTTTCCACTACTCGCGATAGTACCTCTTCACGGATCGATTCCTGCAAAAGCAGCCGGGAACCCGCCACACAGCTTTGCCCGCTGGCACTGAAGATGCTCAGGAGCACGCCGTTAACGGCGCTTTCAAGATCCGCGTCTTCAAATACCATCACTGGCGACTTGCCGCCGAGTTCAAGAGATACCTGGGCGAAGTTCTGGGCACTGTTGCGAATGACGTGTCGGGCGGTTTCCGGTCCACCCGTGAAACTGATCCGGTCTACCAATGGATGGCTGGTCAGCGCGCGTCCGCACGGCTCGCCGTGCCCGGTGACGACATTGAATACGCCAGGAGGAAAGCCGGCTTCTTCAAACACGCGAGCGAACTCGAGCATCGGCGCCGAAGCATGTTCAGAAGCCTTGAGTACGACCGTGTTGCCAGCAGCCAGCGCCGGGCCGATCTTTACGGCAACGAGAAACAACTGCGAATTCCAGGGTACCACG
>JABJIU010000093.1 GCA_018661145.1 Pseudomonadota bacterium | reverse complement strand
GGGAACTCGAGGCCTTTTGCGGAGTGCAGGCTCATCAACTGCACGCAGTCCTCCCATTCGGCCGCTTGGCCCTCGCCGGCTTCAAGCGCCGCATGGGCGAGAAAATTCGAGAGTTCGTCGAGAGTGTCGTCTTCTTCTGCCTCGGTTTCAAAGTTGCGCCCGGCGCTAACGAGTTCCTCCAGGTTTTCAACGCGCGTGATGGCTTTTTCGCCGCGTTCTTTGCGGTAATGGTCTATAAGACCGCTGCGGCTGATGGCGAGATCTATTTTTTCCGGCAGGTCATGATCGGCGGCGTCCCGTGCCAGTTGTTCAATAAGGGAAATGAAGGCGCTCAACGCGCTTTTGGCTCGGCCCGGCAGGGCATCGGATTCGCATAAGGATTGTGCGCCGGTCCACAGTGATGTGCGGTCAGTTCGCGCCTGCTGACGGACGATCTCGACGGTACGCGCGCCAATACCGCGCGGCGGTACGTTAACCACCCGCTCGAAAGCAGGGTCGGAGTCACGGTTGGTCACGAGCCGCAGGTAAGCCAAAGCATCCTTGATCTCGGCGCGCTCAAAAAATCGCAGTCCGCCATATACGCGGTAGGGAATCCCCTGGGACAGCAGCAGTTCTTCAAATACCCGTGACTGCGCATTGGAGCGATACAAAATGCCGATGCTGTCACGGCGCCGGCCTTGACCCTGCCATGCCTGAATTCGATCGATGACAAAGCGTCCTTCATCCAGTTCGTCCATCGCCCCGTAAACCCTGATGGGTTCCCCGTCCTCGCCTTCGGTCCAGAGGTTTTTACCGAGGCGCCCGGTGTTCTGGTCGATGACCGCGTTTGCCGCATTCAGGATATTCCCGGTAGAGCGGTAGTTCTGTTCAAGCCGGATGACCTCGGTTCCAGAAAAATCCTGTTGCAGTTGGTTCATGTTCTCGACTCGGGCGCCTCGCCAGCCGTAGATCGACTGATCGTCATCTCCCACCGCGGTGATCTGCCCATGAGCCTCGGCCAGCCGTTTGAGCCAGCGGTACTGGATTTCGTTACTGTCCTGAAACTCATCTACCAGGATGTGCTGAAAGCGTTGCTGATAGGCATCCAGGAGCGAGGGGGTTTGCTCCAGAAGTTCGAGTGTGCGCAGCAGCAGCTCCGCGAAATCGACCAGCCCGAGACGCTGGCAGTTTTCCTCGTAATGGGTATAGACCCGGATGAGAGTCTGTTGGTGACTGTCTCCATTGTCCTGAACCTGAGTCGCTCGGCGACCTTCTTCTTTTTGGCTGTTGATAAACCACTGGATTTGGCGCGGCGGCCAGTAACCTTCATCGAGGTTAAGCTCTTTCAGGGCACGCCGGATGACGCGGTACTGATCGTCTGAATCCAGGATCTCAAATCCCTTCGGCAGTCCCGCGAGTTCATGATGGTCTCGCAGGATGCGGTGTGACAGGCCGTGAAAAGTCCCGATCCACATGCCCCTTACGGAGAAACCCAGGAAGCCTTCAATCCTTTTGCGCATCTCGTTGGCGGCCTTGTTGGTAAAGGTCACTGCCAGGATCGAATAGGGGGAGACTTCAAGTGCCTGTACGAGATACGCGATTCGGTAGGTCAATACCCGCGTTTTTCCGCTGCCAGCACCTGCCAGCACCAGCATGGGTCCGGGCGGGGCACCCACGGCCTCGCGCTGCGGGTCGTTCAGGGCGTCGAAAATTCTAGAGACGTCCATCGCTACCGACGGTAGAACCGCTGGCTAATCAATCGGTTATCTTCCGCGAGCGGGGTTTTGGAACCAGCCCGCCAGTCCGATGGAGGTAGCTCTGGAAAATAGACGAGATCATCACCCGTGACCTCATCCGGCACCCACATCACATCAATGAAGTCGCAGTAACCAAGCGCAGCTTCGTAGAGTTTGGCACCGCCGATGAACCAGAGGTCTCCCGGACAATCCGTGATAGCGGATTCGAGTGACGTAAAGCAGTCGACGTTATCAAAATGCGATCGCGTCACTACCCGGTTGTCACGTTTGGGTAGGGGTTTGCTGCCGATGGACTCAAAAGTGTTGCGGCCCATCACGATGGTGCTGCCGGTGGTCAGGTGTTTGAAGCGTTTGAGGTCTTCAGAGTAATGCCATGGCAGCGTGCCGTCATGCCCAATGACTCGCGCTGCGTTCATGGCGACAATAGCCGCTCGCGTGGGTTTCCCCTCAGTTGGCGTCATGCGCGTTAGACGGCGACTTTAAAAGTCAGCGCGGGATGCGGGTCGTAATCATGCAGGCGAAAGGTCTGCAGCAGTGATTCGGTATCGGCTTCCAGCAGCGCTGTGACGTCATCCAGGTGTTGAATCTCTGGACTGATCTCAAGTCGCGGCAACGCGCGTGGTTCTCGAGCGAGTTGCTCGTGCAGACCCGGAATATGGTCGTACTCCGTCATCGAGCCATCGGCTTTCGCGGTGTAGATATGGGCATCAATCAGGGTGTGGCCAAAGTAACCCGCCCTGATGCCGGTAAAGCGTGATATCAGTTCCAGCAGGAACGCATAGCCAGCAATGTTGTAGGGCAGTCCGAGCGCCACGTCGCAACTGCGCTGCGTGAGGTGCAGGCACAGAAGCGGTTCGCCGTGTTCATCCTGTTGAACGTTCAGCACCCAGAAGGCGTGACAGGGTGGCAGCGCGCTTGTCTGGGCATTTCCCGGCGCCCATGCGGACACGACCAGGCGCCGGCTCTGGGGCCGTGCTTTGAGTTCGTCAACGACGTAGCGGATCTGGTCGTTGAAGGCGGCTTCACCGTCTTTGTGCACTGGAAAGTTCCGCCAGAAGTTCCCGTAAGCGCTTGGGACAAGCCCATTCTCGTCAGCCCACGGTTCCCAGAAGCGGCAGCCGTGTTTTCGCAGAAGATCAATGCGGGTATCTCCTGAGAGGAACCAGAGATTCTCAACAACGATGTTTTTCCACGAGATCTCCTTGGTGGTTAAAAGTGGAAATCCCGATCGCAGGTCGATCTGATAGTTGACGTTGAAGGTCGAGAGGGTATCGACACCGGTCCGGTTGGACTTTCGGTGACCAGACTCAAGAACCCGGCGGATGACGTCAAGGTATTGTTGCAACGGCGAACTCCATGCTGGTTACACTGATCTCGATACTAGTTCTCACCCGAATCGCGAAAAAAATACTCTATGGCCTTTCGGGCGACGTAGGCAGATTTTACATACCAGAAATCTTTGTTAATACACATGGCAGCAAAAGCCAGTTTGCGCCCGTCTTTTGTTGCATAACCTACAAACCAATCATACCGACCCTGGGGATTCTCGCCGGTGAGGCTTCCGGTTTTCCCCCCGACATAGACAGCACGCATATCGTTGCGCGCGAACTTTTTGAAGGAGGCCCTGGCAGACCCTTTTGACACGGTCTCTCGCATGAGTACCTGAAGATCACGGGCAGTTTCTTCACGCACCACGGGAGTGCCCTCGGATGGATCCAACGTATAGAGGATCAGGCCATCGTCATTGACTATTTTGCGTACTAAAGAAGGCGTCACAAGCCGCCCGCCGTTCACGGCCACCGCGGCAATGGCGGCACCATGTACCGGAGACAGTGTTGTGCTGCGGGTGTAGCCTGAGGCGGTTTCTGCAATGGACCAGGGATCATCATCATTGAAGGTCAGTCGACTGGGGGCAAGCGCAAAGTCGGTGTCCAGATTTTGGTTAAAGCCAAAGGCTTTACCGTAGTCGCGAAGCTTGACGGGACCTACTGAAAATATACCGAGCCGTGCGAATACCGTATTTACCGACTTGGCGAAGGTTTTCGATAGTGGATAGCGTCGGGTCCACTGGGTATCCTTGTGTCGCAGGACATTTTTCTTGTAGAGGCTCGTCGTCTTGCCGTTAAAGGGGATGACGGTGGCGGGGGTCGCTTTATCCAGGTCAAGCACAGCCGCCGCGGTAATGATTTTGAAAACTGAGGCGGCGGGATAGGTCGCTCTGACCGCAAGGTTTTCGTCCTGAATGCCCCGTCGCTGATGATTCACGAGCGCTACGATTTCGCCGGTTTCGGGATCCAGGGCAATGAATGCTGCGTAGTCGGGATTATATTTTTCAAGAACCGTCGCTACCGCTGCCTGCAAATCCGGATCGATAGTGTATTCAACCATGGCGTCGTAGCCGGCGCCGTCCTGGAAAACCGAAATCTTTTCCGGATAGCGGTTTTGATCGATCTCCGGGCCCAGAGTGCGTCGGATCAGGGCTCGATCTATCCCCCAGATCTCCTGACGTGACCACAGTCGTGTGTCAATCTGCTGGGGCGAGAAAACAAGACCCGTTGCCAGCATCACTGCAGAAAGCAGCAACCACCAGAGCCAGGAAAGCCGGCGAGGAGGTTCCCCGTGTGTCCTGTTTTTCAAAGGAATGATGGTCACCCGCTCGAGTTGAGCGTATCGCGGGCTTCGTTGATCAGTGCAGCGAGATAGTCGGTACCGCCCCGGTCGGTGTGTAGTTTCTGAATGAGCCTCCTATGCGCGGCGGTAATTTCCTCATTGGAAGCGTCAGCCGGCACGCCCAGAATCTCTGCCGCTTGACCAACAGACATTGCGCCCTGTGTGTTCGGTGGGATACCGTGATCAGACGCTTCGTCGGCGGTACGCCAGTTGTCGCCTCGGGTCCGGTCCAGGTAGGCTTCAAGCAAGGCAGCGGATTGCCCATCACGCGCACGGCAGTCCTGCAGCAGTTCCAGGAGCTGGGCCTCCGAGAGGTCTACGAGCCCCCGCCCAGAGAAGGGGCCGCTGATGACTTCCCCGTCGAGATCGCCGCTGTCGTGATCGAGAGTCATCCGCAGAACGACGGTCTCCACGGTTGAGGATTTCCCAGCGCTTGGTCCTCGGCTGGACTTAAACATGTTCCAAGCCTGCTTGGCGACCAGGAACCGCTGCAGCCACGGGACGGCCGCGCTGATGATGGCGAACATCCAGGGGATTCGTCCGGTGACCACCAGCAGTAATAGGGCGCCGGCGATACCGTAGAGTACGATGAGCTTTAAGGCCCGGCCGCGTTGCGCCGGACTGGCTTTTCCAAGCCAGGCAGCAAGCCACATGAGTCCGACCAGCGCGACCAGCGCCAAAAAAATTCTCGCCAAGGTCAGCCTCTGCTATCCAGTTGTGCAATCAGGCGAAGCACTTCGCCACCATGATGCCGGCCATGATCGGCGAGCGCCTTGCGCCCGCCGGCCGCATATACTGCGACGGCGCAGAGCAGATCCCGGAGTTGGGCCGCGCTGTTACCATCGAAGCGGCAGTGCGCTCCCCGGGTGAGTTTCGCGATATGTGAGAACGTTTTTGCTGCCGTGGGGTCAGCGCCGTCCTGGAAGAGAAACATTGGGACGTCCAGGATGCCCAGTTCGCCAGCGAGTTTTGCCAACTGATCGGGATCTTCCTCCATGCAGTCACCTATAAATACCAGTGCACTGACTGAACTTTGAGCACTCCTAGCCTGTCCGAGCGCGTGTTTGAGCACTCGCGCGATCTGGGTTTGCCCCGCCGCGCAGCGGATGGACGTCATCCGATTCTGCAGGACCTCGGCTTCGGCCGCCCAGGGCGCTGCTTTGAATTCGCCATAGCCACGGTAGTAGGCCAGTTGGATCTCGATGCCGCCCATTGCAGCCGTCGCCTCAAACATCTGTGCCTGAATGTGGCAAGCGCGATCCCATAGCGGTTCCCGGCTCGCCGTCGCGTCCATGCCGAAAATAAGGCGTGCACGTTGATCACGTCGTATAGGCAGCGCCGTACTACGGACTTGTTGTAAAAACCGGTTTACGTCTTCCTGGCTGGACGGCCGCAAGACGTTTTTTCTTGATGAAGTCACGGCAGAGAGGATTCAGCAGAACGTGGAACAATCATATCATTGCGTTGTCGAATCATTGGTGGAGGTGCGATCGTGAATATCTCGGCGCTATGGGAAGGGCTCGCCCTGGGGAGTGCCCTGATCATCGCTATCGGTGCGCAGAATGCCTTTGTTTTGCGCCAAGGCCTCGTCCGCCAGCATGTCTTCGCCGTTTGTACAGTGTGCTTTGGTGGTGATGTTCTGCTCATTAGCCTCGGTGCAGGCGGTCTGGGAACGGCGTTTCGGGCTGACCCCCTGATCCTGCAGGGCGTCGCCTGGGCGGGTACGCTGTTTTTATTATTCTTTGCCTTCCGAGCGTTCACCCGGGCCGCTCGACCACAGGCTCTGACGCCCGGCGTAGCGGGAGAGACCAGCGAATCTTTGGGTGCAGCGGTTACCACTGCATTGGCGGTAACCTTTCTCAACCCCCATGTCTATCTCGATACGGTGCTGCTGCTCGGTGGCGTGGCGGCCCGCTTTGCCGGCGGCGAGAGGATTATGTTTGCCTGCGGTGCTTCTTTGGCGTCACTGCTATGGTTTTATGGGCTGGGTTTCGGGGCGGCTCGGTGGTCCCGCTTTATCTCCCGGCCCGAGACCTGGCGTGTGATTGATATTGGGATTGGTTTGATGATGACGGTGCTGGCGGCCTCTCTCGGACACTGGGCCTGGAGCCACAGTTAGCGATTGCCATCAGTGCTCGGCAAGAGCGCGGTCGACGATTTCTTGGACATCGCGGGACAGCTGTGTTGCACCGCTAATTTTCTGCAGCACCTTATGCATGTGTTCACGACGCCCCGGCTCGTAACGTCTCCAAAGATTGAAGGCCGAGGCCAGCCGGGCCGCGACCTGTGGGTTTTTAGGATCTGTCGTCAACAGTTGTTCGGCGACCAGTTGATATCCACTGCCGTCAGGCTCGTGGAAGCGTAGAGGGTTCGCATGTGCCAGTGCCCCGATCAAGGCATGAATCTTGTTGGGATTGTCCTGTTGATAGCAAGCGTGATGCGTCAGGTCCCGGACCCGTGCGAGCGTGTCGTCACACCGAGACACCGCCTGGACCCGCAACCATTTATCCATTACCAGTGGGAATTCGCACCAGCGTTCTTCAAAAAACGACAGCGCCTCGTCGCGGCCAGAAAGGGCCTGGTTAGCCAGCGGTGTCAACGCAGCCAACGCATCAGTCATATTGTCAGCGGTTTTCAGTTGTTTGAGCGCGAGCGCGTTGATATCTTCTGATTCCAGTGTCATCAGGTAGCCAAGGCAGGTATTGCGCAGGGCACGTACTGCCGCGCTCGCCGAATCGCGCTGGTAGGAACCTTCTGCTTCAAGCGCTTGATAGCGCTCAAGAAGCTCATCGGTGAAACGGCTTGCCAATGCCTGCATCACGGACCATCTGGATATGTGGATGCCCTGGGGATCAATTACATCGACAAAATCCCCAAGGTAATTTTCCTCCGGGAGTCTCAGCGCCAGCGCCTGGAAGGCGCGGTCAGGCAGATCTGCGCGCAGGGTCTTGCCGAAGGATTCCGCAAACTGCTCATCCAGAACACTGACCGAGGGGTCGTTGAGCCACCGAAGCATTTCTTTTCGGGCAAGTGTCTGACCCGCATCCCAGCGGCAGAAGGGATCGTCATCATGGCCGGCAAGCACCGCCAGATCCTGGTCACCGAGTTCAGTCTGGATCATGACGGGAGCAGAAAAGCCTCGCAGCATAGAAGGGATCGGCTGGCTCTTGAGACCGGTGAAGACAAATTCCTGAACCGCATCTGTCAGCACCAGAGTGTGTTCGTGCTGTTTGCTGCCATCATTTTCGGACTGGGCATAGAGAGCGTTTCCCTCTGCGTCGAAAAACGCCACGACTATAGGCATCTGCAGGGGCGGCTGGCGTTCTCCGGCGGCGTCGGGATTATCCTGGGAGATCCGCAGGCAATAGCGGTACCGGTCCGGATCGAAACTTCCTGAGGCTTGGAGCCGCGGGGTACCCGACTGCTCATACCAGCGCCGAAACTGGGACAGATCGATGTCGCAGACAGTCTCCACCGCTTCGACGAAGTGGTCGGTGGTGACCGCTTCGCCATCGTAATGCTCGAAAAAGTAGCGGCAGCCTTTAAAGAACCTTTCGATGCCTACCAGCAGGCTGAGCATACGGACCACCTCAGCGCCTTTGATATAGACCGTGAGGGTGTAAAAGTTGTTGATTTCAACAAAAGACTCGGGCCGGACCGGGTGAGCCATGGGCCCTGCGTCTTCCCGGAACTGCTGCGTACGAACGAGATTGGCGTCCTCAATCCGTTTGACGCCGGCTGAGTCGTGGTCAGCACTGAACTGTTGCTCGCGAAAGACGGTAAAGCCTTCCTTCAGGCTGAGTTGGAACCAGTCACGCAGGGTCACACGGTTACCCGACCAGTTATGCAGGTACTCATGACCGATCACATCGCGGACGGAGCGATAGTCGTGGTCGGTCGCGGTCGCCGGCTGCGCGAGGACGTAGCGGGTGTTAAAGATGTTGAGGCCCTTGTTCTCCATGGCACCCATGTTGAAGTCCTCGACCGCCACAATATTGTACTGGTCAAGGTCGTATTCACAGTCATACACCTTCTCATCCCAGACCATCGCGTCACGAAGTGCACTCAAGGCAAAGTCACATTGCGGGATATCCCGCGCACGGGCGTAGATCCTGAGCTGCACATTGCGCCCGGAGGTCGTCGTGAATCGGCCTTCGATAAACTGTAGCGGGCCCGCAACCAAAGCAAATAGATAACTCGGCTTAGGGTGAGGATCCTCCCATATCGCGTAGTGGTATTGCCCGTCTTCGCCATCGCTGACATGGTTACCGTTGGACAACAGCACCGGGTACTGGGCTTTCAGGGCGCGAAGCGTGACCCGGTAAACTGACAATACGTCGGGGCGATCCAGAAAATAGGTGATGCGTCGAAAGCCCTCGGGTTCACACTGGGTGCACAGCGTATCGGCAGATGCATACAGGCCACTAAGCTCTGAATTGGCTGCGGGGTTGATTTCGGTCTCGATTTCGAGCGTTGTCTCCGGTTCGATAAGGTTCAGCGTAAGCGCGGTGTCGTCGCGGTGATAACTGGCAGGATCGAGGGTTTCCCCGTTAACCTTGACGCGGATCAGGTTCAACTTTTCTCCGTGCAGAACCAATGGCCGGTGGTGGTCTCCGGACTTTTCAACCTTCAGGCATGACCGCACCCGCGTTCGTTCCCGGTCGAGGTCAACCTGTAGTTCAATGGCGGGGATCTGATAGTCGGGCGGGCGGTATTCCCTCAGATAAACGCGCTGCGTGTGTTTTTGTATCGCCGCCATCAGACAATACTAATCAGCAGAACCACAAAGGCGACGACAGCCACCAATGGGAGCAGGACTGCCGGCCAATCCCGCGGCGCATCGCTGGATTCTTTCATCAGCGTTTTGACGCCGGGGAAAAACCACAGAATGATCACCAGCGCGAGTACGCCGAGCAGAATTTTTTCCCAGGTAGCAAGTAGGTCCATTAGGGGCCGTGATTTTGATGGATTTAGGATCTAGACTGGACAGGATGCCCGAGTATCGCAGTGTAACCGCCTCATTTTGAGACGGAATTTTATCCCAAGCTAAGTCAAGAGATCGAGAGAATGAGTTGCCAATCTAGTGATGAAATATCCGCACGAAAGGAGTAGGATTGATTCAGCGCGGTAAGGTCGTAAACGGTGACCGCGTCAAGGTTGCCGATTCGTCTGCGGTCTCGCTGCGTGCGTGAAAGCTCACCAACAGCCAGTACGTGAGGGAGACAGACCTATATGACTGAAGCACAATACGTTGAACAGGATCTCGGTACCAAGATAGAAAAACTGAGATCAGAACACCGCGCCTTAGACGAAGAACTCAAAAACATTGTAGAAGACCCGTCGATCGACGATCTTCAGCTGCAACGACTCAAAAAACGCAAACTATTTCTCAAAGACAGCATTGGTCACCTGGAAAGTCGACTGGTTCCCGACATCACCGCCTAGTTTATCTACAACCTGAAGAAAATGCCCCCGGTGTCCGGGGGCATTTTTGCTTAGGCTTGCCTGCCAGTCCCGCTCAGTAACGGTAGTGGTCAGCTTTGTAGGGCCCATCGGTTTCCACACCGATATATGCAGCCTGCTCGTCAGTAAGCGTTGTCAGTTTGACGCCGATCTTCTCGAGATGCAGTCTCGCCACCATCTCATCAAGGTGCTTGGGCAGGATATAGACCTTGTTGTCGTACTGATCGCGCTTCTGGAATAACTCAATCTGCGCCAACGTCTGGTTGGTAAAAGAGTTAGACATGACGAAACTGGGGTGACCGGTTGCGCAACCAAGGTTTACAAGTCGGCCCTGGGCGAGGAGGATGATCCGCTTGCCGTCCGGGAAGATCACGTGGTCCACCTGAGGCTTGATGTTCTCCCATTCGTACTGCTCAAGGGAGGCACAGGCGATCTCGTTATCAAAATGACCGATATTGCAGACGATGGCCTGATTCTTCATCTGCTTCATATGCTCGTGTGTAATGACCTCGAAGTTACCGGTCGCAGTGACGAAGATATCCGCCTGGCTGGCGGCTTCTTCCATGGTGACCACTCGGTATCCTTCCATGGCGGCCTGCAGGGCGCAGATCGGATCAATCTCAGTAATCCAGACGGTTGCACCGAGACCGCGTAAGGACTGGGCGGAGCCTTTACCAACATCTCCATAGCCGAGTACCACTGCGAGTTTTCCTGCCACCATGACGTCTGTCGCGCGCTTGATGCTGTCGACAAGCGACTCGCGACAGCCATAAAGGTTGTCAAACTTCGATTTGGTTGCCGAATCGTTGACGTTAATCGCCGGGAAAAGCAGTTCGCCGTCTTTTTGCATCTGGTAGAGACGCTTAACACCAGTGGTGGTTTCCTCGGTGACGCCGAGAATATTGGACTGGATAGTCGAGTACCAATCTGGCTGGGTCTTGAGGCGTTCGCGGATTGCGTCAAACAAGGCAACCTCTTCCTCGCTGCCGGGGTTATCCAGCACCGACAGGTCCTTCTCAGCTTTTGCACCCAGGCCGATCAGCAGCGTTGCGTCGCCACCGTCGTCAAGAATCATGTTGGGGGTACCGCCATCGCTCCACTCGAAGATGCGATGGGTGTATGCCCAGTATTCCACCAGGTTCTCGCCCTTATAGGCAAAGACCGGTGTGCCCCCTGCGGCGATGGCAGCGGCAGCATGGTCCTGGGTCGAGAAGATGTTGCACGAGGCCCAACGGACGTCTGCTCCAAGGGCCCGCAAGGTCTCAATCAGAACCGCGGTCTGGATGGTCATATGCAGACTGCCGGCCACGCGTGCTCCCTTGAGGGGCTGACTCGGGCCATACTTCTCGCGCAAGGCCATGAGGCCCGGCATTTCGGTTTCGGCGATCGCGATTTCTTTTCGACCGAAATCGGCCAGAGAAATATCGGCGACCACGAAGTCCTGATCGGACTGGGGCTGTATCACAGCGCTCATGGGGTGTTCTCCATGTTCACTGAGCGCCGTTGGTCAAAGATAGACGCCGTGAAACCCGAGCCTGGCGGGCAAAGCCCGTCGCAACGCTCCTCGGCAACGTCTTAGCTAATTAATTAGTGGCTAGAGTGTAATTCCAAAAATGGAAGAGAATTCACGGAAATTTTACCGCGTCTTTCCTCACTTGAGCCCAGCTGCTTCCCGTAGTGCGGCAGCTTTATCGGTTAGCTCCCAGGGGAATCCTTCTCCATCGCGACCGAAGTGGCCGTATGCCGCGGTGGGTCGGTAGATCGGCCGCAGCAGATTCAGGTCCTCAATGATCCCCTTTGGCCGTAGATCAAAATGCTCCCGGATCAGTGCTTCGATCTGGTCTTCGGCGATCACAGCAGTCCCATTGGTGTTCACCATCAGCGAAACTGGTTCTGCAACCCCAATCGCATAGGCCACCTGCGCTTCGCACTGCTCGGCAAGGCCCGCAGCCACGACGTTCTTGGCTACATAGCGCATGGCGTAAGCCGCCGAACGATCCACCTTGCTGGGATCCTTGCCGGAGAAGGCGCCACCACCATGGTGGGCGGAGCCGCCGTAGGTGTCTACGATTATCTTGCGACCTGTTAGTCCACAGTCGCCGTGAGGTCCACCAATCACAAAACGCCCTGTCGGGTTGACCAGGAATCGGGTGTCCGAGGTGATCATGTCGGCCGGCAGTACCGGCTTGATGATTTCCTCGATGACGGCTTCGCTCAAGGTGGCGTGATCGACGTCTTCGCTGTGTTGCGTGGACAGAACGACGGTATCGACGGAGACGGGTCTCCCATCTTCGTAGCGGACTGACACCTGACTCTTGGCATCGGGTCGCAGCCAACTCAGGCTGCCGCTTTTGCGAACTTCCGCTTGGCGTTTGACCAAAAGGTGGGAGTAGGTGATCGGGAACGGCATTAGGACATCGGTTTCGTTGCAGGCGTAACCGAACATCAGGCCCTGGTCACCGGCCCCCTGGTCCCGATCCAGGCCCTCACCCTCGTTCACCCCTTGGGCGATATCGACCGACTGCTTGTCGAGGGTAACCATCACCGCGCAGCTTGAGTAGTCAAAGCCCATCTCGGAGGAGTTATACCCAATGTCCTTGATGGTGTCGCGGACGGTCTGCGCCAGGTCTACCTCGGCATTGCTGGTGACCTCCCCGGCGATGACGGCAAGCCCGGTATTGACCATCGTTTCACAGGCGACTCGTGATGCCGAATCCTGGGCGAGCATGGCGTCCAGAACCGCATCCGAGATCTGGTCTGCCATTTTGTCCGGGTGACCCTCGGAGACAGACTCTGAGGTAAAGAGAAAACTGCTAGCCATTGCTACTCCTCCGTGGTACTTCAATGATGTTGTAACGAAACGGGCGGATTCTAGCAGACCGTTAAGATGTTAATTGCGCGAGGACTGGCCATATATGGGCGCTGTAATGGGCAGTGTGGGGCCAACGCCCAATATTGGACAGGAAGCGCCGGGTGCGTCAGGGGGGTTATTACGGGCCTTTTCTCTCCAGCGCAATCTGCCAGTGGTGATCGTCCAGATCACGTTCCAGGGAAAACCCGGTATCAAAGGGGGTTTCCGACCAATCTGCAGTGAGTGTTTCGTTCATGATCCACTCGCGGTGCTCATCAATAGCTTGGGTGACGAGTGGCGTGCCATGGACGTGCAGTCGGATGCGGTCGGAAACTTCAAGTCCCGCCTGTTTTCTGCCGTCCTGCACGGTCCGGACAACCTCCCGGGCAATCCCTTCCCGAATCAAGGTATCGTTCAGAGTGGTGTCCAGCGCAACCAGGTGACCTCCTGACTCAGCACAGGCATAGCCTTCCGCCGACTCGGTTTCGATGAGCAGGTCCTCAGATTCAAAAGCGATGCTTTCTCCGTCGATGTCGAGTGT
>JABJIU010000031.1 GCA_018661145.1 Pseudomonadota bacterium | reverse complement strand
TCGAGGGAGCAGATATGCTGCGTTCTGTCGATGTCTACACCGGACGATTGTTATGGGAGAAGTCGTTACCCGAATTGGGAAAATTCTACGATAACACATCTCACCATCCAGGGGCTGGTGAGATCGGCAGCAACTACGTCTCGCTTGAAGACCATCTTTATGTGGTCTATGGAGACGCGATTCTCGAACTTGATGCAAGTTCGGGACAGGAGACACAACGATTTCAGCTTCAGCCTGAAAACGGCCAACCTGCGCCTCACTGGGGATACCTGGGAGTCTCGGGAGATTATCTCGTGGCCACCTCTGACCCCCTAGAAATTTCCTCCAAAAAGGCGGAACCCCAGCCGAAGAACAGTCCCCCTTCAGAGTACCTAGCGGTGATCCCTCCGGGCGATGTCTGGAGCTATCTGGCAGGGAGTGATCCACCCGATGATTGGAATTCCCCTGAGTTTGATGACTCTAAATGGAAGACAGGCAAAGCAGGTTTCGGTTACGGCGATAACGATGACGCAACCGTTCTGGACATGAAAGGAAAGTACACGCGGGTCTACATTCGCCATGAGTTCGATCGATCAGTGTTGAAGAACGCCAACCGCCTGGGACTGATGATCAATTACGATGATGCTTTCATCGCTTATCTCAACGGCCAGGAAATACTGCGTCGCAGTGTGAAAGGGGACGGTAAACAGACGAAGGTTTCGGGCCATGAAGCGATCGGACACGAATTTATTGAGATCGAACAGGGGATCAAACTGCTGAAGCCGGGGAAGAATCTACTTTCGATCATCGGACACAATGCACAAACAAACAGCAGCGATTTCACTCTCGATCCTTACCTTGTCTATGCCAATCGTAACAAGCAGCCGAGTGCGACGAAGAAGACCCCGCAGGATAATCCGGCATCCAACACGATTGCCTCGGCGTTTGAACGGCTGAGCGGAGGACAATATGCGGCTGGAAGTCGTCGTTTGGTGGTGTTCAATCGGAAGACGGGTGAGAAGTTATGGCACCGGGATGCCCAATATAATTTTCGCCATAACAACATCGCCCTCGGTGCCGGCTCTGTCTTCGTTATCGACAGCCTTACCGAGGTACGCCTGAAGGCAATGCGCCGGCGCGGTCTAAAACCAAAAGGCAAACCGGTGTTGTACGCACTCGACATCAACAATGGTAACTTGCGTTGGCAAACTGATGAAAACGTGTTTGGCACGTTCCTCAATTATTCGACCGAGCACGATCTATTGCTGCAGGCGGGAAGCGCTTTTCGTGATCGCGCCAAGGACGATATCGGTCAAGGCATGATCGCATACCATGGACGGGATGGAAAAATCCTGTGGGCCAACAAGGACCTCAGCTACAACGGGCCGTGCCTTTTAATGAAGGATAAGATCATCACCAACGGTAACGGCGGCTTCGCGATTGACATCAAGACCGGCAAGCCCACCGGCTGGAAATACAAGCGCAACTACGGCTGCAACACTGCCATTGGCAGCGAACACCTGCTTACCTTTCGCTCTGGCGCGGCGGGATTTTATGACCTCACCAACGACGGTGGCACCGGCAACTGGGGTGGCTTTCGCAGCAGTTGCACCGCCAACCTCATCCCAGCTAACGGTATTCTCAACGCCCCCGATTACACCCGCACCTGCAGTTGCGCCTATCAAATGCAAACCTCGCTCGCGCTCATCCACATGCCCGAGCTGGAGTACTGGACCTTTGGCGCCAGCGCCAAACCCGGCCAGCTCGCTATCAACCTCGGCGCCCCCGGTGACCGGCGTGCGCCAGATGGTAAGCTGTGGGTGGAGCACCCCAAGGTCGGTGGCGACTCGGCGGATGCGCCCGTTACCATTGAGCCAGCCGATGCTGCGCCCTTCCGCCTGCACTCCTCGATAATAAATGGAGATGGCCTAAAATGGGTCGCTGCCTCCGGCCTCCGCGGCGTCAAGTCCGTAAAGTTGAAGCTGGTAAAAAAAGGCGACTATCGCGTGCGCCTCCATTTCCTCGAACCGGATGAATTGCCATCGCGTGCACGCCTATTCGACATCGTGATAAACGACCAAACCGTCCAGCGCCAGTTTGATATAGCCGCCGCCGCAGGCTCACCCTTCCAGTCAGTCGTGCGCGAATTCGTAATTGCTGCCCCTGAAGGCACTATTCGAATTGCCCTCCGGCCAGCCACTGATCATCCCCCTATCTTAAGTGGGATTGAATGGTCGCCAATTCCCTAATAACAAAACTCAACAATTCTGAACGTCTCTGCATCTTGGCGGTTTAATCAGGATTGGATTACTTTCTCTGCGAATTCCGCATTGAAAACCATCTCAGATGGACACTTGCAAGAAGGGTCAAGCGGGCTGATACTTT
>JABJIU010000223.1 GCA_018661145.1 Pseudomonadota bacterium | reverse complement strand
TGGGCGCCTGAAATTCAGTCAGCGATGCGCAGGCGGCCGCGAGTTCAACACCAATGATCTGACTGGCAGCGATCGCGCCGAGAGCGTTCGCCATATTGTGTCTGCCTATCAGGGGCCAGTCCACCGTGGCCACTCGGACATTTTCGTTGAAGACCTCGAAGCGCCGGCAGTCGGCCTGTAGCGCAACAGCACGCCAAGTTGCCGGCGTGTCGGTACAGCTGTAGGAGACGATCTGGGACCAACATCCGCGAGCGAGCAGTTCGTTCAATTCGGCGTGATCTGTATTGACCAATATCACTCCGTCCGATGGCACGCTACGCAGAAGATACTCGAACTGCCGCTCGATGTCGCCAATGGAGTCGAAGATATCAGCATGGTCAAACTCGAGGTTGCCGAGAATCAGGACATCAGGACGGTAGTGAAGGAACTTTGCACGTTTGTCAAAGAATGCCGTATCGTACTCATCCGCCTCAATAACAAACCAATCTCCCGAGCCAAGTCTTGCCGAGACGTCGAAATTGCCAGGAACACCTCCGATCAAAAATCCAGGTTCGATTCCGCACTGGTCGAGAATAAAGGCAGCAATGCTGGCGGTCGTCGTTTTGCCATGTGTGCCGGCGACTGCCAGCACGGGCTTTTGCGGAATAATGGCCTCCCGTAGCCACTGGGGTCCGGAGGTATACGGGCAGCGCTGCTTCAGGATGTGTTCGACCAGAGCATTTCCGCGGGACAGAGCGTTACCGATCACAAACAGTTCGGGCTCAGTATTCAGTTGCTCCGGATGGTATCCCTCCTGTATCGCAATATCCTGAGAATACAGAAGATCGCTCATGGGGGGATACACCGCCTGATCACAACCGCTGACAGAGAAGCCCGCTTCCCGGGCAATCAACGCAAGCCCCGCCATGAACGTCCCGCCGATACCTGCAATGTGGACCGAGTTTTTCAACCAGACGGGCTGCCGCTGAAGGTCAGGATGGCGGCCATGATGACCGATTGACAGACGACGATGATCAGCAGTGCAAGCCCCAACCCGCATTCCATTGCCTGCCGGAGGATTGAAGCCATCACAGCGAGTGACCAGATGGCGATTACCGCCGCGATGAGCAACGGTGTCGTTAACACCATCACGGGATCAGGCCCGTCTGGCAGCAGGCTTTCATGCCACCCGAAGAAAGGAAGCGCCAGCAGCTGCAACAGCGTGGTTGCTCCGAACATAGCAGTCAGGGCCTGGGTTGAGCGCTCAGAAAGACTACGGAAACGCAAAATCAGGCTGATCAGAAGTGCAAACAACAGCACTTGACCGACCGACATGAACATTCCCCGAATCAGTCCAGCATTGGGGACAGCATTGATCGCACTCGTAATGACCGCGAGGGCGGCGGTCGCGAGGAGCAGCGTTTCCGAGCGTGGCACATCCTGGGTCTGGTGTCGAAACAGACAAAGATTGATGAACAACTGAAGGTATCGGAACATGAGGTTTAATCACTGATGAGAACTATTCGATGATATCATCAGACCGAATCATTCTCGTGTTCAAAAAGACCAAAACTCCCGTTGACAGCGAGCACACCGTTGAACTCCCAGCCGTTCTGGATAGACCGCCAGCAAGATCTTGATACCTGGGTGAACCATGCTGAGGCGGCCCCATGGCTTGGCGTTGATACAGAATTTGAAAGGGTCCGAACCTTCTTCCCACGGTTCTGCCTGCTTCAGATGTCAACGCCGGAAAAGGCGGTGTGTATCGATCCATTGGCAGACCTCGATTGGGACGCGGTCCGGAAACTGTTTACACAGACGCGTCCGATGAAGATCTTTCACGCAGCCCGACAGGATCTGGAAGTGCTGCATCATTATCTGTCGGTATTGCCCGCGAACGTCTTTGACACGCAGATTGCCGGCGCGCTCTGCGGACACGGTGAGCAGGTGGGTTATGCCTATCTGGTCAAGGAGATATGCGGTATATCGCTGCCAAAAGCATTCACCAGGACGCCATGGTGTCGACGCCCGTTAAGTGAAGAGGAGATCCAGTATGCCCTGGACGATGTGCACTACCTTGGCACCTTATACGAGACCTTGAGTGCTGAACTTCAGGATCGCGGCCGCGCATCCTGGCAGTCTGATGATTGTGCTGCGCTCGTATCTGATCAAGCATTGCAAAAGGCCCAGCGCGCTCCGATTCATCGGGTAATGCGAGCATGCGCGGGGATGGATGACGCCTCACAAAGTGTGGCGGTGGCGCTGGCAAAGTGGCGCGAAGATTTAGCCCGGGAAAAAGATCGCCCACGCGAGTGGCTGTTGTCCACAGATGTCGTTGTTGAGCTCGCGCGTGCGCGTCCTCAGAATCTTCAAGCGTTGGCGGCGGTCCCTGGCCTTGAAAAGTCCACACTGAAGCGCCAGGGTGAAGAGTTGCTGGCGGTTATTCGTGCAAGCGAATCTCCCGCATCTGATTTCACTCCGATGCCCAGACCGATTAGGCCCGATGCGGCTCTGAAGGCTCTGGGAAATGCTTTGTGGAAGCATCTCAAGGAAGCGTGTGAGCACGAGGGTATTCCGACATCGGCCGTTGCTCGCAGAGACGAGATCCGCGCACTGGCGGCCGGTGAGCGTCATAACCTTCGCATACTCAACGGTTGGCGCCGTGTGTTTGTCGGCGAATCCCTTCTGGCGCTAACTTCACAGGCAAATACGTCGAGGCCTTGATAAAATATCCTAAGTCACATTTGTCATGACGGAGGTTTATCTATGCCTGGTTTACGTACAATACTAGTTCCATTTAACAATACCCAGCCCAACGCTGCTGCCATTGATGCGGCGAAACGCATCGCGGAGGCGGAAGGCGCCTACATCGAGGGAGCCTATAGTCGACAGGTGCTCCCGATTATTGCAGGTGAAGGTATTACCTTGCCTGGGGATTACCTGGCTGCATTTGAAGAAGAGGGAAGACAGCAGGCGGCAATCGCCCGGGAGGCGTTCGAATCCCTGATCGCCGAACGAGGCATTCCTTTAAAGTCTCTTGAAAGCGAAGGCCTGCGGGCGGGCTGGACCGAGATGATGGGAACGGGGCCGGAAGGTCTTGGTGAATATGCCCGGGTTTTTGGCATCAGTGTCCTGCACCGCGACTTGTCCAGCGGCGACATGGACTGGAAGAGCACTGCCGAGGCGCTACTCTTTGAAAGCGGCCGCCCGCTGTTGCTGGTCAGCGATGATATCCCTCAAACAATCGGTAAGCGGATTTTGGTGGCCTGGAACGGCAGCACCGAAACGGCGCGGGCGTTGAGTGCCGCAAGACCGCTGCTTGCCCGATCGGAAGCGGTTCGGGTGCTGTCGGTAGATGGCGGCATGGTTTCCGGCCCGGATGTTGATATGATTACCGCGCACCTTAGTGCGAGCGGGTTTCACGCGCATTCCAAAACGGCCGATAGCGCCGGTGCCACGGTGGGGCAGACGATTGTTTCAGAGGCCAAGGACTTTGGCGCAGATCTGATCATCAAAGGCGCCTTCACGCATAGCCGGTTGCGTCAGTTGGTGTTTGGCGGACCCACCAGTGAGATTTTCAATCACGCAGTATGTCCGGTCATTTTGTGTCATTAAACTGAACTGAGCCGATCGAAAATCCCCAGCGGGTAACCGCCGAATGTTCGGGCATTTATGCCACCGGCGGGTTGGCGGTTGAAGGCGTCGCTGAATCTCGGGTGGATTGATTGGTTTTTCGTATTTTGCTTTTTGATTTATAAAAAGGAGAGTGGTTGATGAAGAAGCCGGTTCGTGTAGCGGTCACAGGTGCCGCCGGACAGATCAGTTACGCCATGTTGTTCAGGATTGCGGCAGGCGATATGCTCGGAAGCGACCAGCCGGTCATTCTGCAGTTGCTTGAGATCCCGCCTGCCATGGATGCTCTTCAAGGCGTCGTCATGGAGTTGGACGATTGTGCCTTTCCCTTGCTGCAGGGGATCGTGACCTCTGATGATCCCGCCATCGCATTTGCTGATGCAGAATTTGCAATGCTTGTGGGTGCCCGGCCCCGGGGTCCGGGGATGGAACGCAAGGATTTGCTGACAGAAAATGCTCGAATATTCTCGGTCCAGGGCAAGGCGCTGAACGAAAGTGCTAGTCGTGACGTGCGGGTATTGGTCGTGGGGAATCCAGCGAACACCAATGCCTTGATTGCATCAGCCAATGCCCCCGATATTGATACGGCTCAGTTCACGGCGATGACCCGTCTGGATCATAATCGTGCTATCAGCCAGCTTGCCGAGAAAACGGGTGCAGCGACCACTGAGATTTCGCGCGTGACCATCTGGGGGAATCACTCGGCGACCCAGTATCCCGACATCCACCATGCCATGATTGCCGGCGAGCGAGCCGTGGATCGGGTCGACGAGGAGTGGATGACCGGTGAGTTTATTCCCACGGTGCAGCAGCGCGGTGCAGCCATCATCAAGGCACGGGGTGCGTCGAGTGCGGCATCGGCAGCCGGAGCGGCGATTGATCACATGTGTACCTGGGTGCAGGGCACGCCAGAAGATGACTGGGTCAGCATGGCGATTCCCTCGATGGGGGATTACGGGATCGAGACTGGACTGATCTACTCGTTTCCGGTGATGTGCTCGGGCGGTCAGTACACTATTGTCAGGGATCTTGCGATAAACCGCCTCAGCGAAAAGCGTATGCAGGCGACCGAAGCGGAGCTTCGTGAGGAACGTGACGGCGT
>JABJIU010000205.1 GCA_018661145.1 Pseudomonadota bacterium | reverse complement strand
GTCATAAAGCGCCGACGACACTGGATAGTTGGGGTCGATCAGCAGATTAGCTGCGGTTTCTTGTGGCAGGTAAGGGCACCGGTGTACCGTTGACTGATAAAGATCCGGGGCGATCGGTTGGCGGGTCATGACAACTCCCGTGCCGGCGTGGCCCAATTCCAAGGAGTTCCGTTTACGGGAATCTCGACCGCCTGTTTGAGTTCAGAGGAGAAGCGATACCGTGGCACCGCCTGCGCCCCCAAAGAGTTCAGGTGCTCAGACACCACTTGGCAGTCGATAAAATGATATCCACCGGCGGTGAGTGATGCTGCAAGAGCGACAAGCGCGGTTTTAGAGGCATCGGTGACGTGGCTGAACATACTTTCGCCAAAAAAGGCTTTGCCGATCGCAAGGCCATAAAGACCTCCGACCAGTTGGCCGTTCTGCCAGGTTTCCACGCTATGGGCATAACCCATTCGGTGCAGGGTGCAATAGGCCTGCTGCATGCCGGAGGTGATCCAGGTGCCTTCGCGCGCATTGCGGGATTCAGCACACACCTCGATGACGCGATCAAAGGCACGATCTGCAGTCACTTCGAAGCCCTGTGTCCGCATGTTTTTGCGCAAACTCCGGGAGATATGCAGATTTGTGGGATACAGGATCGCCCGGGGATCGGGCGACCACCATAGGATAGGCTGTCCGTTACTGAACCAGGGAAAGACGCCCTGGCGGTATGCGCTTAATAGCCGGTCGGGGTTGAGATCGCCACCGACG
Organism: Pseudomonadota bacterium; assembly: GCA_018661145.1. Taxonomy (GTDB): domain Bacteria; phylum Pseudomonadota; class Gammaproteobacteria; order Arenicellales; family UBA868; genus UBA868. The sequence goes on along the minus strand of JABJIU010000205.1, from coordinate 10,722 downwards.
GCGAGCAGGCCTTCAGGAGACGCGGCCTCCAGCGGGGGGAAGGTATAGGTTCTCGGCAGGCTCGCCATAACAACGCCATTCTAGCACTCGGTATCGGTCTGACCGTCTCGCCTGAAAGGTGAGTGCGCCTCAAGAATCTCTGTGTAGTCCGCCAGGTGACTTTCCTCTTCCGCGGTATATCGGCGTACCGCATCATGGAAGCCTTCGTGGGCGAGCCAATGTGCTGATAACGTTGTTTGCGGAGTGAGGCCTCGACTCAGCTTGTGTTCTCCCTGTGCCCCTGCTTCAAAACGTCCCACGCCGTGATCAATGCAATATTCAATAGGCGCGTAGTAGCAGGCCTCAAAGTGCAGATCAGAAGCTTGCTCGAGAGCGCCCCAGTATCGGCCATACAGGGAATTTTTGCCGCGGAGAAAAAAGGCACAGGCAATGGAGCGGCCACCCTGTTGTGCGATCAGCAACTGCACCCCGTCGGGAAAGGTTTGCACGAGTGTTTCGAAAAACTTTCGGTTTAAGTAGGCATACGAGCCATGCTCCGCGATCGTATTCCGATAGCACGAGAACAGAAGATCCACGTGTTCACGGGTGATCTCGTTGCCGTGATGCCACTCAAGGGAAATGCCCTGCTCAATAACTCGGCGTCGTTCACGAAGGATGTTTTTGCGTTTCTTCGAAGAAAGCTGCATCAGAAAATCACTAAAATCCTGATACTGGTCGTTCCGCCAGTGGAATTGACGTCCCTCGCGGCGCGCAAAACCATTTTTCGCAAGGATCTCAAGGTCCTTTTCTGTGCAAAAAATACAGTGCACAGAAGACGCTTTGAGTTCATTGGCAACGACCGGCAGCGCGCGCGCGATGTTGTCGCGGACGAGCATCGCATCATGGTCAGGATGATGAAGTATTCGCTGCCCGCCAACGGGCGTGAACGGTGCCGCAATGAGCAGTTTTGGATAATACGGCATGCCCTGGCGCTGATAGGCATTGGCCCAGGCCCAATCGAAAACGAACTCCCCGTATGAGTGTGTCTTCAGATAACATGGTGTGCCACCAATGAGCGCCCCGTCAAGATGAACGGTGAGATGACACGGTGTCCAGCCCGTCTCAGGACAACAGCAGCCGCTCTCTTCAAATGCAAGGAGGAATTCGTGACGCAGGCCGGGATTTTCCGCATCAACCATGGCGTTCCATTGTCCCGCGTCAATGCTGTCCATCGAGCGGTTTGTTGTGATGCTGGCCTCGCCCGCTTTATCATTGGGGTCGAGGCCTTTTGAGGCCTGAGACTCAGATAGATAATTATTCATTCGCGATGAATCGCCTTCCTATTGCAATTGCGCAGCTCAATTTTACCGTCGGTGATGTCGACGCGAACGTTGACAAGATGCTGGACGCGGCCCAGCGCGCGCGCTCGGAACTTGATTGCCGTGTTGTCATTTTTCCAGAACTTTCGATTACCGGGTATCCTCCGGAGGACTTGCTCTTTCGGCGGGATTTTCTTGAGCGCACAAAAGCGGGGTTGGCCCGACTGGCGGGCACCGCGAAGGATATCTCAATTATCGTGGGGCATCCTCATCAGGTAGGCGCACACCTCTATAACGCCGCGTCGGTCATCTCAGAGGGGCAGATCACGGCCCGATATCTCAAGCGGGAACTGCCTAATTTTGGGGTCTTTGATGAAAAGCGGTATTTCTCTGCAGGCGATCAGCCGTGCGTTTTTGAGATAGGCGGTATCAATCTGGGATTGACCATTTGTGAGGATGTCTGGCACCCCCAACCCGTCGCAGACTGTGCGTCGGCAGGCGCGGACGTAGTTGTGAATCTGAACGCCTCACCCTATGACTTGCATAAGGCCCGCGAGCGTGAGGAGCAGGTGGTGAGCCAGCGCGCAAAAGCATCCGGTGTTCCGATCATTTACCTTAACCTGGTGGGTGGCCAGGATGAACTCGTCTTTGATGGAGGCTCTTTTGTTTGCAGCGCCGATGGCGAGGTGATCACCCGGCAAGCATTTTTCGAAGAAACACTCTCGCGGATCGACATCACCTCACAGGGAATCGAGCCGGTTAACCCATCGACCGCGCTTTTACCCCGGGAAGAAAGTGTCTATCGGGCACTTTGCTTGGGAGTGGGGGACTACGTACGAAAGAACGGTTTTCAGGGCGCGGTGCTGGGCCTGTCCGGAGGTATTGATTCGGCGCTGACGCTCGCGGTCGCGGTCGATGCGTTGGGAAAAGATAATGTCCATGCAGTCATGATGCCCTCCCGATATACCCGAAAGATCAGTATTGAGGACGCCAGGATTGAGGCCGAGGCGCTGGGGGTGGTCCATGAGGTTATTCCGATCGAGCCCCTAGTTGAAAGTTATCGGACCCAACTGGATCCGATCTTTCAGGGTTTGCCGGAGGATACGACCGAGGAAAATCTTCAGTCCCGTATCCGCGGTAATCTTCTGATGGCGATATCAAACAAAACCGGCCGGCTGGTACTGGCTACCGGCAACAAAAGCGAGATGGCGGTGGGTTATGCCACACTCTATGGCGATATGGCAGGTGGTTTTGCTGTTATCAAGGATGTATTCAAGACGCTGGTTTATGAACTTGCGGCGTATCGGAACAGAATCGGCACAGCGATTCCAGAGCGGGTGATTACCCGGCCACCCTCAGCAGAGCTCGCACCTGATCAGGAAGACACCGACAGCCTGCCACCCTATGAGGTCCTGGATCCGATACTTGAGGCCTTCATTGAGCACGATCTCGGCGCAGACGAGATTGTCGCGAAGGGCTTTGATGCCGAGATCGTTGAGAAGATCATGCGCATGGTGGTGCGCAATGAGTACAAACGACGGCAGGCACCGCCTGGAGTCAGGATCACGCGACGGGCCTTCGGCCGTGACCGGCGCTATCCGATTACTTCGGGCTTCAATTGAGATACGAGCTGTCGGGGTAGTTGAGTTTTAACACCCGAACGGCGTCGTTGTGCAGTTCTTCGAGCCCCATGCGGGCGTATGCTTTGACCATCACGCCGAGAGCATCTTCCACAGCTGAAGAATTCCGATAAGTTTCAAGGACCGATCGGGCCCGGTTCACTGCAGCAACATCCGCACCCATCGCGTAGTAATACCGCGCTACCTCGACTTCATGTGTGGCAAGCACATTGATAATATAGATCAAGCGTTTGCGTGTATCCGGTGCGTAGCGGCTGTCAGGAAAGCGGCTGATGAGTTCCTGGTAGGCCACAAATGCCTCTCGTACCGGGCCGATGTCATTGTTTGCCGGGTTATAGCCTGACAGGGAGTCAAACAGACTGTCCGGGGGCTCAAATAATGCCAGGCCTTTGAGATAGAAAGCGTAGTCGACGTTCGGATGGGTAGGATGCATCTGAATAAACCGGCCCGCGGCCGCGACAGTCAGAGCTGGTTCATCGTTCTTAAGGTAGGCGTAGGCCGTATCCAACTGCGCTTGCTGGGCGATGCGGCCATACGGGAAACGACCCAGAAGCTTCTTGTAGGTCTCAATTGCGCCCACCCAGTCTCCGGAGGCCATCTGTTTTTGCCCGGCGCTGAGAATCTCCTCTGCTGCCCAGCCCGCGGTTTCGTCCTTTTCTTCCAGAATCGCACAGCCTGTCATCAGCATTACTGCAAACAGGAGTAATCCCGTGAGAGTGCGCCGCTGGAAAGTCAAGACAGAGAGGATGTGCATATGCGGCTATTATACTTTCGCCCACAGGGCAACGAAGATGACGATCGTGAAAAATAAAAAGTGCAGCGGCGAAGTTCTGATGGCGGTAGTGCCCCAGACGGCGTCAGGTGAGCGGCTGGATAAGGTGCTGCCTCAGATCTTTCCACCGTATTCACGGTCGCAGTTGCAGGCCTGGCTGAAAGAGGGTCGGGTGACATTAGACCACGAAATTCCTGCTGCCCGGCTTGCGGTTTTCGGCGGTGAGACTTTGTGCTTGGAGGTTCCGCCGTTGCCCGTCTCTGACTGGTTACCCGAGGCATTGCCGATCTCGGTCGTCTATGAAGACGATCATATTGCGGTGATCGACAAGCCGGCGGGGTGGGTGGTCCATCCGGGCGCGGGAAATGCCTCCGGGACTCTGGCTAATGCATTGTTGCACCGATACCCCGGTGTAAACGGTTTGCCCCGTGCCGGGATTGTGCATCGCCTCGACAAAGACACCAGTGGTCTTTTGGTTGTCGCCTTGAGTGAACCCGCTCGCAGTGAGCTTATTCGCTCGCTTGAGGCACGTGAGATAAAAAGAGAATACCTTGCCATCGTCAACGGTTGCCCCATCAGTGGCGGCACCGTAGACGCGCCGATCGGCCGGCATTCGAGACACCGCCTGAAGATGGCTGTTACCGACAACGGTAGGCCCGCCTGGACTGATTATCGCGTGAAAGAAAGGTTTCGAGCGCATGGACTGCTTGCCGTTACTCTGCAGACCGGCCGGACTCATCAGATTCGAGTGCATATGGCCCATTTGGGTTTTCCGTTGGTGGGTGATCCGCTCTACGGCGCTCGTCTGCAACTTCCACCAAAACCCAACGCAGACCTCGTCACTGGGCTCGAGCAGTTTTCCCGTCAGGCACTCCACGCAGGCGCACTTGGGCTGAGTCACCCCGTTACCAGAGAAACGCTTAACTGGAAGAGTCCATTGCCCGCAGACTTTGCGGGTTTGGCAAAGACCCTGGCGGAAGATGCGAGGTCGAACGCGTGAACAGCACCGCACTCAGGTGGATTCAGCCCGATTGGCCCGCACCGGCACACGTGCATGCCCTCACGACAGAGCGCAGTGCTTCGCGCCCCAATGACCCGTACGACGGATTCAATTTTGCTGATTACGTAAAAGATACACCTGCCAAGGTCGCAACCCACCGTGAGGTTCTGCACAAGACCCTCGGATTCCTGGATCCACCCATGTGGCTTAGCCAGCAACACGGGAACACCGTTCTTGGACTGGATCATTGGTGTGAGGCCAGAGTAGCCGATGGCAGTTTCACGAATCGGGATCGTACCGTCTGCGCCGTGCTCAGTGCGGATTGCGCGCCGGTGTTCCTCAGCGACCGGGAGGGTACTTTTGTTGCACTACTGCACGTAGGTTGGCGCGGACTCGCAGTTGGAGTGCTCGAGGCGGGAATCGCCGCAGTTTCGAGTACTGCGCAAGAGATGATTTGCTGGGTGGGACCCGCGATCAGCCAAGAATATTTTGAGGTCGGTAATGATGTGCGACACCAACTGATCGAAAATAACCCGGCGGATGAGAGTCATGTTGCACTGAGTGGTGAACATTATTTTGCGGATCTCCCAGGTCTGATTCTGGCACGGCTGAGGCGCATAGGCGTGGCTTATGTGGCGGCGAGTACGGAGTGTACCTATGCCAAGGCCGGCCGCTGGTTCTCCTATCGCCGTCAGGGCTTGTGTGGAAGGATGGCTTCCTTGATCTGGATTGCTCACTGAGGCAAAAAAAAAGACGGGGCACTGCCCCGTCTTTTTCAACATACAGAAACTTATGGCTTGGCAGTGCTCAGTCCCAGGATTTCCCAGTCCTGCATGCCGCCCCGGTACCATTTGATCTTATGTGCCGGATAGCCGAATTTGAGTAGATTCTTGATGTTGTTCGGCGACTGACCACACCACATGCCGTTGCAGAACATGACGGCGGTCTTTGCATTGGTGAAGTCAAACAGACCTTCGCTTTCTGCAACATTGAAGACATCCTGCATGATTTCGGCGATCTCGATTGGGGTCGCACCTTTGGCCGGATTCAACTTGGTCCACGGTACGTTAATCGCGCTGGGGATGGTGCCTTTGGCAACCCAGTCCGGTGTCCGCGAGTCCACCACGACGATTGATGAATCACCGTCGCTCATCATCTTGGCATAGTGGATCATTTCGCGTTCAGCGATGGTCTCAACCCCGGGGGCCAGAACCGCTGGCTGGATGCAGAACGGTGGGCAAGGACGCGAGGTTTTGGCGAAAGCTGGATTTACCGTATTTTTATTGTCCTGGTTTCGGGTGATGTCCATCGCAGAACCGTTGTGCATGACAGTCACAGCCATCGTGTCACCGGTAATGCCAACGGGCTTGTTTGCCTGCGCGCCAAGGGGCAGCATCAGTGCTACTCCCAGGGTACCGGCAGTTAAGAGTTTCAGGTTTTCAAAGTCACGCTCCTGTTCAGTTGGTCAGATTGTTGTATCGCTTTTTCTCTATTTACAAAATTTACAAACGTTTACAGATTCGGGTACACGACGGCGCCCGCAGGATTCATCGAGCGTTGAGGCTGTATGATGCCCTTCCAAAAACCCAGCACAACACTTCAACGAATTTTAATCATATATCAGTCGCACTCCGGTTCCTGACAGATCTCGGCGTCCGGGTTACTCTCGCACCAGGTGACGCAATCATTCTGATTGGCTTCGCACCAGGCATCTGCGTCCCCATTGGTAGGCGGGCCCTCCGCAATGGCGAGTGATGTTCCAATCAGAATGCTTATGGCAAAAGCCAGGAACTGCCTCATTGGGATGAACCTCAAACTGCTCTAAGATCAGATACATTCTTTATACCGCATTACAGTAACCCGCTGTGAAGAACGCTTCCACCATCAGTTTACTATCGACGGATAAAATTCATTAATGTTCATATGGGATATCCGAAAAGGGATAGCCACCCTTTTTTTGGCGGGTTTATTGGGCTTCGGGCCGACCGTGCCGCGTCTGGCTGCGGCCGATGCACTGCAATACACGCTTCAGGACGTTGAGGGGACTACCCAAAGCCTGAATCAGTATCGAAACCGGTGGGTTATTGTCAATTTTTGGGCGACCTGGTGTGGGCCGTGTATCCGTGAGATTCCGGAGTTGATGGCCTTTGCGGACCGTCATTCTGAACAGGTGCAGGTGTTGGGTATTGCCTTTGAGAAAACCCCGATCGACGAGATTCGTGCATTTGTTGCCGAGTTTGGCGTGAGTTATCCCGTGCTGATCATTGGCGAGCAGCCCTTGGTGCCGATGGAGCCGCTCAAGGGGTTACCGTCCACCTTTCTTATCTCGCCAAAAGGGCAGGTGGTGGATTCGTACGTGGGACCCGTGACGGCGGATCAATTGGCCGACTGGCTTAATCAGCACGCCAAAGGGGAATCAAACTGAAGCGTGAGATCGATCGCCCGCACGTTCTTGGTGATCTCGCCGCAGGAGATGAAGTTCACACCGGTGAGAGCGATCTCCCGGATCGTCTCGGCAGTGACGTTCCCTGAGGCCTCAAGTTGGGCTCGGCCCTGATTCAGTTTAACCGCGTCACGCAATTGGATGACTGAGAAGTTGTCCAGCATGATTCGCCGGGCGCCAGCTTGAAGCGCTTGGGAGAGTTCGTCGAGGTTCTCCACTTCAATCTCGATCAGGTCAACCCTCCCGGCATGGGTCTCAGCGGCGGCAAGCGCAGATGCGATCGAGCCCGACGAGCGAATGTGATTTTCTTTAATCAAAATACCATCGTAGAGGCCCAGGCGATGATTGTTGCCTCCACCGCATTGCACGGCATACTTTTGTGCAAGACGCAGCCCGGGCACGGTTTTGCGGGTATCGAGTAGTTGCGCCTGTGTGCCTTGTAATTCACGAACCAAGGTTCTTGTCGCCGTTGCAGTGCCGGCCAGTAATTGAGCGAAGTTCAATGCGGTACGTTCTCCGGAAAGAATAGCCCGGACGGGTCCTTCGATGATGCACCATGTCTGTCCAGCGTGGAGGTCATCGCCGTCCTCACAATGCCAGTCTATCTGTACACCGGCATCGAGCGTTTCAAAAACCGCGTCTACCCAGTTGCGCCCACAAGCGACGGAATCGTCCCGGCAGATGAGTTTGCCGCGAACGCTTTCGGACGCACTGATGAGCGAGGCCGTGAGATCTCCTGCGCCGATGTCCTCGGACAGAGCCAATGCCACCTGCTGATGAATCTGTTCTTGCGATGGGTTCATAATTTTCTTCGATCGAGTTTAAGCCCCATTATCACCGGGGCACGAGACAGTGCTAGTGTCCAGCATCAGGGTCCGGTATCTTGAAACCCATCTTGATTCGCTTCAGTTTACCCCCACATTAATAGTGTAAAAGGTTTCGGATTCCATCGTGAATCCCACAGGTCTCAAGCCGTATTTTTAGGAGTGCAACGACCATGCGAATGGACAAACTGACGACCAAGTTTCAGATGGCACTGGCGGACGCGCAAAGTCTTGCGGTGGGCCGCGATCATCAGTTCATCGAGCCGGCCCACCTGATGGTGGCTCTGCTGGATCAGGATGGTGGCACCGTTCGCTCATTACTGACCCGCGCGGGCGCCAATGCCAATGCCCTGCGATCCCGCCTGGGCGAAATTTTGGACGGATACTCCCGTGTAGAAGGCACCGGCGGTGACGTCCAGATCTCGGCGGATCTAGGCCGGGCATTTAATGTCACTGACAAACTCGCACAAAAGCGGGGCGATCAATTTATTTCGAGTGAGTTATTTATTTTGGCGGCGCTTGAAGATCGGAGCCAACTGGCCGATGCGATGAAAGGCGCCGGCATTGTCACGGGCACTGTAGAGAAAGCCATTGAAGAGATTCGTGGCGGTGAAGCGGTGAATGACCCCAATGCCGAGGAGCAGCGCGAGGCGTTGGAGAAATACTCTATCGACCTGACCGAGCGCGCCGAGCAGGGCAGGCTTGATCCCGTGGTCGGGCGGGATGAGGAAATTCGCCGCACTATCCAGGTTCTGCAGCGGCGGACCAAAAATAATCCGGTATTGATCGGCGAGCCCGGGGTTGGTAAGACAGCGATAGCCGAGGGATTGGCACAGCGTATTGTGGACGGTGAGGTGCCTGAGGGCGTGCGCGGTAAGCGTCTGCTTGCGCTCGATCTGGGAGCACTCATCGCTGGCGCAAAATTCCGGGGTGAGTTCGAAGAGCGACTCAAGGCCGTGCTGACTGATCTCAGTAAACAGGAGGGTCAGGTCATTCTTTTCATTGACGAACTGCACACCATGGTGGGTGCGGGCAAGGCAGAGGGTGCCATGGACGCCGGAAACATGCTTAAACCCGCGCTCGCGCGCGGCGAACTGCATTGCATCGGCGCCACCACGTTGGACGAGTATCGCAAATATGTCGAAAAGGATGCCGCTCTGGAACGACGTTTCCAGAAGGTCCTGGTCGGTGAACCCGGCATTGAAGATACCATCGCGATTCTGCGTGGCCTCAAGGAGAAATATGAGGTGCATCATGGCGTGGACATCACGGACCCGGCTATTGTTTCGGCAGCAACTTTGTCGCATCGTTATATCAGTGATCGTCGGTTGCCCGACAAGGCGATTGATCTGGTCGACGAGGCGGCCAGCCGTATCCGGATGGAAATCGATTCCAGACCCGAGTCGATGGATCGGTTGGATCGGCGTCTCATCCAACTAAAAATTGAAAGAGAGGCTGTCAAGAAAGATACGGACGAGGCATCCAGAAAGCGTCTGGATGCTTTACAAAGCGAAATCTCGGAAATCGAGCGCGAATATGCCGATCTCGATGAAATATGGAAAGCGGAAAAAGCAGCGGTCCAGGGCAGTCAACATATCAAGGAAGCCCTGGACCAGGCACGCAGCGAGATGGAAGCGGCCCGCCGCGCCGGAGATCTTACCCGGATGTCGGAACTTCAATATGGGCGTATTCCGGAACTCGAAAAGCAGCTCGTAGATGCGCAGGATCATGAATCAGGCAGCGAGACCCAACTCTTGCGGAATAAAGTGACCGATGAGGAGATCGCTGAGGTGGTTGCCCGTTGGACAGGTATCCCGGTATCCCGGATGCTCGAAGGGGAGCGGGAAAAACTGTTGCGGATGGAATCCGAATTGCATCACCGGGTCATCGGTCAGGAGGAGGCTATCCGAGCAGTATCGGATGCGATCCGTCGATCCCGGGCGGGACTTTCAGATCCAGACCGGCCCTACGGTTCCTTTCTCTTCCTCGGACCAACGGGAGTCGGCAAGACGGAACTCTCCAAGGCATTAGCAGAGTTTCTTTTTGACACCCAGGAATCGATGGTACGTATCGACATGTCGGAATTCATGGAGAAACACTCTGTTGCAAGGCTGATTGGTGCGCCACCGGGATACGTCGGTTACGAGGAGGGGGGCTATCTCACGGAAGCGATCCGCCGTCGCCCGTATTCGGTGATCCTAATGGATGAGGTCGAGAAAGCGCATCCGGAAGTGTTTAACGTGCTGTTGCAGGTCCTAGATGACGGCCGCTTAACGGATGGCCAGGGTCGTACCGTCGATTTTCGGAATACCGTGATTATCATGACCTCCAATCTTGGGTCAGACCGGATTCAGGCGCTTGCCGGCGAGGATCGCTATACCGAGATGAAATCACAGGTCATGTCGGTGGTCAGTCAGCATTTCCGACCCGAGTTTATCAATCGGGTTGACGATATGATCGTTTTCCACCCGTTACTCAGGGAGCAGTTGCATGAAATTGCACAGATCCAGATTGCCATTTTGTCCGCGCGCCTTGCAGCACGTGACCTGACATTGCGTGTAACCGATGCGGCTATTGATAAGTTAAGCACTGCCGCGTTCGACCCGATGTACGGGGCGCGGCCGTTAAAGCGTACCATCCAGGCGCAACTGGAAAATCCGCTGGCTCAGCAGATTCTCTCGGGGCAGTTTGCGCCCGGGGACACTATTGTTGCGGACGTAACGGGCGGGGACTGGGTGTTTCGCT
>JABJIU010000043.1 GCA_018661145.1 Pseudomonadota bacterium | reverse complement strand
TCGCGGGTCATGATGTCGCGGGGGCGGAGGTCGCGCTCCAGCAGATTCCTGACAGCGGCACCGACGCTCAAGCACTCATCTTTTTTCTGATCCGTTGTTGCGGGGGCCGAGGAACTGTATGGCAGAGACATACCCATGGCCTCAATCGCGCTGGCCATGGTGTTGGCGGTATACATACCGCCACAGGCACCGGCGCCCGGGCAGGCATTGTTCACGATCTCCTGACGTTCGTCGTCAGTGATCACCTTGGCCAGGTACTGACCGTAACTCTGAAACGCAGACACGATATCTACCACCTGCGATCCGGCATGGCCCGGCTTGATTGTGCCGCCATACAGCATCAATGACGGCCGATTGACGCGCCCCATGGCGATCAGGCATCCCGGCATGTTCTTGTCACACCCGGGGACTGTCACCAGAGCGTCGTACCACTGGCCACCCATGACTGTTTCGATGGAGTCAGCAATGAGGTCACGAGACTGCAGTGAATAACTCATGCCTTCTGTCCCCATCGAGATACCGTCACTCACCCCGATAGTGTTGAAACGCATCGAGATAAGCCCTGCTTCACGGACTCCGGTTGCGATCCGTCCAGCGAGATCGTTGAGATGCATGTTACAGGGGTTACCTTCCCACCACATGCTGGCGATACCGACCTGAGCCTTGTCCATATCCTCCCGGGTCATCCCCGTGGCATACAGCATGGCCTGGGATGCCCCCTGAGATCGAGGCTGGGTAATCCTCGAACTTACCTTGTTCAACTTTTCACTCATGGAAATCTCCGTTTGAAAATCTTTGCCAGACTCTATGCCCTGGCCTGGCCGCGAAGGGCTTCACGACCCTCTGAAACTGTTATCTGCAAATACCCTATAGGATTGCTCTCCCAGACCGGTAATCCCGAGTCTGAGGTGGTCTCCATCTTGGAGAAACACGGGCGGTTTACGGCCTAGGCCTACCCCGGCCGGCGTACCAGTCGCAATAATATCGCCTACATTAAGGCTCATGCACTGGCTGAGGTAGGCAATCAGTTCGGTGACCGGGAAAATCATGTCGGCAGTGCTACCCCTTTGCATGGTTTCTCCATTGCGTTCGAGCCATAGATCCATCGCCTGAGGGTTCGAAACTTCGTCAGACGTCACCAACCACGGTCCGATAGGACCATAACCATCGCCTGACTTTCCTTTGGACCAGTTTCCGCCGCGTTCTATCTGCCACTCACGCTCGGAAAGATCGTTGATGAGACAAAATCCCGCTATCGCATCAAGTGCCTGATCCGCTGTGATGTAGTGCGTGCGTCTGCCGATTACAATTCCCAGTTCCACCTCCCAGTCGCTTTTGCGCGAGTCGCGCAAAAGGGCAATGTCATCATAGGGTCCGCTGATGGCGCTTACCGCCTTCATGAACACGACAGGCTCGCTGGGCGGCGAGAGGCCGGTCTCCACGGCATGGTCATGATAGTTCAAGCCGATACACACAAACTTTCCTGGCCTTCCCACACAAGGGCCAAGGCGCTGCGGCGTCGGCACCAGAGGCAATGACTGCGGGTCAATAGTGCTCAGTCTTTGTAAGGCTAGTGGATCAAGTGTGTCGGGGTTTATATCCTCGATGACGCCACTTAAGTCCCTAATCTCGCCGTCGCGATCGAGCAGGCCCGGTTTTTCATTGTGGCGTTCTCCAAACCTCACCAACTTCATTGTGTCGCCTCCCCGGGTGCCAATTGATTTAACCGCGCTGACAGTTCCGCCTCTAGCGCCTCTCCCAATGCCTTTGCCTGCGCATCTACCGATGGGGATGCCAGATGGTTTTTTATTCCCATTGCGCGCTGGAACTGCATTTGAATTAAGGCAGACATGTCGATCATGATTCCTGGATTGTCCCATCTGCCCGTCACCCGCATGGGGAGCACCAGCCCAACGGAATTAAATGGTGGAGGCAATAGGGTAACGATTTCTGGCCGATCCAGGTCCAGTGAGAGACGATAATCTACCAATTCAGTCTCCAGGCTAAGATTTCCCTGACCAACGACCTCCAAATCCCCTGCGCGAAACGCAAGGTTATCGTTCACCAGTCTTGAGTTCTCCAGCCTGAGGGTTGCGGCGATATTCTCAAGCTCTGTGTGAGAGCTCTCCCCCGACCAGTCCCCGCCACTAGATAAATCGCTCTGAGCCAGCTGATCTAGTAGAGAAACGATATCCAAACCTCGGATTTGACCCGCTTTGGCTTCGAGCGTAACTACTCCGCGTGCGGAGCGGACACGTTCGAGGTATTCCGCCCCGGAAAACGCCACAATCGCATTGAGATCTGCCTTGCCCCGGAGCATGCCGGTCAATCCCAAATCCTCGATCATTTTTCCCGCGGCCACCTCCGAGAAAGCCTGTCGGGTCATGAAATCAAGTTCCTGATCAACGACCTGTGCCACCGTGTCAATCCGCATTGCCCCGTCATAGAGGTCGGCAGTCACCGGAGAAGCCACGACCACTCCGCCTCTGGAATGGATCGGGATATTGAGGTTGCGGAAAAGCAGCCCTCCAGACTGAAATGTTCCGATATGCAGAACACCTTGCGCGCTGAGGCCTGTCGCTACCAACGGAGACAGGCTCAACCATTCAAAAGCATCCAACAGGCCGCGCGTTTGTTCGGGCACCATCTCGTCGAGATTAAGTGATGGGGATAGGAGCGAGAATCCGATCTTTGTATCCTGGTGCAGATCCGTAAACTGCAGATCACCGCTCACTTCAGTGGTGGTTCCAGCAATCACGAGATCAGTGATCGAAAAAAACATTGAACCCGACTGAAACTTCCCTTGCGCCGTCAAGGCTCGAAAGTCCGAGCCATCAAAGGATTGCCCGTCAAGACCTAGTCCTGCGGCGATCGGCACAAGGTCCAGATCAGTCACATTGAACCGGCCGGCCCCATCAAAGCGCTCTCCCCTCACAAGACGCGACAATTGCATCACGGGGAGGGACAGCGTCAACTCCCTGATGCGCGCGTGCTGCGCTCCCTGCATGTTCGCAATCTTTCTCAGGTAGGCGTCCTCCACTGCCAGATCGGCAAAAAGGCCTACACCCTGCTGGAATCTGAAATCGAGGCGCAAAGAACCTTCCAACGTAAACTTAAACCCCGTCTGCTCCTCAATGCGTTCGGCGATGCCTTCGCGATAGTCGTTAGGGTCGAAAAACACTACCGACCAGATCAAAAAACCCGCCAGAAGGAGTGCAAGGCTTACGACTGACCACAGCAGTAGGCGGCGTACCGACTTCATAGCCGCAGACCCATGCCCTGATTCGATGCTGCACTAACAGCGGCGTGTTCCCTGCGAGTAGTATCCAGACTGTTCTGCGCGGCTTCTATGGCCGTAAGATCTGCGCCGGAGCGAAAAGCCGCCTCACTAAGCGCCCGACGCCACGTGCGCGCACCAGGCTCTCCCTGAAACAGTCCCAGCAGATGGCGCGCGAGGCGCTTCAGTGGTACGCCCTTCTCGAGCTCATCGCGCATGTACGTCTTGTATGCCTCGAGCACATCAAGCCGGGATGGGTAAGTTGGGGTATCACCAAACAACACATGATCGACTTCAATTAGGCTCCAGGGGTTCTGATAGGCCTCGCGACCCACCATGACACCATCCACCCGCTCAAGATGCGCGGCGGCCTGATCGATTCGCGTAATACCGCCATTGATAACAATCGTGAACTCTGGATACCGATCCTTCAGGGCGTAGACACGATTGTACTGTAGCGGCGGAATCTCACGGTTCTCTCGCGGGCTCAGTCCTGAAAGCCATGCTTTTCGCGCATGGATGATAAAGACTTTGCAGCCTGCGTCAGCCACAGTATCAACGAATCGGATCAGGTCATTAAAGTGGTCCATTTCATCCACCCCAAGCCGACATTTCACCGTAACGGGTATCGATACTGCGGCCTGCATTGCCGAAAAGCAGCTTGCCACGAGATCAGGTTCGAGCATCAGGCAGGCACCGAACTTGCCCGCCTGCACCCGGTCAGATGGGCACCCCACGTTAATATTGATTTCATCGAATCCGGCGAGTTCACCGCGATGGGCGCAACGCGCCATATCCTCCGGGTCGCTACCGCCCAACTGCAAGCCCAGTGGATGTTCAGCATCTGCGTATCCCAGAAAACGTTCCGGGTCTCCATGTATCAGTGCGCCGGTCGTGACCATTTCGGTATAAAGACGCGCCCGACTGGAAATGAGCCGTAGAAGGTACCGCTCATGTCGGTCTGTCCAGTCCATCATCGGCGCAATACAAAAGCGATGATCACACGATGTCTGATTAGTTGTTACGTGCATCCCTTGCATGGCCCTGGATTTTGATTCCCGCATATTTTTACTGGGTAACACTGATAGGCCGATCAGCACGGAGCTTCTTAGTCGCAACTGCACTGCACCCTGTCGCAGGGCCCACTTGAGCAGTCAGCGGATATCCTCTCCAGAGATCGTTAACACAATCCGGCGCTCATGCGGACTCCAACGATGTTCCCAAACATAAATTCCTTGCCAGGTCCCTAGAGTCAATCGCGCACTGGAAATAGGCACCGTCAACTCAGAATTTGTGAGAGTCGCTCGGATATGCGCAGGCATATCGTCGTCACCTTCGCTCGAGTGGGTGTAGTGACGGTCTCCATCCGGGACAAGGCCTGTGAGAAAGTGCTCGAGATCATCATGCACCCGGGGATCTGCATTCTCGGTGATTGTAAGAGAAGCGCTGGTGTGGGTGATGAAAATATGGCATAACCCCACTCCGACTCCGGATCGGGCGACAGGTTCTGCGACCAAAGGCGTAATATCCAGGATTCCTCGTCCCTCAGTCTGCACCTGAAGGGATTGTTGAAACCACCTCGTCATTTAATCAACACGATCTGGACACTCGCATCGGAAACATCCTGTGAGCGAAAAACTAGCACGAATTATTGAAAAGATCGAGCAGGCCGAGGCCGGTGTTTTATCCACCGGTATGCGTCGTGGACTCGAAAAAGAAAGTCTTCGTATCGATGCCGAGGGTGTGTTGTCGCGGCAACCGCATCCGACAGCGTTGGGGGCCGCTCTCACCCACCGTTTCATTACGACCGACTACTCCGAAGCGCTGCTGGAATTCGTCACGCCGGCGACCGTGGGCGTTGAGGATTTACTGACTTTCCTCACCCAACTACACCAGTTCACTTACCGGAACATCGGCGCTGAGAAACTCTGGGTAAACAGCATGCCGTGCATCCTGCACGGCGAGGACAGTATTCCGATTGCGTATTACGGTGAGTCCAACGCGGGTCGCATGAAAACCGTCTACCGACAGGGTCTGGCCTACCGCTACGGCAAACTGATGCAAACTATTTCCGGAATTCACTTCAACTTTTCCCTGGACGATGGTTTCTGGCGAATCTATCGTGATATCAGCGGCTCCACCGTACCCCTGCGTGATTTCAAGTCCGAGGCATACCTCGGGCTGATGCGGAATTTTTATCGCAGTGACTGGGTGATCCCCTATTTATTCGGTGCCTCACCGGCCGTGTGCGGCAGCTTTCTGGAAGGACGCCCGCATCATCTGAGCCCACTGGGGGAGCATTCTTTTTATCTTCCCTATGCGACGAGCCTGCGGCTTTCGGATCTGGGCTACCAGAGCGATGCCCAGGCGACGGTACACCTAAGTCTGAACAATCTCGATGAATACACGGACTCACTGGTCAAGGCTACCACCGAATCCTATCCACCGTATCAGGAGATTGGGGTCCGGGTAGATGGCCAATACCGACAGTTGAATGATTCGCTGTTGCAGATCGAGAACGAGTATTACGCCACCATGCGGCCGAAACGAGTGGCAAGGTCAGGGGAACGGCCTAGCCATGCACTGCGGGACCGCGGCGTTGAGTACATCGAGGTTCGGTCCTTGGATCTGGACCCGTTTTCGCCGATTGGCATTGACGCGGACGGGATCCGTTTTCTTGACTTGATGATGATCTCCTGCCTGCTGGAACCAAGTCCACCAATGGACTGGGATGAGTTTCGTCGGGTGCGTGCCACACGGAGCCAGATTGCGGAGTTCGGGCGGGAACCCGGTTTTGTGCTGACCAAGGCAGACGGGCAACGCTGCAGCGTCCAGCGCTGTGGTCTGGAACTGATCGACTATCTTGAGCCACTGGCCGACTGCCTTTCACGGTACGACGAGGGGTATCGGACCGCGCTAAGCCAGAAGCGTCGGTTGTTTGAAGACCCTGCATTGACCCCTTCCGCCCGAGCCCTCGATGGTATCCGTGATCACGATGATACGTTCTTCTACTTCGCCAAGGCGCAAGCGGAACAGATTGAGAATACCTTCAAGCACCAACCGTTTGATCCACAGTTTGAATCCCGTTTCCAGGAGGAGGCGACATCATCGCTGCAACGGGCACAGCAGATGGAGAAAGACGACGAGCAGGACTTCGAGACCTTCCTGAATCAGTACTTCGGTCGCTGAGACATCGAGGATGTCCGATTGAATTCGGCAAGTGTCGGCGCCCGGCCGACGATCGGCGTCTTCGTTTCCCCGCATGGCTTCGGCCATGCCTCTCGAACACACGCGATCCTCGAGCGCATGCTTGAGATTGAACCGATACTGCAGATCGAGCTGTTTACGCGAATCCCCAAATGGTTCTTTTCCTCGCTCAGCGACAACATTGATTTTCACGAACTCGACTGCGACCTGGGCCTGGTGCAATCCGATGCCCTACGGGTGAACTACGATGCAACCCTTGCCGATCTTTCCGACCGTCTTCCGTTTGACCCTACTGAGGTCAGGCGGCTAGGACAACAATTGAGGCGGCTAGACTGCCAAAGCGTACTCTGTGACATTGCACCGCTTGGCCTGGTGACAGCAAGGGCGGCACAACTACCGTCGGTGCTCGTGGAGAATTTCACCTGGGACTGGATCTACGAAGGTCTTGCCCTTCAGGCGCCCGCTCTCTCGAACTATGCCCGGTTACTGCGACCAATATTTCAAAACGCCGATCTTCATATCCAGACACAGCCCATCTGTCAAGTTGTGGCAACCGCGCGCCAGATAGGCCCTATTGCCCGGGCGTTCCGAAGGAGCGTGAAAGAGACCCGGGCAACCCTGGGCCTAAAGCAATCGAATCCGATGGTCTTTATCAGCATGGGAGGAACGAAAACTCACTTTCCGTTTACTGAGCAGCTGAAAAGCCGGTTTCCCGGCATCCACTTTGTAATATCTGGAGCGAGCAACAAAGTCCGTAAAGATCAGAATGTCACCTTGCTACCGGTCCGATGCCCCCTCCACCATCCTGATCTTGTACGGGCCGCAGATCTTGTCATCGGCAAAGCCGGGTACAGCACGATAGCAGAGGTGTACGCTTCTGGCACTCCTTTCGGCTACTTCGTACGAGAAGACTATCCGGAGATGGCGCCGCTCGGCGCATTCGCAGAACAAACGATTGGTGGAAAACCGTTGGCCCCTGATCACTTTGCCAACGGCCTATGGCTGGATCAGTTACCAGAACTTCTGGCCCTGAAACGACAGCCCGCACCGGATGCTGCCGCTGCAGTCCGGTGCGCTGAACTCATCTGGGCCAGTTTTTGAAACGGGCGCGCAAACAACTCTCAAACTGACAGCTCGTCTACCAGTGTCTTCAGAAAACGCTCTCCAGCCTGTACCTCACTGACTTCTATATATTCATCAGGCTGATGCGCCTGATCGATAGATCCTGGGCCGCACAAGACTGTAGGGAAACCTGCACCCTGATACTGACCTGCTTCGGTACCGTAGGCGACCTTATAGGTTTCCGTTTTGCCATTGAGTGACTGTACCAGGCTGAGAATGGACGATTCCGAGTCATCAAACGCGGGGCAGCGTGCGAGCACTTTAGTATCAATACTGCAGGCCTCATGACGAGCCCGCATTCCCGGCAATACCTCACGTCTGCAGAAGTCTTCAAAATTGTCGATCAGTACCTGGGGGTCATCTCCGGGAATATTTCGAATATCCCAGGTGAACTCGCATTGACCAGAAATTATGTTGAGCGCGGTTCCGCCATGGATAACGCCGACATGAACCGATGTGGCATGGGGTTCAAAGCCGTTATCAGAGGGTGTCATTTCCGTAAGATCCTCCGCCACCCGTTCCAGGTGACTGACCAGCCGCGCTGCGGTCATTACCGCACTCACTCCTCGATGGGTCTGGCTTGAGTGCGCCTCGTATCCCCGCACCATCGTCCGCAAACCGACGATACCCTTGTGTGCAGTCACCGCCGCCATACTGGTGGGCTCACCGACGATTACGCCCGCGGGCTCGGGCAGTTCGTTGCGGATAACCTCAATCATGTCGGGAGCGCCGAGGCAACCGACTTCTTCGTCATAAGAAAGCGCAAAATGAATCGGCTT
>JABJIU010000254.1 GCA_018661145.1 Pseudomonadota bacterium | reverse complement strand
ATGGAAACGAATCGTTAACTACATGTTAATTCACGACTAGTGGACAGGGTCTTTTGATTGGCCAAGATAGCGTCTTTAAACATGATGACTATGGGCGCTCTCTCATGCGAGTCCAAGATATAGTCTTAGAGTAGGTTCGCTATGGAGAGAACACAAATGCAAAATTTTTCAATTCGCATACTGGCCGGCCTTGTAATAGCCCCACTCCTGTTTCTGTGGGCCGGCGGGATCTCCGGCCCCGCTGCAGCGTTTGCCCAGAATGCTGAGACAAGCGAACCATCAGAGATCCTTAATCAGAACTTGAGTGCTGATGAAAGAGAGGCGCTGCTCGCGCGCCTCAGCGATGAGCAGGTCCGTGCCATGGTGTGGGATTTGATCAATACCTCTGAATCAGAATCTGTCCCAGCAGATCCGATTGTGATGGAACTCACAGTGATCACTAATCGCTTTCGTGACGGAATGGCAGAACGATTCCGTATGGTCCCTGTGATTGCCCGTGTACCAGGTATCGTAGCTACAGCGATGAGACCTCCGGGTGCTGGCGCCGGAGCCCCCTGGCTGGTGACTCTTTATCTAGCGGGAATGCTGCTGATCGGATGGATCGCACAATTTCTTTTTAAGAGGATCAGCCGGCGAATTCCTGAAACGCTCTCTGCAGCCAGTGACAAGAACTTCCCGGTGAGGCTGGGCCGCCGTCTCGCCTTACTGATTTACGACGTGTTTCCGCCTGTTGTTTTTACCGTTGTCGCCTATATCATATTCCTGCTTGCCTACCGGGGTCATGAACCGAACCGGCTCCTGATGATGGGTTTGCTCGCAGGCATCCTCGCTGCCTGGCTGCTCCGCCAACTCGTCAGTTTTGTCTTTTCTCCAAACCGGCCAGACTGCAGGCTGACTCCGCTCAACGATGAGGATTCAAAACTCCTGAGTTCGCGAGTCTCCTGGGTCTTCATCAGCGGGTCGGCGCTTTACTTTTTTCAGGCCTATCTCGGCACTGTAGTTTCTCCGTTTGAGAAGATTATTCTGGTTGGGTCAATCAATCTGGTTGGCGGCCTTACGCTCATGGGCCTCATTATTGTTGTCGTATGGATGGTCCGTAAACCCGTCAGGGTGCTGCTGACGTCGGGTAACCCACCCGGCCTTGTCCGCAAGACTTTTGCGGGAATCTGGCCCGCGTTTGGAACCGCGTTGGTGGCGCTACTGATCGTTATCGGGTTGTTCGCCGCCGTGGGGCTGGGGCATCAGGGCGTCCTTCTATCAGTTCTCAAAACCCTGCTGCTGATGCTTGTAGCACCACTGCTGTTGGGTGCGGTTGGGCCCTTCGTCCGTGAATGGGGTGCGGCAGATGCCGAACAGGATAACGTGGCACCGCGACGCCAATCTGCGCGTGATGGACTCGTCCAGATCATCCGACTCATCATCCTGGGCGCAAGCCTTCTTTTCTTGGGGCGTATCTGGAATGTTGATCTCGTTGCATTGACGACATCCCAATTGGGAGAAAAAATAACGCAATCCGCAGGCCAGATGCTTGGCACTGTGGTAATTGCATACCTTGTCTGGACTATCACCAAACGCTGGATCGCTTCCCAGGGTGACGACCAGGTAGGCAGTGACGGACAAGAAAGCGACGCCCAAGCGGGGAATGACCCCGGAGGTCAGGGCCTCTCTCGGATAGCAACAGTGCTGCCTCTGCTTCGAGGCTTTCTGCTGGTTACTATCATTACCGTTTCAGCAATGGTGGTACTCGCGAGTCTGGGGGTCAACATTGGACCGCTCCTTGCTGCCGCCAGCGTACTTGGCCTCGCCATCGGATTCGGTGCACAGAGCCTGGTGGCAGACATTATCTCCGGGATATTTTTCCTGGTGGACGATGCTTTCCGTAAAGGGGAATACATCGATGTTGGAGGCAGCACCGGGACCGTAGAGCAGATCTCTGTACGCTCGATGCAACTGCGTCATCACAATGGACCAATCCATACAATTCCCTACAGTCAGATCAATACCCTGACCAACTTCAGTCGTGACTGGGTGATCATGAAATTCGAATTGCGCATCCCCTTCGAAGAAGACGTGGAAAAAGTACGAAAACTCATCAAAAAGGTTGGGCAAAAAATGCTGGAGGATCCAGAACATGGTCCACAGTTTCTTGACCCGCTCAAGTCTCAAGGTGTAAATCGAATGGATGACTCGGCGTTTGTCGTGAGGTGTAAATTCTCGGCAAAACCCGGAAATCAGTGGGCGCTTCGGCGCGTGGCCTACGCTGAAATCCAATCCGCTTTTGCAAAAGCAGGAATCAAATTCGCGCCCAAGCGGGTCGTGGTCGAAGCCGTTACGCCAGCCCTGGCAGCAGCCGGAGCTGCCGCCCTGCAAACAGCAGGCGAAGCCCCAGCGGCGGCCGGAGATGACAGAGGATGATGCAATTGGAAGCTATTAAGTGCGGTCTGCTGGCGATGCTACTGCTTTGCAGCGCTTCGGCTGCCATTGCACAGAATTCTTTGTTTCTTCGTGATTCGCCCCTGGCATCACTGGCCGGTGTTGAACTCGACGCCTTGCTGATTGACCTAAACTCAGCACTGGATACCGCTGAAATCGACACCCCGGTGACCTGGCAGACGACAGATGGGCGTCTTAATAGCGTCTGGACGGTAACGGAGAATTACCAGAAGCGGGGTCTTTCCTGCCGCAAGATGACACTTGAAACCACCAGCAACGGTGAAACTTTTTCAACGGGTTATGGATTCTGTAAAATCGACAAGAGCTGGCTGTTTGACCTTGAATAAGCAATCCGCAAAAATCAGGCGAGGCAAACAATACTGACCATGCTCGATCAATTCAAGAATACATCGCGTCTGCTGGTTTTGTGCCTAGGCCTCATCGTTTCTTCGCTGGCCATGGCGGATGAACAAGGGGACGAAGACCGGGTCGACGAGATCCACGACGACTGGTCAGAGTGGGTCCTGGAAACAGCAAACCGGGTTGACGGATTTTTCTCCAACAGTCAACCAGCTGAGGTGGATCAGCAGACACGGCTGAGGGCGTTTGTCCGGGTGCGCTATGACGGTAACGAGGGCGCCAAGCTTAGCCCAGGCGTTCGGGCCCGGATCTCTCTGCCGAAGACCGAAAACCGGCTGAAGCTCATTCTCGGTGATGACGAAGACGAAAGTAGAATCGATGACCTTGACGAGAGCCAGCAGAATATCAGTTTACAGCTAAGGGGCAAACACGAGACCGCCCTGAAGCAGATTCGCTTCGATCTAGGTCTCCGCCGTCGGGATGGAAGCTACCAGCCCTATGTCCGGGCCCGGCAGAGCAAAATATTCAAGACCGGTGGCCCGTGGGTGCCTCGACTGACAAACTCATTTTATTACTTCACCAAAAGCAAATTCGAGTATCGAGGCCAGGCAGACTTTGACCGGGTGATCGGTTCTGAGTACTTCTTCCGTCCGTCGACGGTGCTGCGCTGGTACGAGAATAATTCCAGCCAATGTGACGATGGCTGGTGTCTTGATCAGTATTTCAGTCTGTATGAGAAGCTGCGGCGGTCAAAATCAGAAGCCATCGCCTACGATTTCGAGATATTCCTACGTGATAAGCCCGAATTCACAGTACATGACGCCGTCTTGAAAGTACGCTACCGCAGAATGACTAAGAAGAAATGGCTGTTCTGGGAGGTTGAGCCTGGCGTGCACTTCCCTTCGGAATATGACCACGACCCCACCTTTAGGTTGACCGTACGGCTTGAGGGCATTTTTGGCTACAACACGACAGTCAATATCAACGAAAACTTCATGCCCGTCAAAGCGCCCTGGGATGCCGACAACCAATCGACTGACTGAGAGAATAATCTCTAAAGCTGCTGCGTATTGAAGTACATCTTGTACGCGACAAAATACTTGTTGATATTGCGGACATAATCGACGGTCTCACGGCCAATCTTTTCCGCCGCAACGACCTCAACATTCCCAAACCAGCTGTTGGGGTCAAAACCACGTTCTTTTGCCAGACTGCGGAGGCGTCGAATCCGGTTCGGCCCCGCATTGTAGGATGCCCAGGCAAAGTCCATCCGGGCCGCCAGATCAATCTGCGGATCATCAAAATAATGGCCCAGAACAAAGGCCATATACTTTGCTCCCGCATGAATGTTGTTCTCAATGCGGCTGATATCGTCAACGCCAACGTTTTTGTCCGCAGCAGTGCTCGGTAACAACTGCATCACACCGACCGCTCCTGCACTGCTGACAACGGACTGATCCAGTCTTGACTCCTGATATGCCTGCGCCACGAGTTTTAGCCAGTCAATGCCGTACTTCTTTCCGTAAACCTCAAACAGGTTTCGAATATTGCGCAACCGCTCTCGGTCTTTTTCAGAGAGAGGATTGGTAATCCATCGGTTTTTCTCATAGTAGCGGGTAAAAAGGATGTTCCCCAGAAGCGAGCCTTTTCGATTCTTGTCAACAAACCGATTGAGGCTCTCCAGCAGTTGTGGATTTCCCTGCCGAATCGCCCAGGCAATCTCTCCGCCCTTGTGTACCGCAAGATCGGGGTAAATCCGGATCTTTTTCAGCATTGCGCTCCAGATCGTGGCGATGTGCTTGTCTGCGATGGCAAGATCAATCACCCCGGCATCGAGCATCTCCAGAATATCTTCTGTGCTGAGTTTCTCTTCAGCCAGGGAAATATCGATGGGGGCGAACCCTTTGCTGGAAAGGTGTTGGTTCAGGGCCTTAAGATGCGTAACGTAACTGGAACCCTTTCTGGCAACCACAGTGTGTCCTGACAAGTCGGTTAGAGACGTCAGGCTCTCCCCGTCCTTGCGGCCGACGATGACTTCGTCCACCCCTTTTAGATAGGGCTTCGTAAAGTCCACCCGCAAACGCCGCTGGGGTGTGATGGTGAGCCCTGCAGCGGCAATATCGCCCTGCCCCGACGCAAGTTTGTCGAGTAACTGGTCAAACGGGACCGGCACAAAAATCAACTTGATCCGGTCCTCAAGGGCGGAAGCCGATGCATTGAGTTCTTTTTCATACTCCATCAGCAAGTCATATTCAAAACCGCGCGGCAGACCCGCGTCAAAAAAGAAGTTGGTACGCCCATAAGACACCAGCACCCGCAGGAACCGCCGCTCACGCAGTCCATCGAGGTCGCCGGAAAAAGATTCCTTGACCCGATCAAGAAGTTGATCGGACCGTGCGCCTTCGGTAAGGCGTGTATTTTCTCCTCGGCCCGAATTACTCAAACCCGAAGACCCAGGATCAAGGCGAAGTATTAGGTCAAATGACACCGAGACAGCATCATTGCTGGAGACAAGGTCTGATGACGCCGATACAGGGCGATCTTTGCCCCTAGTCACTGGAACGCTTGAGTCATCCGAGCAGGCCGTAACCAGAAAAACGGTTACCAACATCAAACTGGCAAAACATGACTTCAAAATAATGTTGAACGGCGAAAACCGCCCGGGAGATTGCACGGGAGAAGACTTCACGCTGGCCGACAGCCGCTCAATTAATCAGCCAAAGGACTGGGCCGCCTCGCACAAGTTCGCGAGTTTGTGTCGGGCCAGGTCTTGGCCCAAAAGCCCCAGACCACAATCAGGTGCTGCGAGCAGGCGCTCTGCATCGATATGCATCAGCGCCGTCTGCAGGCGATCACGAATGACTTCCACCGGCTCCACTTCACTTTTGGCGATCGCCACGACGCCCAGAATCACAGTGGTGCGCTCAAAGTGCTCCAGTAGTTTGAGATCATTGTGACGATGGGCGTCCTCAAGGGATATGGCATCGATCGAGGCATCTTCGATCGTGCCGGCGAGGTCGATATAGCTCTGGCGGTCGGCTTTGGGGTAATCCACGCTGTCGAGTCGGTCGGGATAACCGCAGCACATATGGACGGTTCGCACAACGCCGGTCGGACACTTGTGAAAGGCGCGCTCCAGATGTTCAAAGCCAAAGTCCAGCGCATCGGCAGGCTTTCGTGCAAACAGGGGTTCATCGATCTGAATAT
>JABJIU010000109.1 GCA_018661145.1 Pseudomonadota bacterium | reverse complement strand
GGTGGTAGGTTATTGGGCCGTTAGCTCAGTTGGTAGAGCAGCTGACTCTTAATCAGCGGGTCGTAGGTTCGATCCCTACACGGCCCACCAGCCAAACACGACCAGGATTCAGAATTCAGGATAAAGCGGCGATCGGGGTTTTTGTCGGGCGCGAAAGTGGCGGAATTGGTAGACGCGCTGGCTTTAGGTGCCAGTGGGGCAACCCGTGGGAGTTCGAGTCTCCCCTTTCGCACCAACTTCCCGGAGTCGTAAGGTGTGCCAGTCATGGGAATGAAAAGATTAAGCGATCGTTGTTAACGGGAACCCTTCTCTGGTGCAACGACAAATTCAAGTAAGAAGATAAGGCAGACAGCTCTATGGACGTATCCATTGAAAACACTGGCGCGATCGGTCGACGGATGACTGTGAAGGTGCCCGCTGAACAACTGGACGGTGCCGTCGTTGTGCGACTCAAGCGTTTGGCCCGCACCGCGAAGATTCCCGGTTTCCGCCCAGGTAAGATTCCTATGAAGGTGATTGAGTCACGCTTCGCTGACCAGGCTCTCGCAGAAGCAGCGGATGAGATCATCAGTACAAGTTATATGGAAGCGATTAACGGCGAGTCCTTGGATGCGGCCGGACCGCCCGCGATTGAGCCGAAGAACCTTGCCCGGGGGGAGGATCTTGAGTTCATCGCTAATTTCGAGATCTTTCCTGAAGTTCCGAGAACCGATATCCGTGATTTACCTATAGAGCGCCAGCAGTGTGAGGTGGTCGACGCGGATATCGATCGTACGATTGAGACTTTGCGCGAGCAGCGAACTACTTTCGAAACTGTCGAAAAGGCCGCAGAGAATGGCGACCGGGTGGTGATTGATTTCGAGGGCCGTGTTGACGGCGAAGTCTTCGAAGGGGGAGAGGCTAAGGACTACCCGGTGGTGTTGGGCAAGGGGGCGCTTCTGCCCGAGTTCGAGTCGGGGATCACGGGCGCCTGTGCCGAAGAAGACCTGACGGTACAACTGACTTTTCCCGAGGATTATCCGGGTGCACAGGTAGCAGGTAAGGAGGCCGAGTTTGCAATCAGCGTCAAAGAGGTCGGAGCGCCACAAGTGCCCGAGATTGACGAAGACTTTATCCGGACTTTCGGCGTTGAGGATGGTTTAGAGGATTCATTCCGGCAGGAGATCCGTACCAGTCTCGAACGTGAGCGTGATCAGCGTGCCCGCACGCAGGTGCGGCAGGCGGTGCTTGAAGCCCTAATGCAGGATAACGAATTTGAAGTGCCCTCGGCGTTGGTCGACGAAGAAATCAACCGGGCTATCATGGCCGTGCGCCAACAACTGCAACAGCAGGGATTGCCCCACGACGCTCCCATTGACCGGGCAAATTACCTAGATGAGTCACACCGGCGTGTGCAGTTGGGCCTGGCGATGCACGGGGTGGTAAGACGTCTTGAGATCAAACCCGATCCGGATAGGGTCCGGGACCGCGTGGCGGAAATGGGCTCCAGCTATAGCGACCCGGACCAGTTTGTCCGCTGGTATTACGAAGACAAGAGCCGTCTTGCCCAGATCGAGGCGGCGATTGTCGAAGAGCAGGCAATCGAAGCCCTGCTTGAAGAAGCCAAAGTAAATGATACGACCGTGAGCTTCGAAGCGTTCATGCGTCCACAGCCCCCTGCTACAGTAGCGGAAGACGCGAGCAACGAAGGCGAATGAATTCAAAGGGGAGTGAAAAGAAGATATGACAACTAATTTTGGCGACGCTGAATCGGTGAAGGTGCAAAATCTCGGACTGGTGCCGATGGTTATCGAGACCACGGGTCGGGGTGAACGCGCCTATGACATCTACTCACGCCTATTGAAGGAGCGTGTGGTGTTCATGGTGGGTCCGGTCGAGGACCATATGGCTAACCTGATCGTGGCGCAACTGCTTTTTCTGGAGTCAGAAAATCCGGATAAGGATATTCACCTTTACATAAACTCCCCCGGAGGCGCAGTCAATGCGGGCATGGCCATCTATGACACCATGCAGTTCGTACGGCCAAGCATCAGCACAGTATGTCTGGGTCAGGCGGCCAGCATGGGTGCGGTCATCCTGGCGGGGGGCGCGTCGGGTAAGCGATTCACGCTGCCTCACGCCAGAATAATGATTCATCAGCCCTGGGGCGGATTTCAGGGACAGGCGACCGATATCGATATCCAGGCTCGGGAGATTCTCCGGTTACGCGAAAGACTTAATCAGGTGCTGGCCTCGCATACCGGACGAGATGTGGAAACTGTCAGCGCGGATACCGAACGAGATAACTTCATGGATGAACATGAGGCGGTCCAGTACGGTATTGTAGATCGCGTCCTGACGCGTCGCGAAGACGAATAACCCAGACCGATTACCCTGAGCCCAGGGGATGCTTGCAATTTTTTCCCAAAACTTGCATCGTTAGACCCTGAGAAACATGATAAATCCGGATTCAGTCTGGTATTTCACTCATAGAGGCACGTAGAAATATGGCCGACGGCGACGAAGAAAAAAAAGGCGATAAGCTGCTGTATTGCTCGTTCTGCGGCAAGAGCCAGCATGAGGTTCGCAAATTGATTGCGGGCCCTTCGGTATTTGTCTGTGATGAGTGTGTCGAACTATGTAACGAAATCATCCGTGAAGAAGCAGAAGAAGCTGACGGCTCCGAAACATCAGACTCCCGCTATCCTACGCCTCGCGAGATCTGCGAGCGGCTCGATGACTATGTCATTGGCCAGTCGGAAGCCAAAAAGGTACTTTCGGTAGCGGTCTATAACCACTACAAGCGTATCGAGCATGAAGAGACCAATGGCGCTTCTGCCGAGGTCGACATCTCCAAGAGCAACATTCTGATGATCGGCCCTACCGGATCAGGTAAGACGCTCTTGGCGGAAACGCTGGCACACGAACTCAACGTACCGTTCACGATTGCCGACGCGACGACGCTCACCGAAGCAGGGTACGTCGGGGAAGATGTTGAAAATATCATTCAGAAGTTGTTGCAAAAATGTGATTACGACGTGGAAAAAGCGCAGGCGGGAATCGTGTACATCGATGAGAT
>JABJIU010000089.1 GCA_018661145.1 Pseudomonadota bacterium | reverse complement strand
AGTGCCGCGCGAAGTATGTCTGTCGCTTCTTGCTCGCCGCGCCGATGACGAATCTCACGGAAAATATCAAGATAAATGAGTGCACGCTCTTTATTGGCATCATGAAGGGCATGTTGTAGATCACGAGTGTTCATGTCAGATTCGCCGTTTTTATCGTTTGTCATTCACTGGTATCCCTTGCGCCATTGGTAATTACAATGAAGATCAGTCGCCCTTGCTGTTTCACAAGAATAGTTCGCCAGTCTAGGCAAACTTAACTGATCGCACTTCTGGGTTTCCGACCCTCTTTGCCTGCGCTGCACCACCGGATACGAGGTAACCACGAACTCACGGTGGGCCGAAGTCTCGCGTCATCAGCCTGCGATCGGGGTGAGGCTTCAGTCCCTGAACTCTGGCTCCTCGCGATCCAGAATAGCAAGGATCTCACTGAGATGGCGGCCCCCCTGAGATGGATAGGCATCGAGCTGGCGGGCAGTCTTCTCTGCCACCTCATCTGGCAGAATCCGAAGGGGCCGGCCAGTCTGCAGCGCCTGGATGTAATTCCGTGCGGCTGTTTCGAAGTAGAAAAGCCGGTTGAAGGTATCGGCGACGGTATCACCGATGACCATCACCCCATGGTTACCCATGATCATGGTCTTGTGATCTGGATTTGACAGCAACTGGGCGCAGCGCTCTCCTTCATCACTCAAGGCCAAGCCGCCGTAATCGTGATCGATCACGTAGCGGTTATAGAAGATCGCCGAATTCTGGTCTATCGGCGGAAGCTGGCTATCAGCCAGGCTTGCGAGCACCGTGGCGTACTCGGGATGCGCATGCATGACACATCGCGCATGCCGGCAGTGCCGATGAATTGAACCATGAAGCCCCCACGCTGTTGGGTCCGGTGCGTGGGGCGTATCCATCATGGTTGTGTCGTTGACGTCCATCAGCAGCAGATCGCTCGCGCGGATGCGAGAGAAATGCATCTGGTTCGGGTTCATCAGAAACTGGGTACCTTCTTCATTCACCGCGAGCGAGAAATGATTCGCTACGGCCTCATGCAGGTCCATCCGCGCGGCCCAGCGAAAAGCCGCGGCCAGTTCGATCCGCTCCTGGGTGAAGGTCTGCTCTTGTTTGATCGCTCGCACCTGACTTGCCATTGCTTCGCTCCGCTTAAGGTTTGCTCAAAGAAACCGTGGTTAGGACTCGGGGCGCTGCCAGCCCTGACCGCTTCCGCATCTAAGACAGCGCTGGTTCATAAAGATCTCCTCCCAGTCAGCATCCGCTACCATGTAGTCTAGGATGACCCGCAAGGCCTTGGAGGTGCTGCGAAAACCGTATGTTTCCTTCGCATATTCAAGCATCTCTACCGTATCCTGATGCAACTCCACCTCAAGGGTGGTTTTCTTACCCATCGCCATCTTCTACTCTCTCCAAAATACCCCTGAAAGCGCTCATGGTAGCACCCATCGGACCAGGAGTTCATCCCTTGTCGGAGGCGCTCAGTTCCGAAGTTTGATCAACTTTCCAAGTTGGGCCATCATTGCCTCCCCCGTGTCGCGATCGATGGAGATTTGATTGGAACTTTCCCATGTGGACTATCAATGTGACGGACCCGTTGCCATTATCTGTCTCAACCAACCCGAATCCGGAAACACCCTTTCGAGGCAGATGGCTCTGGACCTTTTTGCTGCGGCGGATCACGTACAAAGTGACGATAGCATCCGCGCGGTGGTATTCAGCGCGCGTGGCCCGATGTTCAGTTTCGGTGGGAATCTTAAGGAATTTCAATCGTTCGGAAGGGATCCCAACAAACTGATCACCGTTGCTGATCAGTGGCATAAGGCGCAGCATATTCTGCTGACGATGCCCAAGCCGGTCGTGGTGGGGGTCAATGGGATGGCAGCCGGCGGGGGTGTCCCCATGACCCTGGTCGGCGATATCGTGCTGGTGGATGAAACTGCCCGGTACCGTCTGGCGTACACGGCTGCAGGTCTTAGCCCCGATGGTGGGTCAACATGGCTGCTGCCCCGGCTCATCGGGCTCCTGCGGGCACAGGAACTCATTTTTGAAAACCGCGAACTCTCGGCTACCGAGGCGGTGGAGT
>JABJIU010000262.1 GCA_018661145.1 Pseudomonadota bacterium | reverse complement strand
CCCTCGGCGGTACCCGCCCCCTTGCCGACATGCGAATCGGTATTGACCTCGGCGGCACCAAGATCGAAGGAGCGCTGGTGGATAACAGCGGCAATTTCGTCAACCGACAGCGTCACCCGACACCGCGTGAAGCCGGCTATACGGCAATCCTCGACCAGATCGTCTCACTGATCCGTGAACTGCAAACCCAGGCCGGGCGCGATTGCTCTGTCGGTGTCGCAGCGCCCGGAGCGTTGGATGCCGAAGGTCGAGTTAAGAATTCGAATACCCAATGTCTGATCGGTGAGCCTCTCCAGAAAGATCTTGAAAGACGTCTCGGTCGACCTATTCGCATTGAAAACGATGCCAACTGCTTCGCCCTGGCTGAAGCGCTATATGGCGCCGGTCAGGACGAGCCCAGCGTTTTTGGTGTAATCATGGGCACCGGTGTCGGGGGCGGCATGGTCATCCAGCAGCGCCTGCATACCGGGCTGCAACATATCGCGGGCGAGTGGGGTCACAACTCGCTCGACCCTGATGGACCACTCTGCTACTGCGGACGGCGCGGTTGCACTGAGACCTATCTGTCCGGGCCGGGGTTTCTGGCGGACTACCAACGCCTTGGCGGCGTCACTGCCCTTACCTCCGAAGCCGTGGTCTGTGAGGCCGAAGCGAAAAACCCGATCGCCGAACAGGCACTCAACAATCTGCTTGACCGTTTTGGCAAGGCCTTAGCAACGGTAATCAACATCCTGGATCCACATGTCATTGTGCTGGGTGGCGGGCTTTCCAATATCAACCAACTGTATGACAACGGACCAGACCGCATCGCCAAGTACGTATTCAACGCGGTGTTAAAAACGCCTCTTCGGCGCAATGTCAATGGCGACAGCGCTGGCGTTCTAGGGGCTGCAGGCCTTTGGGACCGTTAGTTACCTTTGGGCCAGGTATCCGATAAACGGTATCCCGCTGGCCAGGGATCAAACGGATCCAGCATGTGCTGGTGCGTGCCGGTGAGCCAGGCTCGGCCGGCCAGCGAGGGCACCACAGCTGGTTGGCCCTTGCCGATCTCGGCAAGGGCTTCTATCCGACAGTCAAACCGCGACCCAATGATCGATTCACCAATGAATCGTTCACCGGGCTGTAACAGCCCGCGCGCATGCAAGGTTGCCATACGAGCGCTACACCCCGTACCACAAGGGGAGCGGTCCAGTTTGCCTGGCTGAATGACGACCGTATGACGGCCGAGCAAAGCATCCCCTTCACGTACCGGGGGACAGGTCAGCATGCAAAATGAAAGATGTGACCAAGCGGGATTATCAGGGTGGCTAAACCCCAACTGCTCGTTGGCTGCGGCGATAACCCGGCGGCCAACCTGCACGATGTCATAGGCCTCGTCCGGAGCCACAGCAAAGCCTAGAGAGGCGGCATCAATCAGACAGAAACTGTCGCCCCCATACGCAGTATCCACTTTCACAGTACCCACGCCTTCGATCTCAAGTGGGGCCTCAAGCCGATCAACAAAGGACGGTACATTCTGAATTCTGACCTGCGTAACCGCGCCATCGCAACATGCTGCCGTCGCTTTAACAAGTCCTCCAGGCGCTTCCAGATGAATGACCGTTTCCGGTTCCTGCATAGGCAAGATGCCAGTCTCAAGCAGCACGGTCGTCACACAGATCGCATTTGACCCTGACATTGGGGGGAAAAAGGCCGCCTCCATGATGATGAATGCCGCGTCTGCCCTGGAATCGACTGGCGGCACCAGTAGATTGACATGCCGAAAGACCCCGCCACGGGGCTCGTTCAGTAAAAAATCTCGCAGGTCTGTGTCATTTTCCAGTGCGCGAGACTGCAACCACAACGTGTCTCCTGCCGGTGGGTTGACTCCACCGATAATGACATCGCCGACTTCCCCCTCAGCATGGGCGCTGACCACCTGAATGTTACGCCGACTTCTCATAATGTATTTCTCCTGACTTCTTCCATTACCAAATCAATCGCTTTGTGGAGCCAGTCCCGCGACCCGCAATTCTGTCGCACGGTGCTGCGGAACGACTACAAAGGCGGGTCAATGTGATGCTCCGACCACCACAGCCCGTCCGGACCCGGCCACTGGAAGGCGGCAAGGTCAATCCGGCCCCGGGCATCAAAGGCTACTCCCTCACGCTTTAACCTGCGGTACTGCTCCGTATCCTTATTGCCATCTGAGCGGACACTGATCTCACCCCGACTATTGATGACCCTTTGCCAGGGAATATCGTCCGACGGTGACGCCGCCATCGCATAACCCACCTGCCGGGGGGAACAACCGCACAGACGGGCGATCTGGCCATAAGTTCCCACCTGACCGCTGGGGATGGCCATTACCAGTTCATAAATGTTTCCGTAAAGCCGGCTCACAGTCAGGGAAATTCAGGAAGCGACGTGCAGGCCATCCTCGTCGAAGCGGATTTTCGCCAACGTGATGATCGGCGCATCAAGATCAGTAAGCACTTCACGGCCCCCTTCTTGAGGTTTTTCGATCACACATGCGATGCCGCACAACTCGGCGCCACTTTCGCCAACCAGCCTCGCCAACGCAGTCAGGGTGGCGCCCGTGGCCAGAAAGTCATCAATAATCAGAACCCGATCCTGGACTTTGAGAAAGCGCCGGTCCACCATCAACTCAGAGGAGATCCCGCGGGTGCGGCTGACCGCTTCAGCGACATAGTAGGTGCCCGTCATGGTGCGGGAGTGGCTTTTCCGGGCATAGATCATCTGCGCTCCAAACTGCTCGGCAACCTGCAGAGCGACAGGGATACCGCTCACCTCCGCCGTGAGCACGCGGGTAATGCGACGCACCCCTTCGGCCAGAAAGCTGTCATGAATAACCTTCGCCATCCGCCAGGTGAGTTGGGGATCAACCTGATGATTGAGAAAACTATCCACTTTGACGATGCCGTCCCCGATATGCTCTCCCTCATCGAGAATTCTTTGTACCAGTTCCTGCATATTACCTCCCGCAATGTGGAGCGAATGCTAGCATGCTAAAGGGTGGCGGTCACCGCGGCTGGCGGCACCCCTCTTCAGTCACGAGACAGGAAGAACCGGGTGGAAATCTTGTTAGGATGCAATACGGCTCGCGGTCTTAATTAACTCTGCAAGCGTATCTCCCATTAGGGCAAGTTGTCCGGGGCTGGACAGGCGATGATCTCCGTCTTTGAGCAGTTGAACTCGGACATCTGTTGTCTCCAGACAGTCACACAGACGGAGAGCGGTCTGCCACGGGACTTCACTGTCCTCGCATCCCTGCAGGAGCCTGACGGGAGCGTGGATCGCCAGCGGCCCATCAAGAAGGCAGCACTCCTCTCCGTTATCTATGAATGACTGCGTCAGGATATAGCCGTCAGGGTCATACTCGCTGCTAACCGTAAT
>JABJIU010000063.1 GCA_018661145.1 Pseudomonadota bacterium | reverse complement strand
TGAGCACGAGATGCATTCTGAAGAGATTGTCGTCGATGAAGCATTGGTGGAGGCAGTCCGGGATACCCGTGCCCGAGGGGGGCGGGTGGTTGCGGTGGGCACCACTGTGGTTCGTGCACTGGAGTCGGCTGCGCAGGGCGGCGAACTGAAACCGACCCGTGGCCAGACTCGTCTTTTTATTCGACCCGGCTACCGGTTTCAGGTTGTTGATATGCTGATTACGAACTTTCATCTGCCGCGTTCAACCCTAATTGTTCTGGTGAGCGCCTTTGCGGGCGTGAAGCGGATCCGTGGAGCCTATGCTCATGCGGTCGAGAATCGCTACCGCTTTTTCAGTTATGGTGACGCCATGCTTCTTGAATCCCGAGCACCCGAGTGAAATACGCGCTTAATCATACGGATGGCAACGCACGGCGGGGCCAGATCCGCACGGCCCGCGGTCTTATCGACACTCCAGCGTTTATGCCGGTGGGTACCGTCGGTTCAGTTCGGTCGGTGAGTCCTGACGAAGTGGTCTCCACCGGTGCTCAAATTATCCTAGGAAACACCTTTCACCTGATGCTGAGGCCCGGGACTGACATCATCAACCTGCACGGAAGTCTTCATGATTTCATGGGATGGGACGGTCCGATTCTCACCGACTCCGGAGGTTTTCAGGTCTGGAGTCTGGCGAAGAAAAAAGATATTAAAGAGGATGGAGTGACATTCCGCTCGCCGGTGGATGGATCTAGTGTGTTTCTCGGGCCAGAGACATCCATGCAGGTGCAAAGAGCTTTGGGCTCGGACATCGTCATGTGCTTTGATGAATGCACGGACTATCCCGCAACCGTCGCCGAGGCACGCGAGTCCATGGCGCTGTCGCTTCGTTGGGCAGAGCGTTGCCGGGACTACCCACTGGCCCCCGACCAGGCGCTCTTTGGGATTGCCCAAGGAGGCATGCATGAAGCGCTCCGGCTAGAAGCGCTTGAGCGTCTGCAGGAGATTGGTTTTGATGGCTATGCGCTCGGGGGGCTTTCTGTGGGAGAACCGAAAGAGGATATGTTGAGGATCCTGGATGCTGTTACACCCGCCATGCCAGTCGATCGGCCGCGGTATCTTATGGGTGTCGGGAAACCTGAAGATCTGCTTGCTGGAGTGGCGTGCGGCATTGATATGTTCGACTGCGTTCTGCCAACCCGAAACGCCCGCAACGGCTGGCTATACACCCGCCGTGGCATCGTGCGCCTAAAAAATGCAGCCAACCGTGACGACACCCGACCGGTGGATCCGGACTGCCCGTGTTCAGGCTGTAGGCAGTTTAGCCGGGCTTATCTGCGCCATTTGCACGTCACTAGGGAACTGCTGGGGCCAAGACTCTGTACATTGCACAATCTGGTCTTTTTCCAAACGCTGATGGCCGATATCCGTGATGCAATTTCCGGCGGGCGGTTCCAAGCCTTTGCCGATGAATTTATGGCGGTTTTCGGTGGTCAAAACGCCAATGTCGTATAATCGCGCGCCTTTCTACGTCCTGAATTAAGAGGGAGCATAATGGATTTCCTGATTTCCGACGCCTATGCCCAGGTGGGGGGAGAAGCAGGCGGGAGCTTGTTCAGTCTTCTACCGCTGGTCGTCATCTTTGTCCTTTTCTATTTTTTGCTGATTCGCCCTCAGCAAAAGCGCGCAAAGCAGCACAAGGAGATGGTGGCGGCATTGTCTAAAGGGGAAGAGGTGGTCACCAACGGCGGTCTTTTGGGGAAGGTGATTGAGGTCGACGACAATTTCATTACCGTCGAAATCTCCAGTGGACTGAACGTCAAGGTCCAAAGACAAGCCGTCTCGCAGGTTATGCCCAAGGGTACCTACTAAGTCGATGCGCAATCATACGCCGTGGTGGAAATGGCTGGTCATTGCGGTGGTTATCCTGCCAGGCGCGTTTTACGCGTTGCCCAACCTTTTTGGCGATCATCCCGGCGTTCAGTTGCGCGGGGCTCGCGGGGGGAGTCTCGGAGCGAGTGAGTTTGAGCAGGTGCAAAAAGTACTAGATGAGGCGGGCCTTGGCTACGACTCGCTGGCGCTCGACGATTCGGGAATTCGTATCCGTTTTCCCACAACGGATGCCCAGTTACAGGCCCGCGACATGCTGGAGGCCCGACTTCCGTCGGGCTACACGATTGCGTTGACGCTGCTGCCAGCAGCACCAGATTGGCTCTCCGGGGTCGGCGCGCTGCCCATGTATCTCGGCCTCGATCTTCGAGGCGGTGTCCACTTTCTTCTTGAGGTCGATATGGAGTCCGCCCAGCGTCGCGCGGAAGATCGCTATGTTACAGATCTGCGGTCGACGCTTCGGGAGGCCAAGATCCGTTACCGTGGTATCGCCCGCGATACCTCAGGCGGAATCACGGTCACCCTCCGTTCGGCAGAGTCGGCAGCGGCTGCGTTGAAAACCATTCGCGAGGAACTTCCCGGTCTGGACGCGACTGGAGGAGAAGCGGGGTTTGAAGATGTGCTCCGCGCAAACCTTGTGCAGGCGGAGATCGATCAACTGTTTAAGTTTGCCCTTGAGCAGAACATCACAGCACTTCGTAATCGGGTTGACGAGTTGGGCGTTGCGGAGCCCGTGGTTCAGCGCCAGGGCGACCGGAGAATTGTGGTGCAGCTCCCGGGCGTACAGGATACAGCGCGTGCGAAGCGTATTCTCGGTCGTACTGCTACGCTTGAGATGATGATGGTGGATGAGGAGCACAGCTTGGAGGCTGCGCTGGGTGGCAAGGTGCCACCGGGGTCAAAAATATACCGCTTTCGTGACGAGCGACCAGTCCTCGTCGAGAAACGTGTGATCTATTCGGGCGAGAATATCGTTGATGCCGCAGCGAGTATCGATACGCAAAGCGGTGGTCCAATCGTCAGTATTACGCTGGATGCGATTGGGGCAAGGATCAATCAGAAAGTAACCGGGAAAAATATCGGCAAGCGCATGGCGGTGCTGTATATCGAGAACCGCTCCACTATTCGGACGGATGCCGACGGGTTACCCCTGAAGAACGATCAGGGCAGGGTGTTACGAACCCAGCAGCGTATTGAGGAGGTGATTACTGCTCCGGTTATCCGAGATCAACTTGGCAAACGTTTTCAGATAGAGGGATTAGACAGCGTTATGGAAGCTCAGGATCTGGCGCTAATGCTCCGGGCGGGATCGCTAGCGGCACCGGTCGAGATTATTGAGGAGCGAACAGTGGGTCCGAGCCTCGGTCAGGCAAACATCGATCAGGGATTCCGATCCGTGATAGTGGGCTTTGTTTTGGTGCTCATATTCATGGCGATCTACTACCGGGTGTTTGGTCTTTTTGCGAATGTTGCGCTCGCACTCAACCTTGTCCTGATTGTCGCTGTGCTTTCCATCCTGCAGGCGACTTTGACGCTGCCTGGTGTGGCTGGCATTGTGCTGACTGTGGGTATGGCCGTCGACGCGAACGTGTTGATCTTTGAGCGCATTCGTGAAGAGATTCAAAATGGTGCAACTCCCCAGGCTAGTATCCATACCGGCTATGAACGGGCCCTGTCGACTATCGTCGACGCCAACGTTACTACCTTAATTGCGGCAATTGTCCTGTTCAACTTTGGAACCGGGCCTATAAAAGGGTTCGCTGTGACGCTGAGCATCGGAATCATTACTTCCATGTTTACTGCGATTATTGTTACCCGCGCTCTGGTCAACTTCCTTTATGGCGGAAAGCGGATCAAAGGGTTGGCAATCTGACGGCTAAAGCAATGCGAATTTTTAAACAGGTTACCCAGTTCAACTTCCTCGGCAAACGCCGAGCCGCCCTGATTTTATCGCTCGTGCTGCTGGTTGCGAGTCTCGGATCTCTGGGTCTTCGTGGCCTAAACTTCGGAATCGATTTCACCGGCGGAACCTTGGTAGAAATCGAATACACTCAATCGGTTAACCCCGTTACGGTCCGTACGGTTCTGGGGGACGCCGGGATAGACGACGCCATCGTCCAGTACTTTGGGACCTCCCGGGATATTCTTGTGCGGTTGCCTGTTCGCGCCGGCAAGGCGGCCTCCGAGCAGAGTAGTGATGTCGTGGGCGCGCTCAGGAGTGCGGTCGGAGAGACTCTGGCCGAAGGCGCGCAGGGTAGCCTGCAGCAATGTACGACCGCGGATGGAAGCATTGTGGATTGCCAGGTTCAGATGCGCCGCGTGGAGTTTGTCGGTCCCCAGGTGGGTGGCGAACTCACTGAGAAGGGCGGACTGGCCATGCTCTACGCGTTAATCGGCATCCTGGTTTACGTTGCGTTCAGGTTTGAATGGCGTTTTGCAGTCGGTGCGGTAATTGCGCTGGTGCACGATGTGGTGACCACGCTGGGCGTGTTCTCTTTCCTGGCGATTGAGTTCTCCCTGCCAGTGCTCG
>JABJIU010000141.1 GCA_018661145.1 Pseudomonadota bacterium | reverse complement strand
TAAAGCGGGCGCCAGTGCAGCAGTCGATGGATGAAGTAAAAATGTAATGGACTCCAGAAAACGGTCACAATTCCCAGAGTCAGGATGTACAGCTCTGACCCTTTCCATTGAACTACCGGCACGTAGCCATTCGCATACAGCCAGAAGGTAATCGACTCAAAGAACGTCCAGATCGTTACGCCGCTGACCAGGGACCAGAAAACATTGTCTTTAAGCTGTGAGTTAAATAAAAAGCGGGACGAGGTCCTGGGCTGCCACGTTTTGTTCAGTTTGGTTTCATCTTGTTGGCCCTGCCGGGTATAAAGCCACCAGTGCAGGGGCGCCGCGAAGAGGGTAAGCAGTACCGCGTTACGCAGCCAGATTAGAGACATCCACTCCCAGGACAGTACCTTCATCGACGCAAGATCTGGTGTGAAGAAGTACCAGCATGAGACGGCCAATAATGCGAAACATCCCCACCAGGGAAGCAGCCATCCTGCAAGAATCCATCGCAAAGCCGCTAACGGCCTCGGCGGCCAAGCATACATTACCGGAACCTCGATTGGCGCGCCGGCTTCAGGAACAGCAGTTCGAGAGGGTTTGTCCATGACTGGGTTGCCTATATTAGATGTGGGTTGAGTCCCACCTGGCCCAAAGCATTCTATCTGCCCCAAATCCTCGTTGACAGCAAGGATATTGCGGGTTAGTTTCCCCTCAGCCCCTGATCTGGGGAAGAGTAGATTTTGTCTGAAAACGACAGTATTTGACATAATTACGGAGGATGAAAGCGTATGTATAGCAGACAGCAAAAAGAACTCAACCGCCTGCAAACCAAGGTGTCCAAGGGCAGTATGAGTCGACGTGAATTTCTTTCGCGCGTTTCCGCCATGGGCCTCGGTGCGATGGCACCCGGTCTTTATATGCAAAGCGCGATGGCGGCACCCAAGCAGGGTGGACGTTTTCGCCAGGGTGTGACGGGTGGTGCCACCAGCGATGTGCTGGATCCGGGCCAGATTCTCGACCACTACATGTTGAACGTGCAGTTCGGCCAGTTGCGTAACAACCTGACCGAGGTCGCGCCCTCAGGGGAGCTCGTACCGGAACTTGCAGAAAGCTGGGAGGGCAGTAATGGCGCGAAGACCTGGAACTTCAAGGTCCGCCAAGGTGTCGAATTTCACAACGGCAAATCACTGACGTCTGAGGACGTCGTTGATTCCCTTAATCATCATTTGGGCGAAGATTCAAAGTCTGCAGCCAAAGGTCAGTTGGGCGCAGTAACGTCAGTCAAAGCCGACGGTAAATACGGAGTCGTGGTGGAACTGTCAGGCGGCGATGCTGACTTCCCCTTCATCCTCACCGACTATCACATATTGATCTGCCCATCTAACGGAGACGGCACCGTCGACTGGCAATCTGGCACAGGCACAGGCGGCTTTTCTCTGGTTGAGCACGAGCCGGGTGTACGTACCCTGACTAAAGCTAACCCCAACTACTGGAAGCCCAACCGACGTTTCTTTGATGAAGTGGAGACACTCCAGATCGCTGATTCGTCAGCTCGGGAAAATGCCCTGCGCACGGGTGAGCTTGACGCGATGAACAACGTAGCGCCTAAGACCGCTGACCTGCTCAAGCGTCAGCCAGGTATCGTGGTCGATGTCACCAAAGGTAACAAGCAGGTTACGCTTCCGATGCTGACCAACGTGGCGCCGTTTGATAATAACGACGTCCGGACAGCCATGAAGTACATCATCGACCGGGAGCAGTGGCTCCAGGTGGTCGCACGCGGATATGGCGAGTTGGGTAACGATAACCCCATTGGTCCGGCTAATGTTTATCGCGCTACCACTGATGAACTGCCACAGCGTGGCTACGATCCGGACAAGGCCAAGTATCACCTGAAGAAAGCGGGCTTTGACAGCCTCAATGTCAAGTTTCACGCGGCAGAGACTGGTTTCGGTGGCTCAATTGATGCCGGCCAGATGATGGCCGAGACCGCGCGACCGGCAGGTATCAATGTTGAGGTGGTTCGGGAGCCGGATGATGGTTACTGGTCGAACGTCTGGATGAAAAAGCCGTTTTCGGCGTGTTACTGGTCAGGTCGTCCCACGGAGAATATGATGTTCTCTACTGTGTACTGGGGAGAAGCTGCCTGGAATGACACCTACTGGAAAAACGCCCAGTTCGATGATCTGCTTCTGAAGGGGCGAGTAGAAACTGACCCCACTAAACGGCGGGCGATCTATGTAGAGATGCAACAGATTGTCCATAATGACGGTGCTACCGTGCTGCCGCTCTTCCTGCAGGACATCTTTGCAATCAACGACAAGGTTCGCCATCCTGATGTGATCGGCGGTAACTGGGAGTTAGATGGCTGTAAAGCGGCTGAACGCTGGTGGTTTGCCTGATTAGAGTCACTGGTTAATAGCCCAATCAACCCTGGCAGGGCCGATGCCTCGCCAGGGTTTTTGGGTATGAGGCTCGTTGCAAGGCCCAATTTGAGATCCTTCAGGGCGGTCAAGTGTCATCACTAGCAAGAATTATCCTCCAGCGCTTAGGGTTGGGGTTACTGACACTGTTTGCTGTGTCGCTGATTATTGCTTTTGTGGTGGAATTGCTGCCGGGCGATATCACCCAGGCGATGCTAGGGCAGTCTGCAACCCCTGAGACCGTTGCCGCGTTTAGAAAAGAGATCGGGC
Organism: Pseudomonadota bacterium; assembly: GCA_018661145.1. Classification (GTDB taxonomy): domain Bacteria; phylum Pseudomonadota; class Gammaproteobacteria; order Arenicellales; family UBA868; genus UBA868. Next base: position 9,877 of record JABJIU010000141.1, on the reverse strand, counting down.
TGGATCGGCCCGCACATATTCGTTACTTCGAATGGCTTGGCGGAATTTTCACGGGTGATCTCGGCCAGTCTCTTGCAAGTAAGAGAGATATCTCCGAGTTTGTCGGAACCCGCCTTTCCAATACGTTGTTCTTAGGCGGCTTGGCGGCGGCGTTTGCGGTGCCGTTGGCGCTGCTTTTGGGGTTGCTGGCAGCGTTGTATCGAAACAGTATTTTCGACCGGATTGTTAACCTGACGACGCTGACCTCTATCTCGTTTCCTGAGTTCTTTGTTGCTTATATCCTGATTCTGTTTCTTTCTGTGAAAGCGGGGATATTCCCCGGTATTTCTAATGTAAGTACCAACCTCGCGTTTGGGGATCAGTTGTTTCGAACGATTCTCCCGGCGCTGACTCTTACCTTGGTAGTGCTCGCGCATATGCTGCGGATGACACGCGCGGCAATTATCAATCTGCTCTCAAGTCCATACATCGAGATGGCGCACCTAAAGGGCACACGGGCGTTTCGGGTGATTGTTTATCATGCACTGCCTAATGCCTGGGGGCCGATCGTGAACGTGATCGCCCTTAATCTGGCTTATCTGGTGGTGGGGGTCGTGGTGGTGGAGGTCGTTTTTGTCTACCCGGGCCTCGGGCAACTGTTGGTGGACAGCGTCGCCAAGCGCGATCTGCCCGTAGTTCAGGCCTGCGCTATCATCTTTGCGGCGGTCTATATTTTGCTCAACTTGCTAGCAGATATTGTGTCGATTGTTTCCAACCCCCGGTTGCTGCACCCGCGATAGACGTATCCAACGATGCTGAAACTGCTCTGGACAGCCCCCCTCAGTGCCAAGGTCGGCGTTCTCGCAATCCTGGCTTATGCCTTTGTTGCATTGTTTGCGCCGCTGCTTGCCCCTTACGGGGAGACTGCAATTGTTGGATCGTCATATGAACTGTGGTCGGATAAGTTTGTTTTCGGTACTGACAACATCGGCCGCGACATGCTCACTCGGCTGATCTATGGAGCAAGAAACACCATCGGCATAGCATTCCTCACAGTAGCGATTGCGTTTTTTGTGGGAGGTACGTTGGGCATGCTGGCAGCCATACTGGGCGGGGCTTACGATATGCTGATAGGCCGCCTCGTGGATATACTGATGGCGATTCCGTCTCTGGTCTTTGCCTTGTTGCTGCTCACCGTTTTCGGCACTTCTATTCCATCACTGGTGCTGATTATTGCGCTGCTGGATAGTACCCGAGTATTTCGTATTGCCCGCTCTGCTGCGATGAATGTGGTGGTTATGGAATTTGTTGAAGCAGCGCGGCTGCGAGGCGAAGGGATGGGATGGATAATTCGTAAAGAGGTGTTGCCAAACATCACAGCACCGCTGTTGGCAGAGTTTGGGTTGCGCTTTTGTTTCGTCTTTCTTTTTATTGCAGCACTCAGTTTCCTTGGATTAGGGATTCAGCCACCCCTGGCAGATTGGGGGTCGATGGTTCGGGAAACGGCCACATTGATCAACTACAACGACATTACACCTTTGCTGCCGGCGATCGCCATTGCCGGTCTTACTGTGGCGGTGAACTTCGTTGTGGACTGGATGCTCCACCTATCAAGTGGACTAAGAAGCGACTCGCACTGATTTTTTGATCGATCACGATCATGGGATCCTGGACGTTCCGGTCATTTGAACAAGCTGAATGCGCCCAATATATTGCCGATCGTGGCATTGATCTCGATCAGATATTCACGCATCGCTTCGTCCTTAGCGAGGCCAAGGAGGCCTATGCATTGTTCGGCTAGCAAGCTACTGGAAAAAGCGTTTTTGAGCTTTAGATGAGATATGCAGTCAAGAGCAAAACATCCTTTATCGGGAGACTATGAGCCGGACAATATAAGTATCCCGCCACTTTACTCCCGGCCGTTTCGTGTGGCGTCCGCGCTACGTTATCTGTTCTTCGACATCCTGTTCCCCTTGGGGTTCATATATCTGGCGATGGCGTTTCCAATATGGTGGTTCCTGACGCCATCGCTCGAAACAATGACCGTGTTCGCGCCGGGTTGGATTGCGCTCCTATGGCTACGTAATTGCGCGCTTCTCCTTTTCTTCGCGGGCAGCCTGCACTGGTGGCTGCACAGACAAAACAAGCAGGGTCGGCAATATCGAATGAACCGAAATGCTCTGGCGGCCGACCCCAAGGCGTTCTTGTGGGGTGATCAGGTTAAAGACAACATGTTTTGGAGTATTGTTTCGGGGGTCACGGTATGGACCGGTTTCGAGGCAATCAGCTATTGGATTTACGCTTCCGGACACCTGCCAATCGTTGAGAACCCCTGGTGGTTTGTTGCGTCAATCTATATCCTGTTTTTCTGGTCGACAGCCAATTTTTACGCGGGCCATAGGTTTTTGCACTGGCGCCCGATGTATCGGAGTGTGCATAGCTTGCACCATCGAAACGTTGATATTGGGCCATGGAGTGGAATATCCATGCACCCAATCGAGCACCTGCTGTACTTTTCCCCGTTTGTTCTGTGGTGGTTCGTTCCAGTTCACCCGATTGTCATCCTCGTGACAGGGATGTACCAGGCACTGAATCCAACTGTATCTCACTCGGGGTTCGAATATCTCAAGCTTGGACGGAAACTAAAGGTGAATACCGGGGACTGGTATCATCAGTTGCATCACCAGTACTTTAATCTCAATTATGGCAACACGTTCTTGCCCATCGATAAGTGGATGGACTCCTGGCACGACGGTAGTGAAGAGTCGTTGCAAGTGCAAAAGCAACGATGGCGCGCCCGTCTTCGATAGTTCAACTAATCGAGACGTCAGTATTGAGTATTAGAGAGTCTAAACATGACGGAAATTGAATCGCGTGACAATAGAAAGCGACGTCGATCGGGCTCAGGTCAGCATCAATCGCCAACGGTTCGCCATTCCATCAGAGGATGAGAGATTCGTAAGTGGATAGGCGGATGCAATCACGACCCGAAGGCGCCCTAGTGCGCCCGCACCTGAAAACCCGATTGCGGTATCAGTGGCGTCAATGGATTGATCGACTGAGGGGATCGGATCGCCATCCAAACAAAATCCTAAACGACGATCTTCTCGGTTATCCAACCAATCACACGTACCAGATCCGCAACGGCCAGATAATTGCCCAGGGTAAGGTGTCCCGCCGTTGGCGAATGGTGTCGCCGTTATATCCGCTGCACATCCACAGCTTCTTGGATGTGGGATGCTGCAAGGGCTATTTCCTATTTCGTATTGCGCAGCGGCCCGAGTGCGAGCGTGCGGTCGGCATCGATCTTTTCCCGCATTTTATTGATGTGTCTCAGCGTGCGGCCAAGGCGTTGGCGCTCAACAACGTGCAAATTCAAAATGCCTCAATCGAAGATGTTGCCGCGAATCCAAGCGCGTACGGTGGACCGTTCGATCTGGTCCAGGTGATCAGCACTTATCACTACATTTATTGGGGAAGCAAACGAGCCAACAAGTCGATGGGTGATCATGATTCGATCATGACCGCACTTGCCAGGGTGTGCTCACGCTATCTCGTTTTTATGAATCCACTTGAAATACCAGATTGCCCACTTGAAATCCAAAAGTTGGCAAATCCAATACCCGATCACGATTACACCCGTGATGGATTTCTTTCTGCCGCACAAAAGCATTTCGATGTATTCGAAGTGGGTTTGGACGATTCGGGCAAGCGCCCCATCATGTTATTGGTCCGTCGCTAGCCTGTTCCTGACTCGATTTAGGGTTCGCGTCGTGCTTCGCCAGATTATTTCGGAGGAGCGAATCTGGGATTGAGAGGAATCAAGCAGTCACGGTAAACTGGCGATCATGTCAGACGATCATCACTCCCACGACCATACCGAACCGCCCAGCGATCTCGCGCTAAAAGTAAAGGCGCTGGAGTCGTTGCTTGTGGAGAAAGGCCTGGTGTCCGAAGAGGCGCTGGATGCCCTGATCGAGACCTATGAGCACAAAGTGGGTCCACGCAATGGGGCGCAGGTCGTCGCAAAAGCCTGGACTCAGACCGAGTTCAAAGAGTGGTTGCTCAAGGATGCGAATGCCGCGATTGCGTCGCTGGGGTTCACGGGACGCCAGGGCGAACACATGCGGGTCGTCGAAAATACAACCAAGATCCACAACCTTGTTGTCTGCACGCTTTGCTCGTGCTACCCCTGGCCGGTGCTGGGCCTGCCACCGGTCTGGTACAAGTCAGCTCCGTACCGGGCTCGGGCGGTCAGTGACCCCCGTGGCGTGCTGGCGGAGTTTGGCACCCACCTTGATGACGGCGTCGACATCCAGGTTTGGGACTCCACGGCCGAGATGCGCTATCTCGTTCTTCCGCGACAGCCCGCGGAATCGAAAGGGTGGCCAGAGGATAAGTTGGCCGAGATCGTTACCCGTAACAGCATGATCGGGGTAGAAGAGGTTTGCGTCGACAATGATGATAACGATACGGCGGTCTCATCGTGAGGGATAGCCACGATCTTGGTGGACTGGAAGGCCTTGGCCCTATATCGCCGGAGCTTGAGTCTTCTGAACCGGTCTTTCATGCGCACTGGGAGAAACGGGTTTTCGCTTTAACGCTTGCCGTGGGATTTCTCGGCCGATGGAACCTGGACCAATCCCGCCATGCCCGAGAACGCCAGACACCCGAGGATTATTTGCGTCACAGTTACTACGAGAACTGGTGGGTAGGGCTGAAAACACTTTTGCTGGAAAAAGACTTTATCTCGAAACAGGAACTTAAGACCGGCAAACTGGATTCCGATGCGACTGATTCAGGTTTATCTGCCTTGCAGGCCAAGGATGTCGGAGAGATTCTTTTGCGCAGTGGATCCGTTGAGATGGAAACCGAAAAACATCCTGAGTTTTCGCTGGGTGACAAGGTGAGAGTCCGCGAGGAAGTGACGCCGGGCCATACTCGGGTGCCTGGATATGTTCGGGGCAAGATTGGCGAGATCGAGCGCCACCATGGCGCTCATGTTTTTGCTGATCGAAACGCGCTCGGATATCGCGAGGCGGAACACCTCTACAGTATTCGATTTTCGTCTTGGGAAATTTGGGGTGAAAACCATCAGGCCAGTGCGATGTTCGCAGTTCGGGTAGATCTGTGGGAGCCCCACTTGGAAAGCGCGTGAGCGCTGGTTCTTGCCCGCCCGCGAGCGCCTTGCCCGGTGATCGGAATGAACCGGTGTTTGCTAACCCGTGGCAGGCACAGATCTTCGCGTTGGTCGTCGGACTTCACCAGCGAGGGTGCTTTTCGTGGGGCGAGTGGACCGAGACGCTGTCTGCAGAAATTGCAGCGGCCCGTGACAACGGGGAAAACGACAGCATTGACAGCAAAAAAGAAGAAGCCGACCCTGGTGACTCCTACTACCGGATGTGGGTAATTACGCTGGAACGCATTCTGACGAGCAAAACCATCGTGTACTCAGATGACATTCAAAACCGGGTTAACGCGTGGAGAAATGCCTACCTCAACACACCCCATGGTAACCCCGTTACGTTGTCCAGGACAGAGGATTAACGGATTGAAGCCAGGTAAATCAAGGGTCATATAATCGCGTTACAGCTCGAAGGCCAGACGGCCTGGAGTAGAGCATAAGGAGAGCAATCTGTGGAACGGAAGCTGAGCACAATTCTGGCCTCAGACGTGGTCGGATTCAGCAAGATGATGGCGGCCAATGAAGAGCCTACCCTGCGCGATTTAAGTCGGCGACGGCAGGTCATTGATGGTGTGGTGGCTGAGCACGGCGGAAAAATTTTCGGTTCAGCCGGCGACAGCATCATTGCAGAATTCTCAAGTCCGGTGAATGCAACGCGTTGCGCGGTGGAGATGCAGGAGCGAATGGCCTCACTCAACGAGGACATACCCGAGGACAGGCAGATGGTGTTTCGGGTGGGGATTAATCTCGGCGACGTGATGGTGACCGAAGACAACCTCTTTGGGGACGCCGTCAACATCGCGGCACGGCTGGAGGCTGAAGCCCAACCGGCAGGTATATGTGTCTCCAAGACTGTATTCGACATGATCGGCCAAAAGATCATGGTGTCTTTTGAAGATGCCGGTAGGCTTGAACTGAAAAACATAGAAAAGCCAGTGCAGGCCTACTTTGTCATCAAGGGCCAAGGCGGCGTCCGATATCTGCAGCAGGCCGAGACGCCCCAGGTCGCGGTAAACGAAGCCGAATCTGGCTCGCTTGCGGTCATGCTCTTCAAAAATCTCAGCAAGGACGAGGAGCAGGCGTATCTTTGTGAAGGCTTCTCTGAGGATTTGATCGCATCGTTGTCTCGTTTTCGAAGCCTCACGGTGGTTTCGGGCAACGCCAGTTTTTCCTACCGGGACAAACAGATGGGCCCCAAGGAGATCGGTCGGGATCTTGGAGTTCGCTATATCCTGGACGGCAGCGTACGAAAACTCGGTAACAAGATGCGTATCACAACCAGTCTCACTAACGTCCAGAATGAGTCGACGGTCTGGTCCGAGAAATTTGACACAACCATTGATGAGATTTTTGACACCCAGGATGAGATTATCGAAACGATCGTAGCAACCATCGCGGGAAGGGTAGAAGCCAATGAGGCCAAACGCGTCAGCAATGCCCGCCCGGAGAATCTTTCTGCCTACGATATGGTACTGCAAGGGCTTGAATATCATCGGCGCAGTAATCTCACCCGCTCCGAAGCGCCCAAGGCGCTCGCGCTCTTTGAAAAGGCTATAGAGACTGATCCCACTTATGCCCGCGCGTATGCCTGGAAGGCATGCTCTTTAGCGAATTGTGCGGGATGGCAGCCGGAGGCCTATCCGAAGGACTGGTTTGACATCTGTCGTGCCTCAGCGAGCCGCGCACTGGAACTTGATCCGGATGACCACGAAGCCAACCGAATCATGGGGTCGATCTCTTTAAATCTACGAGACTTTGATCTTGCGCGTCATCATCACGACCGGGCGGAAGAACTCTGTCCCAGTGACTCCTACATTATTGGTAAAAACGCTGAGATGCGGCTGTATCTTGGGGAACCGCAGGAGGGCCTTGAGAAAGTAGCCTGGGCGATGCGGATCAATCCCTTCTGTCCGGATGATCTTCTTGAAAAAGATGGCAAGTGCCACTTTTGGCTTGATGAATTTGAGAGCGCGCTTGCCAGTTTAAAAAAAATGCGCACGGAAAGCCGTGATGGGCTGTTTTATTCCGCAGCGACGCTTAAAAAGCTCGGCCGGGAAGACGAAGCGCTGGAGATGCTCCATCGGGGGATCCGTGTAGCTGAGATCTCTATTGCCGAGTTTGCCGATAGCCAACCCTTCCAGGATCAGGCCCGCAATCGTGAACTGCAAGAGTTGCTCGAGTCTATCGAGCCTGTCCAATGCTAACTAGTATTTATCACCGGAGGACGTCATGGACGAAGAGGTTTTCAATATTCAATTACGCAAGTTTCTAAAAAAAGTCGGAATTCAATCCCAGCGGGAAATTGAGCAGGCGGTGCGTGACGGCATTGCCTCCGGCGCTTTGCAGGGGAACGAAACGCTGAATGCCACCGTCAGGCTGCAACTCGGCGAAACCCACCTTGACGTCACGATAGAGGACGATATCAAACTTGCCTGAATCGCTTCTGGTCTCTACCGCTGTGGTGCCGGATTCTAAAGCCGACACACCGCTTATTGAGATTGTCGGCGCTACAGTCTGTCGCGGTGACAACCAAGTATTTGATGATTTCAGTCTCACGCTCTCCCAGCATGAGAGTGTGGCGATTCTGGGTCCGAACGGCGCTGGCAAAACGACCCTACTGAAGCTGCTGATGCGGGAGATTTATCCCCTTTGGCGAGAACACCCCGTGGTGAGAATTCTCGGCAAGGAACGCGGTGATATTTGGGAACTGCGTCGTCAGCTCGGGATAATCTCGGCTGAGCTTCAGGAAGTCTATTCACCGGAGGTACTTGGCCGACAGGTGGTGCTTTCAGGTTTTTTCAGCAGTGTTGGTATCTGGGGTCATCAAAAGCTGACTGAGGATCAGCACGAGCGGGTACAAACCGTGCTTGCCAGGCTGGATATTGAGGATCTTGCGGACTGCCCGTATGGAGAGTTGTCTTCGGGACAGCAGCGCCGCTTGCTGCTCGGCCGCGCTCTGGTGAACACACCGACTCATTTGATCCTCGATGAACCCACCAGTGGCCTGGATTTGGCTGCAACCTTTCAGTATTTGCAGACCATGCGGCAGTTGATCCGCTCAGGCCATACATTGGTATTGGTGACCCACCATATTCACGAGATTCCGCCCGAGGTTACCCGGGTCGTGATGCTGAATCAGGGTCGAGTCTGGGCGGACGGACCTAAAAGCGAGATGCTGATCGAAAATCGCCTGTCCGCGCTTTATGGCGTCGACGTTCGTTTGGTGGAGTCGGCCGGCTGGTATCAAGCCCTGCCGGTCTAAACAACTAGGAGTCTTGCCCGGTGGCCAAGACGGTTTTTCGCTGGGGGATCTCGTCGTATTGGATTGTGTCCTCGCCGTTATAGACGAGAAAGTGTCGACCCTTGGCTCGGGCGATCAGGGTCACCCCGAGGTCCTGCGCAAGTTCCAGACCCATGTGGGTAATGCCGGATCGCGATATCAGAATCGGCACACCCATGTGCGCCGCCTTCATAACGATTTCGGAAGTCAAGCGGCCGGTGGTGTAGAAGATTTTGTCATTTCCGCCAATGTCTTGCAGCCACATCTCTCCAGCAATGGTATCGGTCGCGTTATGTCGGCCGACATCTTCAACAAAGTAGAGCATCCGCGAGCCCTCACACAGTGCGCAACCGTGCACCGCCCCCGCCGCCCGGTAAATCTCGTTGTACGAATTAATCGTCTTCAGCAGCGCATAGATTGTCGATTGGTAAATCTCAACCCGCGGCAGGCGGGTGTCATAAAGCTTGTCCAGCGTGCAACTGAAGATGGTTCCCTGCCCACAACCGCTGGTCACTGTGCGTTTGGCAATCTTTTCATGGAGGTCAACAATACCGTCGCCGTGAGCGGTAAATACGTCAACCGTCTCACGATCCCAGTCAACACGGACTTCGGCGATTTCGTTGATATCGTCTATCAGTCGTTGGTTACGTAGATAACCCAGGGTGAGTTTCTCGGGGTAGGTGCCGAGCGTCATCAATGTCACCACCTCGGCGTGATCGACTTTGATCGTGAGCGGGCACTCTCCTGCAATGTTGAGCTCGCGGGGGTCGCCAAACTCATCCCGGGCCGTTACCGGCCGGGTTGGATCCAGGCCTTCATCTGAAAGCACTGGGCGATACATCTCACGTGTTCCTTCAGTTTCGGCAGACATGGTTGATCATTCAGCGTGTTGAGTTAGCAATAGTGACACAGTTATAGTGAACCGATATCGTTCCACAGGCAAGTCCTGATAACTTATGAAAGATCGATTTCCTGTTTCTATAATCATCGAGCGACGGTCATATCCGGATAAGGCGTGGATGCTCGACAGTTGGTCAGCTTTGGGAGTGCTTCCCGCCAAAGGACAGTCCAGCGGTGTATCCTGTACGAGTATTTACCAGTGTGATAGCAGCGAGCAGTTTCTCTTCGAAGGCTACTGTATTGAACTCTTTGCTGACGACGCTGAAAGTTACTATGCCAACCTTACGGCGCGCCAGCCCGGAGTCTTTGTAGTGTGCGAGCAGGAAGAAGAGGACGAAACCCTACATCCTCTTCTGGTGACAGTGAGTTATGATGAAATGGCTTCCTATGTCGAAGTCGATACGCCGGTGTTTGATTTACCGATTCCACCGCCCGTATATGAATGGGTCGAAGGGTGGGTGCTTGAGAATTTTCAGCCTGAAAAGAAGCATAAGAGGGTTCGCGAGAAGTGGGCAGACGAAACCTGGAAGCCC
>JABJIU010000057.1 GCA_018661145.1 Pseudomonadota bacterium | reverse complement strand
CGCTGGTCTTCCGGCACCTGATGATACTGACCGATGAAGACTTAGCGCTGTTGCGTGACTTCGAAGCAGAGCAGGGCCTCGTCATCTATACACAGGCTAAAGGACCTGAGACAGCAACGCCAGTATCACCCGAAGCCGTTCCCGAACTGTTCTACACACTAAACACTTTTAAACTCAAGATCGTGTTTTCGGTTACGAACTTTATTCAGGTCAACGGCGAGGTAAACGAACGTATCGTCGAACTGGTCTCCGACTGGCTCCGGCCCGGTGAGCAGGACTGTGTCCTCGATCTTTTTTGCGGGTTGGGAAACTTTTCTCTGGCGCTTGCGGGGAACTCCCATCGGGTGATCGGTATAGAGGGTGATCGGACCCTTGTCGCCCAAGCCCGGACCAATGCAAAGGTGAACAATATCGATAATGTCAGGTTCGAAGTACTTGACCTATATGGAGAGTCGCTGGCGGACTGGGATCCGGAGTATTTCTCGCGTGTCCTCATCGATCCACCACGGAGCGGTGCCCTTGAGGCCTTAAACGCGGTCAGTACGAAGATCAAACCAGAGATGATTGGCTACGTTTCCTGCAACCCGGCCACATTCGCCCGTGATGCCGCCTACCTCACAGAATCAGGGGAATACCAACTGGATAAGCTGGCCGTGGCGGATATGTTTCCGCACACGTCCCACGTGGAGACGTGTGCGCTTTTTATCCGATGTGAGTGATCGCTTGGCCTAGCCCGTCGTCCCGGTTTTCTCATTCCCGGGAGTACTGTTTCCGGATGTAGTGTCACGATCGCCTGATGTGTCTGTGGTTGGCGCTGTCGAGCTTGGACGATTGCCCGACCGTTGACCCCCTGAACGGCCTCTGCCGCCGCGAGACCGCCGCTGAGGCGGTCTACCGGAATCACCTTGTGCCTCGGAGCGACTTTGGTCTCCTGAACGGTTGTTCTGATTCCGGTTGCGAGCGGACTCTGAACCGGTTCGGCGGTTTTGCCGGGACCCATCGCTACGCCGGTCATCGCGTCGGCCCTGCGGTCTTCGTCGAGTATCGGACCGACCCCGGGGCCGTTGGTCGCGCCTTCGAGGCTCGCTTTTGGGCTCGACTTCTTCCGCACCGCCCGTCAACCGTTTCCAAATCCGCGCTAACACCCCCTCGCTGGGTTCAGGTTTGATGGGCGCGGGCGCGGGAGGGGGCGGTGGTGGGGTCGTTTCGATCTGGTCCAGATTTACCGCGGCTCGACCCTTGCTTCGACTTAGGGAGTATTCTCCTTGATGGTCTGTGTCCGAGACGATCCTAATTTTGTGACTTGCAAGTATGTTCTCGTTCCCATCCAAATCCTCACTTTTCAACCTCTGAATATTGGATTGCGAGCCGTGGAGCGAAGGGGAGGGAATTAGGACTATGCGAGTCCCCAATCGGGCTTCAATTTGATTCACCTCGTGGCGTTTCTCGTTGAGCAGAAAGGTGGCAATCTCTACCGGCAGTTCGGCAAACACTGCCTCAGTATTCTCCTTGAGTGCCTCTTCTTCGAGGATTCTGAGGAAGCTCAATGCAGACGACGTTACGTGCCGGACCTGACCCGTCCCGTCACATAGGCTACAGACCCGATAGTTTGATTCGCTGATTGAACTCCGCAACCGTTGCCGGGACATCTCGAGAAGTCCGAAACGGGAAATATGCCCCATCTGTATCCGAGCCCTGTCGCTTCGCAATGCCTCGTCAAGGCGGTTTTCTACCAGCTTCTTGTTTCTTGCAGATGTCATGTCGATGAGGTCAATTACGATTAGACCCCCAAGGTCTCTGATCCGCATCTGTCGTGCAAGTTCGTCCACGGCTTCCAAATTCGTCTGAAGGGCAGTTTCCTCGATATCTGACCCTTTAGTCGCGCGCGCAGAGTTCACGTCGACGGAAATGAGTGCTTCAGTATGATCAATCACCAGTGCTCCGCCCGATGGTAGTTTTACCGACCGAGCGTATGCATTCTCAATTTGATGCTCTATCTGGAATCGCGAGAAAAGCGGGACGGCATCCTGATAATGTTTTAGTTTCGCCGCGTTCTGCGGCATGACCTGAGTCATAAAGCGGGAGGCCCGATCGAACACCGCGGCTTCGTCAACCAGAATTTCCTGAATATCGCCCCGGAGGTGGTCCCTAAGCGTGCGGACAATCAAGTTACTCTCTTGGTACACCAGAAATGGCGGTTCCTGACTTCCCGCTGCCTTGGCAATCGCAGTCCATAATTGCAGAAGGTAGTCGAGATCCCATTGAAGCTCTTCAGGACTTTTACCGATTCCAGCGGTTCGGGCAATTAACGAATGTTCGGCTGGGCATTCGAGCCCGGACATCGCGTCGCGAAGGTCAGCGCGCTCATCACCGTCGATCCGCCTGGAGATGCCACCCCCTTTTGGGTTGTTCGGCATCAGGACTAGGTAGCGTCCTGCTAAGCTGATAAAGGTAGTCAGAGCCGCACCTTTTGTGCCGCGTTCATCTTTTTCTACCTGAACCAGAACTTCCTGCCCTTCCTCAACCACATCCTTAATTCGCACTTGCGCCATTGGGGTCGAGGGCGAGAAGTTTCGAAACTGCGAACGGCTAATCTCTTTGAGAGGCAGGAATCCTTGGCGCTCAGCCCCGTAATCGACGAACGCTGCCTCAAGGCTCGCTTCTACGCGGGTAATCCGTCCCTGGTAGATATTTCCTTTACGCTGGGCATTGCTCGAGGACTCGATATCAAGATCCAACAGCTTCTGCCCATCGACGATGGCAACCCGCAGTTCTTCCGCGTGGGTTGCATTAAAAAGCATTCTTTTCATTATGTTTTCCGTGTGAGTCGGATCCAGTCTCGTGGGATGTCCCAATCAGGACTCAGTCCACGCTTGTAACCGACTGATTATTCTTATAGCTCTTCGAGAGACGCAGACACGCCTTCGACACGGAATGGACGAACAACAGGAGGGGAGGGTGTACACCTTAGTGTCTAACCTCTCGCAGAAGCGAGGTCACCCCTCTCAGCTATGGGGTTTCTCCGACATTCGCTTTAGTCTCCAGAACCACTGGAGACACTTCTATCGCCTGTGCCACCGGGGTGCGCACGTTGAAAGGTGTGCCCCTTGATGGCGATCCGTATGAAACCATATAGATGGTGTCCTGTTCGTCACGGTGCCTTACAAATATTAGACACACTCTCCGTGTCAGGGCGCTAGTTTTAGGGGGCAGTCTCGACGCGCTAGATGCGCTCCTTAACGACTTAGGGTAAGGTCCCTTGGGATCACCGTTTTTGGCGTCCCGTTCCGACTGTCCCGGCGCCGCTCGCAGCAGCGCGCGACCGTAAAGGTCTGCGGATTTCCCGACAGGGCCAGGGCAGTCTAGCTAAAAAAACGCTTTTTTACAAATATTTATTGATTCAATCTAATCTTTTGGACATACCGGAGAAACCCAAGGTTCGCACTCACCTGGTCTGTGATGCTGAGGCAGGCCAACGGCTGGATAACTTCCTAATTCGGGAACTCAAAGGTGTTCCCAAGAGTCACATATACCGCATCGTGCGCGATGGCCAGGTGCGGGTCAATGGGGGACGCTCACGTCCGTCTACCCGAATCAGTAGCGGGGATAAGGTTCGGATTCCGCCGCTAAGGCTCTCCAACTCAGCAAATTCGTCCGGTGAAAACCGGGATCCTAGTTTTCAACCCAATTTCCTTTTTGAGGATCGCGATCTCTTGATCATTGACAAGCCTTCGGGAATAGCTGTCCATGGAGGTACCGGCCAGCATGTCAGCGTGATTGAGCAACTTCGACTGACCACTTCAGGTTTTCTGGAGCTCGTTCACCGACTCGATAAGGAGACGTCCGGAATTCTGATGCTCGCGAAGAACATGGAAGCCCTCCGGCAGATGCATACTCGACTCCGACAGGTTGATTCACAGTCCGGGATTAAAAAATCCTACCAGGCGCTTCTTGCCGGCCGTTGGCAGGGCGAGCAACGGACGCTCTCCCAGCGCCTGGAGACGGTGCGTGGACGCAGTGGTGAGAAGCGTTCCAGAGTGACCTCAAATGGTCGTGAAGCTCGAAGCGTCTTTACGCCGTTGGAACTTTTGAAGGATTATTCTCTAATGCACGTCGAATTAATGACGGGGCGTCTGCACCAAATTAGGGCGCACGCCCACGCTGCCGGTTTGCCCGTCGCCGGGGATAAGATCTATGGTGCGCGCGATCAGAACCGTCACCTTCGAAAATTTGGGCTCCGTCGACAGTTTTTGCATGCTTCGCGGATTCGCTTTTGTCATCCTCGCACCGGCAAGACAGTGGATGTACAGTCACCCGTACCCGACGACCTAATGTCGGTATTGGCCAATCTGAGATTACGGTCCGATAATGAGTCCATCTAAAAGCAACGTAAGAACTTACTTGTGCGCCTCACATTCGCTCAAGCAAGGCGGCATTGGTGTGCGGTTTAAAGTCCATGCTGGCGGGGAAGTGCTTCCCGCGTTTGTTGTTCGACATAGGGACGGCGTGGCGGCATTTATCAATCGCTGCGGACACCGGGACCTGGAGTTGGACTGGTCACCCGGCGAGTTTTTTGATCTGGAATCAAGATGGTTGATCTGCGCTACCCACGGGGCACACTATGACCCGAAGACCGGAGCCTGCCAGAGCGGCCCGTGTAACGGGGTTGGACTGACGGTTCTCGCAATCATCGAGGAAGCGGGAGGTATTTATCTAGTGGATACTCGCTACCCTACCCAGTCGCTCGGTATTGAAACCAATCCATGATCAGGACAGCCATTTGACTTACGACACTCGACCATCGGAAGTGACCTCAACTTCGCAGTCCCACGCATCGGATCGCACCGACCTCGAGCGCCTCGTGGAGGCGCTAGCGCTTGAATATCGAACGGATCGTAGACGTCGGCGACGGTTTCGTCTCTTGACTCTACTGCTGGTGCTTGTCTTTTTCGGTAGCGCGACGGGGTGGATTTGGCTTTCTCCACCAGCTCACCCAGCCCGGTTCACCGCTGTCGTTGAGATCTCCGGGCTTATCGGCCTCGATCAGAACAACATGGCACGAGACCTCGAGTCGAGTTTCTCGGATGCTTTTAACGCGGATGGCGCGAAGGGTGTCGTCGCGCTCATCAACAGCCCTGGGGGAAGCCCTGTTCAGTCCGGTCAACTGTACCGCGCGCTCCGTGAACTTAAACGGACACATCCTGACAAGCCCCTACTCGCCGTTATTTCTGATATCGGTGCATCAGGGGCTTACTACATCGCCGCCGCTGCCGATGAAATCTTTGTGGATCCCGCCAGCATCGTGGGTTCGATTGGCGTAGTCTCCAGTGGTTTTGGTTTCGTCGAAACACTTGGCAAACTTGGTATTGAGCGGCGACTAGTTACTGCCGGCGATCATAAGGGCATGCTTGATCCGTTTTCTCCTGCCGACCTGGCAGATCAAAAGATACTCCAGTCCATCCTTGACGACATTCATGCTCAGTTCATCGCTGCGGTGGAAGAGGGGCGCGGGTCCCGGCTCCAGGCAGGCCCCGAACTGTTCTCTGGACGGGTGTGGAGTGGTCGGGAGGCGGTGCAGTTGGGTTTAGCCGATAGCACCGCGTCACTGACGGAAGTCGCCCGCGAAGTCCTAGATGCGCCAACTATCGTTGATTTTTCAATTCAACCAGACTGGGGCTCGGTTTTGTTGGAAAAGCTTGGCGTCAGTATTGTCAGGACGATGGGCGTTTCAGATTTCACAGTACGCTGATTATCTGCGTGCCAGAACATCAATACCTTCACGCTCGAGCATCTGGACAAGGGAAATCAAGGGCAAACCGATGAGTGCACTCGGATCGGGACCGCTTAGTTCCAGAAGCAACGCAATCCCAAGGCTTTCTGCCCGGAGGCTTCCACAGCATCCGAACGGCGCATCAAGATCCAGATAATGCTCGATTTGATCACGGGTCAGATCCCGGTATTTCACCCGATACGTAATTACATCCTGCTGCACGGTGCCAGAGGCCGCATTGATAAGAGTCAAGCCCGTATACAACTCCATTTCCCGCCCAGACGATATCGTGAGTTGGCGGATGGCGTCGGGGCGGTCAAGCGGCTTGCCCAGAATCTCTTCTCCCAGCACTGCGACCTGATCAGATCCGATAACAAGTCCATCACCAATGTCCGCTGCAACGGCGTTCGCTTTTTCCCCGGATAACCGTAACGCTAGATCCCGTGCACTTTCCCCCAAACGGGCGACTTCATCCACTCCGGGCGGTGTTACTTCAAATTCGAGTCCGAGTCTTGAAAGGAGCTCTCGTCGAAACGACGACGTAGACGCCAGAATCAGGGGAGGATCAGGCTTGATTTTTGACATCAAATCACTAAAACCATTAAAATTATCCGGTCGCGATCGAAGCCTTCGGCTTCTACCGATCCCTTTCTCGAATTAAGGCGTACGGCTATTTTAGGCCGGGTTGCTCAATTTTTCGAACTCAAGAGAAAAAACATGGCCGTACAGAAAAACAGAAAAACCCCTTCGAAGCGCGGAATGCGCCGCTCTCATGATGGTCTGGACCAAGTTAGCTTATCCACTGACTCCGTCACCGGCGAACTGCACCAACGGCACCACGTCACCGCGGACGGCTACTACCGCGGGCGCAAGGTCATCCAGGATCGAGAGTCAGAAACCTAGCCGCTCTCGGCTGAGCGCCTCTATTGAGGTTTCTGCCTAGAAAGCGTGGCTCACCCTAACGAATCACTCCGGCTCTCCATCGATATGATGGGGGGCGATCAGGGGATTGATGTCACCGCAAGCGGTGTTTGTCTGGCCCTCAATCGACACCCGGACTTATCCTGTACTCTAGTAGGTGACGAGCCGCAAATCCGCACTGCATTGAAATCTGTAGTGGATTCGGACCGAGTCGATATTGTTCATTCTTCAGAATCCGTGGGCATGCACGAGTCCCCGGCATCCGCTCTGCGCTTTAAAAAGGATTCCTCTATGCGCGTGGCCCTGAACCTACTTGGCTCGGGAGAAGTAGACGCCTGCGTGAGCGCGGGGAACACTGGGGCCTTAGTCGCCACAGCGCGGTTTGTTCTCAAGACGCTCTCCGAAATCGACCGGCCGGCAATCATCTCGACGTTGCCTAGAACACACGGTCACGTATACATGCTTGATCTTGGGGCCAACATCGACAGTGCCGCAGAGCTTCTCATGCAGTTTGCTCTCATGGGTGAGAGCATGGTCCGGACCCTAGAAGGCATCGACCACCCCTCTGTCGGGCTCCTCAATGTTGGCAGCGAAGAAATTAAAGGAAGCGAAGTGATTAAGTCGGCCAATGAATTGCTGAAAGAAAGCGGCGTCAATTATGTTGGTTACGTGGAGGGGAATGACATATTCAATGGCAGTGTCCAACTCGTTGTCACTGACGGTTTTGCAGGGAACATTGCCCTCAAAACCAGTGAAGGACTTGCCCAGATGCTTATCCAGGTGATCCGGGAGGAATTCGGCCGAGGACTCCTGACCCGAATTGCGGCCTTGATCGCTGCGCCCGTCCTAAGGTCCTTTAAAAACCGCTTCGATCACCGAACTTATAACGGGGCTGTCTTGCTCGGATTAAACGGCACTGTCGTAAAAAGTCATGGCAACGTTGACGGCCTCGCCTTTTCTCACGCCATCGACACCGCAAGGTTGGCAGCCCAAAAGGACTTGGTCGGGCACATCCGACACGATCTCGAAGCCTCCAGGGTTTCGTTGGCTAAGGCCGCGCCTCTGTGAGTCACTCGGCCCGTATTACCGGCACCGGGTCCTACCTCCCCCAAAAGGTCCTCACTAACAAGGACCTCGAACAGTTTCTGGACACGACGGAAGAGTGGATATTTTCCAGAAGCGGTATCCGTCAACGACATATTGCTGCTGAGGGTGAATTCACGTCTGATCTCGCTGAAGTGGCTTCGCGCGAGGCATTGAAAAGTGCAGGCCGGCAGGCGTCAGATGTCGATCTCATCGTGGTCGCCACCACAACAGCAGATCAGGTATTTCCCAGCACGGCATGCCTGCTCCAGAACCGGCTCGGCATCCATGGCTGCCCGGCATTCGATGTCCAGGCAGTCTGCGCTGGGTTTTTGTATGCGATGGATGTGGCCTACCGCTATATCATGACGGGAGCAAGTCGATGCGCGCTGGTGGTCGGTGCAGAAACCTTTTCCCGAATCCTAAACTGGGAGGATCGAAGTACATGCGTCCTTTTCGGAGATGGTGCGGGGGCAGTGCTTTTGGAGGCAGCCGATACCCCTGGAATTCTGTCGAGCCATATTCATGCAGATGGGGCGTTCAAGGACCTCTTGTGCGTCCCTGTGGGAGTATCCACAGCCTATCAGGATCTCCTCGACGGGCGAGCCTACACAGAGATGCAGGGTAAAGAAGTGTTTCGTTGGGCCGTCTCCACTCTTGGAGACGCCGTCATCGAAATCTTGGAAAGCAACGGTATTCACCAATCAGAGATAGACTGGCTCGTTCCGCATCAGGCCAATATTCGTATCATCAATGCAATCGCGAAACGACTCGAACTCAGTATGGACCAGGTGGTCGTGACCATCGACCAGCACGGAAATACTTCAGCGGCCTCAGTCCCTTTGGCATTTGATACTGCCGTGAGAGACGGACGCATCAAATCAGGTGACAAGGTTATCTTTGAGGCCTTCGGCGGGGGGTTCACCTGGGGCAGCATGCTCGTACAAATCTAAAACGGCGAGGAACAGTTTCATATGTCTCAAACTCAGTTTTCATCCAAAGTCTGTCTTGTTACTGGTGCCAGTCGCGGGATTGGGAAAGCGATTGCACTAGAACTTGCATCGCGGGGGCATACCGTTATTGGTACTGGCACGACCGCCGCCGGGGCCGAAGGGATTACCCGGGCACTAGGAGAAGTCGCTGGCAAGGGAAGTGGTATGGCGCTTGACATCACAGATCCAGAGCAAAGCGAATCAGTCGTAGGCGACGTCGTATCAGAGTTCGGCCCGATTACGGTGCTCGTAAATAATGCCGGAGTGACGGAGGACAATCTGCTGCTGCGGATGAAATCATCTCAATGGGAGAAAACCCTAAGCACGAATTTGGCGTCCGTGTTCAGGATGACCAAACTGTGCCTCAAGGGAATGACGAAGGCGCGCTACGGCAGAATCGTCAACCTCTCCTCGGTCGTAGGAGCGACGGGAAATGCCGGTCAGACAAACTATGCGGCAAGTAAAGCCGGACTGATTGGATTCACCAAGTCACTCGCTCTAGAGATTGCCTCGCGAGGCATCACAGTCAACGCCGTCGCTCCGGGGTTTATCGAAACCGATATGACCGCTGACTTGCCAGACGAGCAGCGCGGTCGACTGCTGGAAGCTATCCCTCTCGCACGATTAGGGCAACCTCAGGATATCGCTAAGGCGGCGGCGTTCCTCATCTCCGACGATGCGGCCTACATTACAGGCCAAGTTCTCCATGTTAATGGCGGAATGCACATGGCGTCGTGAGAAAAGGCTCTGAGCCCATTGTTTTCAAATGGTTTTCCCTTTTTTCGGCCGCCTGCCTAGCGCGAACATGCGAGGTCTGCAAGGGTTCGATTTGTTGGACTTGGCGGCGCCAATGCGGTTTAATCGCGCTTCGACAAGCGGCTTATAATCCGCGAACAGACCGGCAGTGGTAGAAACCAGCCGGCGGCCGTATTTCTAATCCTAGGAGGCTAGAAAGCTCATGAGCAGTATTGAAGATCGCGTCAAAAAGATTGTGGTGGAGCAGCTTGGCGTAAGCGAGGATCAGGTAACACCTGATGCATCATTTGTCGATGACCTGGGAGCGGACTCCTTGGACACCGTGGAATTGGTGATGGCACTCGAAGAGGAATTCGACGCGGAAATCCCTGACGATCAAGCGGAAAAGATTACCACGGTCAAACAGGCGGTTGAATTTATCCAGGCCAACACTAGCGGTTGAACTTCCTGGCAACCGTTTTCAAACATAGTTGTCAAAGCCGCCCGGCGCTCGGCGCCCGGCGGCTTTGTTTTTAGGCGACAGGAAACACTATGTTCAATCTCAGACAGGTCGTGGTGACTGGAGTGGGTTGTATTTCACCGCTCGGGCCCGATGTGAAGTCGACTTGGGACGGTCTCTTGGCGGGGCGCAGCGGAATCTCGGCAATTTCGCGGTTCGACGCTAGTGGCATCGCCTCCCAAATTGCAGGACAGGCTGATGCCTTTGATCCGCAAACACGGCTCGCTGCAAAAGACGCACGTCGGATGGACCGATTTATCCAGTTGGGTCTTTGCGCCGGGCTGGAGGCCTACGACGACAGCGGGCTCGACCTTGAACGTACTGATCGGGACCGTATAGGTGTATTGATCGGCGCAGGTATCGGGGGACTCGAGACAATCGAAAACACCACCCACGCGATGGTCGAAAAGGGTCCGCGTAAAGTCTCGCCTTTCTATATCCCGAGTAGCATTATCAATATGGTGTCGGGGAATCTCTCAATCATGTTGGGATTGCGGGGACCGAACCTTGCCGTTGTGACCGCGTGTACGACGGGAACCCATTCGATCGGGGAGGCGGCCCGAATGATCGCGCTCGGTGACGCGGATGTCATGATCGCGGGCGGCACCGAGGCGGCCATTACGCAAACCTCCATGGCAGGGTTTACGGCGGCCAAGGCCCTAAGCCGTCGAAACGAAGCTCCTGAGGCCGCAAGTCGGCCATGGGATCAGGACCGGGATGGCTTTGTAATGGGAGAAGGCGCCGGAACCCTCGTCCTGGAGTCAATCGAGCACGCCGAGGCCCGCGGTGCTCGGATCTATGCCAAGTTATCCGGATACGGGGTGAGTGGCGATGCTCACCACATGACTCAACCCGCACCTGGCGGTGAGGGTGCCGGCCGCTGTATGGGTAACGCCCTGAGGAACGCGGGTGTGGACCCCAGTGGTGTTGACTATGTTAATGCTCACGGCACCTCTACTCCGCTGGGCGATCTCGCAGAGACTCTTGCACTCAAATCTGTCTTTGCCGACCATGCCCACAAGCTGCTCATCAGCTCCAACAAATCTATGATTGGACATCTCCTGGGTGCTGCCGGGGGCGTCGAGGCGGTGGCTACCGTACTCAGCCTATACCATCAGGCGATTCCACCAACCATTAACCTCGACTCGCCGGACCCTGATTGCGATCTTGATTATGTTCCCGGTGAAGCTCGGGACGCGGCCATCGAGGTCGCGTTGTCTAATTCTTTTGGCTTTGGTGGAACGAACGGTACTTTGGTGTTCACCCAGTTATAGGGTTCGCCGGCGACCGGTGCCAGATTCCGTGACACGTCAGGTTCAGAAATCTATAGGCTTCTCCTGGTGCGTTCGGGCTTTCGTCACCCTCGCCACTGCGATCGGCATTAGCAGTCTAGGGGTCTGCCTGATCTTTCTTTATCAGACGGTACGCGCCCCTGTCAGTCAGGAGGAGCGCTTTCTTGTTGTAACGCCGGGAATGGGGGCAACCGACCTCGCCGGACGACTAGTGTCTGAAGGCTTTGCCGACTCCGAGTGGCCGATCGTTGCATGGGCGATTCTCAGTGGCACGGCCGGATCGTTCAAATCTGGCGAATACTTTATTCCGGCAAAGAGCTCCCCGGCACAGATTCTGGGGAAAATCAGCCGAGGTGATGTGCATCAGCGCAGGGTAACACTGATTGAGGGTCTGCGCTTCTCGCAAGTGCGCGAGCGGTTAACCAGGAAGGAAAAACTGGAATCGGACGCTGCCCTGATGTCCGAGGATGCGCTACTCGATGCACTGTCTTTGGAGCCGGCATCTTTAGAGGGCCAATTCTTTCCTTCCACCTATTTTTTCACCCTCGGCGATACGGACACGAGTATCCTGAGGCGGGCCGCCCAGAAGATGAGCCAGGAACTCCAGCAGGCATGGGAACAGCGAGTTCCGGATCTCCTCCTTGACGAACCCTATGACGCACTCATCCTGGCCTCGATCATCCAAAAAGAGGCGATGCTTGCGTCTGAGATGCCGCGCATCAGTGGAGTTTTTCATAACCGACTGAGATTAAAGATGCGCCTCCAGACGGACCCCACAGTAATTTTCGGGCTAGGACCCGACTTCAAAGGACCTCTAAAAAGAAGCGATCTCAAGAAAGATACGCCGTACAATACCTATACGCGAGGGGGCCTGCCCCCGGGGCCGATTGCACTTCCCGGACGGGCGGCACTCTTGGCCGCGGTCAATCCCATGACCACAGAGGACCTTTATTTTGTGGCGAGAGGTGATGGGTCACACCAATTTTCAAAGACGCTTACTGAACATAATCGTGCCGTTAAAAAATACCGTAATTGACACAGGCGCGACCAGGGATTCCGGCTCGCCTTGAGAGGGAAATTTCTCAGTTTTGAGGGCGGCGATGGGGCGGGGAAAAGTACCCAAATTGCTCTCCTATCCGAGGCTCTTAAGCGTAGCGGCATCACGCGGGTCGTGACCCGTGAACCTGGAGGCACCCCCCTGGCTGAGGATATCCGGCAATGGGTACTCCATGAAACGGTAGCCATTAATGCGACCACAGAGGCGTTGCTCATCTTTGCAGCACGCGCGCAACATACTGCGGAAGTGATTGAACCTGCGTTGGAAGCAGGAAAGTGGGTCCTCTGCGACCGTTACACCGACGCAAGTTACGCTTATCAAGGGGGTGGCCGTGGAGTACCCTTCGAGGTGATCGAATCCTTGGAGGCTATCGCTACAGGAGGGCTCAAACCGGATCTTACGTTTTTTCTCGAACTGAGCGTGGAAGAGGGCGTTCGTCGCACCGGCGGGCGGAACAGCGTCCAAGACCGGTTCGAGGCTCAGGAAAATGAGTTCAAGAAACGGGTTCGCTCCGCTTACCAGCGTATCGCTGCGAAGGACCCGCACCGCGTAGAGACCCTGGATGGGGGTAAATCAAAAGAGGACTTGTGTGCCGAGATCAGGGCTCTGGTTCATCTCCGCCTCGGAGTCGCCATTGACTGAGTTGCCGGAATATCCTTGGCTCGAGCCCAGTCGGAAAAAGCTCCTTAGTGGCGGTGATACGCATCATTGCCTGCTTTTAAGCGGCGGGGCCGGCATCGGGAAAGCGGTGCTGGCACTTGAACTGGCTCAACGCCTTTTGTGTGAAGATCTGGAAGGCGAGGACCCCTGCAAACGCTGCCCTTCCTGTCACCTCGTATCTCACAGTCTGCATCCCCAGTTGCACGTGTTAATCCCGGAGTCTCTTATCGAAGAGTCGCATCCGATACTACAAGTTCATGCCCAACGCTACCTAGACTCTGGACGGTCTACTCAAAAACGAAAGCCTAGCGGGCAGATCAATGTCGACTCGACCCGCCTACTGTCGGAGACGTTGCTGACGACTGTGGCAGCCAAAGGGAGAAAAGTTGTACTCATAATTGGGGCAGACGCTATGAACCGCAACGCGGCTAACGCGATGCTTAAGGTTCTTGAAGAACCAACCGCGCGGACCCGGTTCATTCTGGTTAGCAGTTACCCCTATCGGCTTCCGGCCACAATTCATAGCCGCTGTATCCGACTAGACAGTCCGACGCCATCGGAGCAGGAAACGGCTCGGTGGCTTCAATCGAGGCACGATGTTGATCCGGACGATCTCGCCATCCTTTTTCGGTCGGGTCTGGGCCCACTTGAGCTGAGTCAGATCATTGAAGGACAACGCACGGACACGATCGGTGACTTAATTCGTTGTTGCACAGATTCCGGCGATAAGGTCGTTGACCCACTAGCGCTCGCCGCGCTCTGTACCAAGATCGGGACAGGGCGGGCGTTGTTGATTCTGCAGTCGATTGCTCTTGTCGCCATTCGGGAGCGGGTACGCGCCGACTCGAGTCCCAGTCCCGTAGTTCGAGGCCTTTTTGGCAGCCCGAAACTCGCACTTGAAGCTTTTAAGCGACTAGGAGTAGCTCGAGAACGTTTCAACACCCCAGTTGACGAACAGCTGTGCCTAGAGGATATTTGCGCATGGCTGTGTTCTGCGGGAGGCCGACAGCGGCTTAGCCCGCGCCTTTAGGTAATTATGACTGACAAAACCCCAAGCCTTAAGACCAGGCCGAGAGTGCTCTCGGTCTCCATTAATGACCTAAGAACGCTCCGCGCAGCATTTATGCCGTTTCTGAAAAGTTCAGGGCTTTTTGTGCCCACTCACAACGAGTATGGGATGGGGGATGAGGTGTTCCTTGTGGTGAAACTCCTTGGGAAGGAGCAGTATGCGTTGGCCGCTACCGTGGTCTGGATAACCCCTGCCGGCGCCCAGGGCAGCAGGACCAAGGGCGTTGGTGTTCATTTCAAGGGTCCCGATGGCGCCAAACTTAAAGAACGCATTAAAGAACTTGTTTCTGACACCGGTCAACTGACCGCTGCTAGCCATACCCTGTAGCAAGGACCTTTTTCCGAATCAGGTATCCTCTCTCATGCTGGTTGATTCTCATTGTCATATTGATTTTCCCGAGTTGGTCGATGACTTCGGAGGTGTACTTTCTCGGGCCCATGAATGCGGCGTTGGCCATCTCCTGTGCGTGTCAGTCAATCTGCAGGACTTCCCGGCGATGCTGGACCTCGCCGAGCGATCGGAGAACATCTCCGCAAGTGTGGGGGTTCACCCCAACACCTCGCTAGAAATTACGGATGAGCCTTCTGTCGATACCCTTGTGGCCCTTGCGAACAACGCGAAGATAGTCGCAATTGGAGAAACAGGGCTGGACTATTACCGGGAAAGTTGTGATCCCGATAGCCAAAGGGAGCGCTTCGCCCGACACATCAAGGCCGCACGGCGGGTCGAAAAGCCTTTAATCATCCATACGCGAAGCGCTGCTAAAGACACCATTGAGTTGATGCGAAAGGAAGAGGCCAGGAGCGCCGGGGGCGTTATGCATTGTTTTGGTGAGGACTGGGCCACGGCCAAGGCGGCGCTGGATGAAGGGTTCTATATCTCTTTTTCGGGGATCGTGACGTTCAAGAACGCAGAGACCTTACGAGATGTCGCCAGGAGGGTGCCTCTCAACCGCATTCTCGTAGAGACCGATTCGCCTTACCTTGCGCCTGTACCATTCCGGGGAAAGACTAACGAACCTGCGTATGTAAAGCACACGGCTGAGTGCCTCGCTGGACTTCGACAAATTGATCTTGAGACGTTCTCAGAACTCACGACAGAGAACTTTTTCAGACTATTCGACACCGCAAAGAGGGGTTCCCTATAACGTTAAGGGATAACGTCTTTGGGATAATTGTTCGCATAATTGCG
>JABJIU010000099.1 GCA_018661145.1 Pseudomonadota bacterium | reverse complement strand
GCGGATGGCTTCGGTGGTCCACATGGCACCGACCATGCCCCGGTTGTAGAGCACTTCACCGATGCGGTCACGATCACCTGAGCCGAGACCCTTGTCATAGAGATGCTTGCGGATATCGTCATGTACCGGGAATCCGCCGCCTGCCGCATGGAACGCGCCGGAAAGATATCCGTCGGCCCCTTCGCCCGCGGGCATGACATCGTTTTCAGAGCCTGACCACCAAACGCCAATGAAATGATCCATCGGGTAGCGGATGGAAGCGGCTTCCTTGATGGCGACCTGGTTCATCACACCCCAGCCCCACATCAGCACCCAGTCCGGCTTCTCCTTGCGGATCTGCAGCCAGGTAGCTTTCTGTTCCTGTCCAGGATGATCCACCGGCAGTCCACGGAACTCATAGCCGAACTTCTCAGCCATGGCTTCCAGGGTCCGGAGCGGTTCCTTACCGTATGCGGAGTTGTGATACACAAGGTAGATCTTCTTACCTTTCAGACCATCAAAACCGCCTTCCTGGTCAGCGATATACTGAACCAGAGCGGTTGCCTGACTCCAGTAAGTCGCCGGGAAGTTGAACACCCACGGAAACACCTTGCCGTTGGCTGCGGACGTTCTTCCATAGCCCATAGAAAAGATCGGAATCTCATCTACCGATGCCTTGGGAATCAACTGGTAGGTAATTCCTGTGGATAGCGGCGACACCACTAATGCGCCAGATGGCGGAGTATTCTTGACCTTTTCGTAGCACTCAACACCTTTTTTCGTGTTGTAACTGGTCTCACAGGTCACGTTCTTGATCTTGACGCCGTTGATACCGCCATCACGCTCATTGAGCAATTTCAGATAATCGGTAAATCCGTTGGCGACAGGGATACCATTCGGACCGTAAGGGCCGGTACGGTAGTCCAGTGAAGGAATCACCAGTTCGTAGGCATTGGCGCCTGATGCAAACATCGGCAGGGCCAGGGCCGCCGCAACGGTAACTCCGATCAGTTTTCTAAGATTCATCAATAGCCTCCTCTTAGTGTTGTGGTTAATACAGCAACAGCAGTTTGCCACTCCTCTCGCTCCCTAGTGCGGGAACGGCCAGAGCCGCAGTTTTTCCTTCGCAATCTGCCACAGCCGGGCAAGCCCGTGCGGCTCAACGATCAGGAAAAAAATAATCAGCATACCCATCAGCAGGATCTCAACGTGGCCTGCCATGCCTGAGTCAAAGCCCATACCCCCTACCATAATGTTTTTCAGCAGAATCGGCACAAGAACAATAAACGCGGAGCCCAGAAAAGCACCCAGAACGCTGCCCAGACCCCCGATAATGATGATAAAGAGCACATAAAACGACTGGTTGATATCGAAAGCTTCCACGGGCTCCACAGCTCCAAGATACACCGCGAAATACAGCGCGCCCGCGACACCGATATAAAATGAGCTCACCGCAAATGCAGAAAGTTTAGCCTGCAGGGGGCGGATTCCGATCAGTTCAGCCGCGATATCCATATCGCGGATCGCCATCCATTCGCGGCCAATTCTGCCGCGCACAATGTTCTTGGCACTCAACGCCAGCACACAAACCACCGTGAGGGTAAACAGGTACTTCGCCGCCGGTGTCGCTTCAGGACCAGTGATCCGGATGCCAAAAAAGTCGATGGGCCTTACCGTAATCATGCCGGTCAGGTTGTAGTCATAAAACCAGCCGACCTTGTTGAACATCCAGACCAGAAAGAATTGTGCGGCGAGCGTCGCAACCGCTAGATAAAAACCTTTGATACGCAGACTCGGCAGTCCGAAGATCATACCAACAACCGCCGTGATCACACCCGATAGCGCCAACACGATAAGGAAGTTAAGTTCGGGGAAAAAACCGACCAGTTTGAAGGAGGCATAAGCGCCGACGGCCATGAAGGCCCCTGTCCCGAGCGACACTTGGCCACAGTAGCCTGTGAGGATATTCAAACCCAGGGCTGCAAGCGCATAGACCAGAAACGGCAACAACACTGCATTGGCCCAGTACTGATTGATAAACAACGGTATCACCAAAAAGGCTGCGGCGAGCACACCGATCACAAACCAGCGATCCTGGGCAATGGGAAATATGGCCTGGTCCGCGGGATAACTGGACTTAAGTTGACCGCTTTCTCGATAGAACATCGTCAGACCCTCTCGATGATACGTTCGCCGAATAGGCCTTGGGGTCTGAACAGCAGAAAGCCCAGCGCCAGCATGTACGCAAACCAGTTCTCGATAGCGCCACCCACCATTGGGCCAATATAGACCTCGGCCAATTTTTCGCCCACGCCGATAATGAGTCCGCCGACGATTGCGCCAGGAACCGATGTGAATCCGCCTAGGATCAGCACGGGTAACGCTTTCAGCGCAATCAGGGAAAGTGAGAACTGCACTCCGGACTTACTGCCCCACATAATGCCGGCCACCAGCGCCACGATTCCCGAGACCGACCAGACGATCACCCAGATTTTGTCCAGCGATATGCCAACGCTGAGTGCCGCCTGATGATCATCCGCCACAGCGCGAAGGGCCCGGCCGATACGGGTGCGCTGAAAAAAGATCGCCAACACCACCACCAGAACGGCTGCGGTTCCTGCAGCAAAGATTTCAAGCTTCTCTAAATAGAGGTTGAAACTATCCAGCAGCCAATCCGAAGCGCCCTGGGGAATACCAATATCAAGCGGCTTGACGTCGGAACCAAACAGAATATCGCCAAGCCCCTCCAGCACAAAAGCAAGGCCGATGGTCGCCATGAAAAGGATGATTTCGTTCTGCTTGACTAAAAAGCGCAATACGGTGCGTTCGATCACCCACGCCAACACAATCATGACCACGATCGTGGCCGGGATCGCCAACCACACCGGCAAGGTAAAGCCGAAAACAGCAAAAAACCAGCCGTCCTCCGCCAGGAAATCGTAAAGCGCCAGTGCCGCAAAAAGGGCCATAACCCCCTGCGCAAAATTAAAAATTCCGGAGGCCTTAAAGATCAGTACAAAACCGAGAGCGACGAGGGCGTACATGACGCCGGTCATTAGACCGCTGAGGATCACTTCCAGAAGAAAAATATCAAATGCCATCCACGAACTCCTCATCTAGCAGCGCACGCAGACGAATCACAGCGATCTCAGTCATGACTGACTCCGAGATAGGCATCGATCACATTCTGATCGGCACGAACTTCCTCAGGTGTGCCCTCGGCAATCTTGCGCCCGTAATCCAGTACTACTACCCGATCTGAGATATCCATCACGACGCCCATATCGTGTTCGATGAGGGCAATCGTTGTTCCAAATTCATCGTTGGTCTCGAGGATAAACCGGCTCATGTCCTCTTTTTCTTCCAGATTCATCCCGGCCATGGGCTCGTCGAGCAACAGCAACTTCGGCTCGGCCGCCAACGCGCGGCCGAGTTCGACCCGTTTTTGCAGACCATAAGGCAGGCGGCCGACCGGCGTCTTACGGATAGACTGGATCTCCAAAAAATCAATCACGTGCTCGACAAACTCGCGGTGCTCAATCTCTTCCCGCTGAGCCGGGCCAATACGCAATGCCTGCCAAAAAAGGGACTTGCTCATATGGGTGCTGCGCCCGGTCATGATGTTATCCAGAGTACTCATACCCTTAAAGAGCGCAATATTCTGGAAAGTTCTGGCAATGCCACCCGCTGCCGCGCCATAGGGGCGCATCTGCTTTCGCGCGTGTCCCTGGTAGGTAATCGTACCCTTCTGAGGGTGATAAAAGCCGTTGATCACGTTGAGCATGGAACTCTTGCCAGCGCCGTTGGGGCCGATAATTGAGCGGACCTCACCTTTGCGTATGTCAAAACTGACATCAACCAGTGCGTGGACACCACCAAAGGAGAGCGATATTGCATCGACTTGAAGAAGAGTTTCGGTTGCTTGCTCGGTCAACATACTGATGGGCTACCTAAAAATGGTCGGGGATCTATGTTCCGGCAGGTCCATCAGACCACGAAGGCTAAAAGCGGGGTGTATCAATGTTCAGGCCGCTGCGCGCGTGCGCTCCGGTGATACCGCGGCATCGCGAATCTCAAGGTTCGCTTCAATCCGTCCCTGACGGCCATCCTCAAACATGACCTCGGTGCTGACAAAACAGTTTTCGCGTCCATCAAAAAGCGCATCAATGAGATCCCCATAGCGTTCGTTGATGATTCGCCGACGGACCTTTCGGGTCCGGGTGAGCTCCCCGTCATCAGGATCCAATTCCTTGTGCAGGATCAGAAAACGCCGAATCTGCGACGAGGAAAGATGGGAATCCTGGGCGAGACTCTGGTTCACCTGCTCGATACAGTCTTGTATCAGGGTATAGACCTTGGAATGTGCCGCAAGTTCCTGATAACTGGCGTAGGCCACATTATTGCGCTCGGCCCAGTTACCCACGGCATCAAGATCGATGTTAATAAAAGCGGTTACAAAATCCCTCTGATCCCCAAAGGTGACGACTTCTTTAATTTCGGGGAAGAACTTCAGTTTGTTCTCAAGAAACTTTGGCGCAAACATGCTGTCGTCGGTCAGTTTGCCGACATCCTTGGCACGGTCGATGATGCGGAGGTGACCTTCATCATCGAAGTACCCGGCATCGCCGGTATGCACCCAGTTATCCGGGGTCTTGGTCTCAGCGGTTGCCTCAGGATTCTTGAAGTACTCCTTAAACACCCCCGGGCTGCGGTAAACGACTTCGCCGTTGTCTTCGACCCGTACCTCAACGCCCGGCGGGGGCGTACCCACACTTTCAGAGCGCACTAGTCCGTCAGGCTGCATGGTAATAAAGACAGTAGCCTCAGTCTGGCCGTAGAGCTGTTTGAGATTGATACCCAAAGAGCGATAGAACTCAAAAATCTCGGGGCCGATAGCCTCACCTGCCGTGTAAGCCACCCGAACACGGCTTAATCCCAAGGTATTCTTGAGGGGTCCGTAGATCATCAACTCACCAAGACCATAATGAAAGCGATCCCAGGTCGAAACCGGCTGCCCGTCCATCAGAGCAGCGCCCGTCTTTTTGGCTACCTTCATGAAATGATCGAACAGACTGCGCTTCAGTCGCCCGGCATCCTTCATGCGGATAATCACACTCGTCAGCACGCTCTCAAAAACTCTTGGCGGCGCAAAATAAAACGTCGGTCCGATCTCGCGCAGATCCTGGGCGACCGTATCTGCACTCTCCGGGCAGCTGACACAAAAACCCGCGACGAGGCCCATGGCAAACGAGAACGCATTGTCTCCAACCCACGCCATCGGCAGGTAGGCGAGCACCTCTTCGTCGGCAGTGATCTGGTCGAACGCGTTGGCATTGCGCGCGGTCACCAGAAGATTCTCATGCGACAGCACAACACCTTTCGGCCGCCCAGTCGTGCCCGAGGTATAGAGGATAATCGCAGTATCAGACCCGGCGCCTTTCTGTATTTCTGAAACAACCGCCTCGGCGTTCGCTTCCAGAATCTCGCGTCCGCTCGCCATCACCGTCTGGATATCCATAACGATCTGCGGATCGTACTTACGCAACCCCTTGGGATCACAATAGAAAATCCGCTCTACCCTCGGACATTGCTCACGGATCTCGAGAGCCTTGTCTACCTGTTCCTGGTTCTCAGCAACGATAAAGCGCGCCTCGGCGTGATCCACAACATATTGAATCTCCTGCGCAACCGAATCCTGGTAAGCAGGAACCGGGACACCGCCAAGGGACTGTGCGGCGAGCATGGCGCCGTAAAGGCGCGGCCGGTTATCGCCAATAATGACAAGAGTATCGTTTCGGGTAAAACCAAGATTAGACAACCCGGCGGCGAAAGCAAACGCTTCCTCACCGATCTGCCCCAGCGTCCAGGTCTGCCAGATACCGTAGGCCTTCTCACGCATTGCCGGCCGTTCAGCGTCATGATTCAGACGCTGCAGCAAAAGCTGGGGGAAAGTCTGCCCCTGCGATTCAGAAGAATCGACCATACCCTCTCCTAGGATTAATTTTGGATCCGCATTTGCAGTCTCCCGATCTCACAGTCCGGGCTTAAGGGCGGCACCTATGCCTAAGAGTTTACTGTCATGAAACACTAAACGCGAGCGTGGATCTAGACCCCCGGAGACTATGGGCATCCTCCTCAAGTACTTCGACTTTTTCCGGTTCGGCTGGTGAAACGACTCTTTGCGAAACATCGCCCCCTGCTTCGTCGGTCGTCTCTAGCTCAATCTCCACAGAAGCAAGAAAGATCTTGCTTAACAATGACTGAAGTCAGGAAATTGCCGATTAGAACGGAATATCGTCGTCGAAATCGCCACTTGGGGCGGAATCGCGCTGCGGCGGGCTTGCCGAAGGAGCGTCTTGCGAATCACCTCCGCCGCCCCCGCGTCCGCCTAGAAACGTCATTTCTCTCGCAACAATCTCCGTGGACCAACGATCATTTCCATCCTTATCCTGATATTTTGAGGTTTGAATTCTTCCCTCAATATAGACTTGGGATCCCTTTTTTAGATACTCACCGGCGAGTTCGGCCAGACGGCTAAATAACTTAACTCGGTGCCATTCCGTTCGTTCCTGTTGCTCCCCAGTATTTTTATCTTTCCACCGGTCCGAGGTTGCCACCGAAATACTCGCGATGGCATTGCCATTCGCCGAATAACGAATCTCTGGATCGTTACCCAAATTCCCTACAATGATTGCCTTATTTACTCCAGCCATCAGTCAACATTCCTTTTCCGTTTACGATTTAATCACTAGTCTCTTATCAAAGCAGTATACCGCTGACCAAGCGAATGTCATCCACTCCTTTCAGATTTTGAGGCTCATTTTTGGCCAGTCTGCGGTCGAAAATCCCTGTAAATGAGTATACCCTTGTTGGTTGGCAGTACAGCGCTTGATACGTGAACCTGGCGACTGCTGGTGTGCCGGACTCTATTGACGGGCATTTTCCCGTTGGCTATAAGGGTTGAAAGGAATAATAGTTGACTCACCCGTGTCTTCGCCCACCGGGTTCGGAGGAGAGAATGAGCATCACGGTTGCTGTTGACGTCCGCAGTGTTTCAAAAATTTTCGGTGCCGGCACCGGGCAGGAAGTTACCGCGCTCGATGATGTCTCGGTATCGATCGCGCAGAACGAGTTCTTCACTTTACTTGGCCCTTCAGGGTGCGGCAAAACTACCCTGCTTCGATTGATTGCCGGTTTTGAGCACGCCACCCATGGGTCGATTTTGCTCGAGGGGGCGGAAATCAGCGCGTTGCCCCCATTCCAACGGCCAGTCAATACCGTCTTTCAGAACTATGCGCTCTTTCCCCACATGAGCGTTTCCCAGAACATCGGCTTTGGTCTTGAAATGCAGGGCCGGACCAAAGACGAAGTAGCGGATACCGTCGGCGCAATGCTGAGTCTTGTGAAAATGGAGAACCTCAAGGACCGGCAGATTGATCAGATCTCTGGAGGGCAGCAGCAGCGGGTTGCACTGGCCCGGGCACTTGCACCGCGGCCAAAGGTATTACTTCTTGATGAACCACTTTCTGCGCTCGACTTGAAACTTCGAAAAGAGATGCAGGTTGAACTCAAACGCCTGCAACATGAAACGGGCATAACCTTCATCTTTGTTACTCATGACCAAGAAGAGGCGCTCACCATGTCCGACCGGGTTGCCGTCATGAACGAAGGCAGGATCCTGCAGGTCGGCGCGCCACATGAGATCTATAACCGACCCAACGATCGATTCGTTGCAGACTTTATCGGAGACACCAATTTCATCTCGGCTGAAATTATCGAACGTGACGGAAACGAGATCCGTATGCGACTGCCCAGTGGTATAGAGATAATGATCCCTGCGCCACCAGACCTGCCTCAGAGTGGTGAGATCACCCTCGCCATACGTCCCGAACAGGCGCGCATTGCCAGTGACGGCGATGCCGCATCAATTCAGGGCTCCCTGACCGATGAGATCTATATAGGCACCGATACCCAGTACTACATCGACATCGGGACGACCTCCCCCTTCGTCGTCCGGGTACAGAACGCCAATGGCGAAACACAGCGTATTCCGACAGGCACTAGTGTGGGCATCTCTGTTGACGCGAAGACGATACAGATTCTTCGTGACTGAGCCATGAGCACCGAGCACATCAGCAATAACGAGTCTTTTGAGAGCCTCGAAGTACAGGCGTACCAGCGGGAGGTCCGTCGCAATTTGCTGCTCTCCACACCGGCACTGATCGTTCTTTTCTGTGCTGCGTCTGGGCCTTTACTTATCATGCTGGTCTTTTCCTTTCTGACGGCGGGAGACTATGGAGGGATCAAATGGCAGTTCTCCACCGAGGCATGGTTTCAGGTTGCCTTTTACCGGGACATCTTTGATGAGACTGTATCTATCGCAAACGCTCACGTCTCGATCTTCTGGCGCTCGATCAAACTGTCGTTCCTGACAACTCTGGTGGCTTTTGTACTGGGCTTTCCCACCGCCTACTTTATTGCGACCCGACCACCGGAAACACGCAGTCTCTGGCTGTTTCTTGTGACCATTCCGTTCTGGACGAATCTGTTGATCCGAACCTTCGCAATTCTGGAAATCATTCGTAACCAAGGTCTCGTGAATACCGTGCTCATCACTCTTGGAGTGATCGATCAACCACTGGATATGCTTTACACCGACATCGCGATCCTGCTTGGCATGACATACGTATATATCCCACTCATGATTCTGCCAATTTATGCCTCGATGGAGCGCCTTGATTTCCGCCTGGTCGAAGCCGCCTATGATCTGTACGCAACACGCTGGCGGGTTCTGGCTCGTGTCATCCTGCCCCTTGTCAAACCAGGGGTTGTTGCAGGATCTATCCTAGTCTTTATCCCCTCACTGGGTGCTTATGTAACACCACGCATCCTCGGCGGAGGGAAGCACCTGATGATCGGCAACCTGATCGAACTGCAGTTTGGCCAGGGTCGCAACTGGCCATTGGGGGCAGCGCTTTCGTTGACTCTGCTGGTCATCGTGATGGGGGCGCTTATGGTTTATGTCCGATCCGCGCAAAAAGAAGGCTCAGGTCATGGTCACTAACTCGCGCCCGTTTTCCATCAAACGTATGCCGGGCTTCAGCCTGCTGGCCCTCGCCTGCTTCTTTGCGCTCTATATGCCCCTTGCTCCGCTGGTCTTCTACTCATTCAATGCGGGCAATAACATTGCACTCTGGGAGGGCTTGTCGCTGCGTTGGTACGTCGCCGCATGGGAAAACGATCTCGTCCAAAGTGCTGCGATCCGTTCGGTTGTTGTAGCCGTAATTGCCTCAGTAGTTGCGACTTCGCTGGCAACAATGGCCGCGCTTGGCACAACGCGTACACGACCCTACCGGGGTCAGACGTCGATTTATGCAATGGTCAATCAGCCACTGATGGTGCCCGAGATTGTGACCGCAGTC
This sequence comes from Pseudomonadota bacterium, assembly GCA_018661145.1. Lineage (GTDB taxonomy): Bacteria > Pseudomonadota > Gammaproteobacteria > Arenicellales > UBA868 > UBA868. The sequence continues at coordinate 2,258 of JABJIU010000099.1, read as the reverse complement.
GCACTGTTGATCCTATTTGCGCTTATCAAGGAGTCGACCGGATACCATGGCTACGCCTACCTCGTCAGCGCACACACCGCATTCTGTATCCCGTTCGCTTATCTTCCTATTCGCGCTCGTCTTGAGGGTATGGACCGTGTTCTGGAAGCAGCCGCAGCGGACCTTTACGCAACTCCGTGGCGTACCTTCACTAAGGTCACCCTGCCTTTGCTGCTGCCGGGCATTCTTGCAGGGGCAATGCTCGCTTTTGTGATCTCATTGGACGACGTGGTGATTACCGAATTCGTCAAGTCGGCAGGTCAGGACACCCTGCCAACGTACATGCTTGGCCAGTTACGGCGTACAATTACTCCCGAGATCAATGCTATTTCTACGGTACTGCTCGGTGTCTCTGTCGTAATGGTCGCTATAATATTTTTCTTAAGTCGAAAAAAAACCTGAGCCAGTCGCGATCCATCAAGATCTCATCACCAATAAAACTATAGGAGGAAATCCATGAAGACTATATTCAACTCAATCCTCTCGGGCCTCGTGCTGGCCGTCAGCGGTGCAGCAATGGCGGCGGGGGAATTGAACCTCTACAACTGGGGCAACTATACAAACCCAGAACTCATCGAGAAATTTGAAAAAGAAACTGGTATCAAGGTCACCATTACAGACTATGACTCCAATGAAACAGCGCTAGCTAAGGTGCGCGCTGGGGGTCATGGATTTGACCTTGCCGTTCCTTCCCACAGTCATCTGCCTATCTGGGTCTCCGAAGGATTAATCGCAAACCCGCGAGTGGATCAGATGCCGAACTTTAAAAACGTTGCAGAAGAATGGCGCAATCCTGACTGGGACCCGGGTCGCCAATACAGTGCACCCTGGCAGTGGGGAAGCGTCGGCGTTATGGTAGATACTTCGGTTTATGACGGCGACATCAACACTTTCGGAATCATTCTGGATCCGCCCGAAGAGTTGATTGGAAAAATCAATGTTGCACCTGAAATGAACGACGTCATTAGTTCAGCCCTTCTCTATCTTGGAGGAGAGGCCTGCTCAGGAGATAAAGAGCTACTGAAAAAAGCTCGTGACAAATTGGTCGAAGCCAAACCCAAGTGGAAATCAATGGACTATGGTGTCATTGAAAAGTTCGCAGGACGTGATCTCGCGGCGTCGCTCTATTGGAACGGTGCTGCCTTCCGCACGCGGCTTAAGAATCCTGATGTCCGGTACGGATACCCGAAGGAAGGTTACTCACTTTGGGCAGATGCGGTCGTACTTTTAAAGGACGCTAAGAATGTCGAGGAAGCTAAATCCTTCATGAACTTCATCATGGCGCCAGAGAATGCAGGACTGATCTCTGCGTTCGCCCGATATGCCAACAGCATTGTCGGATCAGAGCAGTACATGCCTGAAGATATGGCAACGGCCCCTGAGGTTGTTGTTCCACAAGAGTTCATCGGAGCTGGCAAGTTCTATCCTACTTGCTCACCAGAAGTCCAAAAGATTTATACAGCAATCTGGACCGAACTCCAGAAGTAACCCACCACACCCAGGCCGACCAAGTCGGCCTGGGTGATTCTTTGCCTTAATCATGACCACCATGAAAGGGTTTCCCGTTGCCCCCGACAAACGGGTACCACGTGACGAATGGGATCGCGCCCCCTGGAACCGCTGGTCGTTCCAGCACATACGTGAAATTCTGCCGACGACGGAAGTCTGGCGCGGCGACGGTCCCGTGTGGAGGTTTGAGGAAAACCCAGTCGATCTCGACCCTGTGGCCTTTACCAGTCACTCGGGGCAATCTACCACCGTGATCGACTGGCTTTTGCAGAACTATGCCGACGGCATTGTGGTGCTGCATGGAGGCGAGATCCGCTACGAGCGCTACTTCAACCAGATGACCGAGCGCACGCTGCATCTGTCCCAGTCGATGGCGAAATCGATAACCTCGGCAGTCGCGGGTATTTTGGTCTCACGCGGTTTGTTGGATCCTGAAGAGTGCATTTGCACTTACCTTCCAGAGCTGGAAGCAACCGGATGGAAAGATGCCAAACTGCGTCATGCACTCGACATGACTTCCGGCGTGCGCTATGTCGAAGATTACGAGGCACTGGACTCGGACATAGCAGCAACCGATGTCGCCTCGGGCTGGCGCCCAGCACAGCCCAATGTCCCGTACTTCCAGTGTATGTGGGACCAGATTCTGAGCCTCAAGGACACCGTTCGTGAACACGGTGCGCTTTTTGAGTACCGCTCGATTGAGACCGATG
>JABJIU010000120.1 GCA_018661145.1 Pseudomonadota bacterium | reverse complement strand
ATCGATCAGCACCATATCGCCTTCTTTTAATTCCTGCGGATAGGGTACACCGTGCGGGTAAGCAGTGGGCTCTCCAAACAACACGATGCGAAACGGCGGCGGCCCATCAGTGCCGAGCTTAAGGTGCGCCGCGGTCAAGAACGCCTGCACATCCACCGTGCTCATTCCCGCCTCAAGAATGCGGGCAGCGCTTTGATGTACCTTAAGGGTTAGGTTCATCGCAAACTGGATCAGCGCAATTTCGTTGGCGGACTTTTGCATCCGACATCCAGCGGTGATACATGTGCCGTTAAGGAACTCGGCCTGCGGCATAGCCCGGCGCAACCCGTCAAAGACGAAAAACGGCGTGGCTGGGTCAACCGCTACACGAGGCTGCGCTTCAGTCGCGCCAGCAATACATTGCGCAACCAACACGGTGGGGTCTTCGTGTTCTTCCCAGGTGCGAATTTGATCTCCAAAAAGCAGCATGGCTCGGGTCTTTTCTTCTTCGAACCCGGGTGTAATGTAGATAAGCTCTCCCCGAGCTGGGATCACGGCACCGTGCAGCCGCTCTGTAGCCCACAGGCGAAGACCAGTAAAGTAGAAAAGACTCGTCGAAGCGTCCAGATAGAGGGCATCGATGCCCTGCTCCACCATCAGCCGTCGCGCATTGGCAATTCGGCCCTGGCGCTCATCCGGCGAAATCGGAACATAACCTGTCTGCCGGGACAATCCGGCCATTTCCTGATCCGCCGTTGAACCTCCCACACCTATAGTCATGGTTCCCCTCCTTTACCCGGATCTCGCGATCGGCACGTACTTGCCATGCGAACCATACCGAATCCTCAAGCGGTCTGCACCAAAAGCGTCGTATTACCACCGGACGCAGTGGTATCCACGCAAACATGACGCTCAAGAACCAACTGGGCAATATCCGCTGGGTCGGTCAATAGCGGCACGATAACGCCATCGCGCTTTGCAAGCGCACTGCGCCAGGGCCGAAGGTCCACACCTGTTCCCCAAAGGCACACCGCGTTGACTCCTTGAACGCTTGCCAGAGCCACCGGATCAATTTTCCCTGGCCAGATCTCAAGCGGCCAGTCTGTAATCATTTCGGACAACTCGGGAATTTCGGCACTGACCGCGAGCGCCCGGTTGCCTAAGGCCAGGGCCTGACCGGCCTGCATCTTGAGATTCTCCACTCCGGGACCGAGACACAGAACATTACCCCGGGGATAAAGCTTCCAATGATTACTCTCGCCAGTAGGGCCGGGCATCTGCGCGGAGAGCTGAGTGAGATTCCGGACACCATCCGATATCACTGAGGGAAGCACCGGTGAAACCTGCTCCAGTAAGGCGTCAACCTTTTCGGGGTCGATGGGCTCTGAAGGTGCTTCTTCAGCGAGAAGCCAGGCCTGCAATTCTTCCGTCTCGATCTCCGTCCCCGGTGCTGGGTGTTGACTCCCTGCGGAAGGTGCTTCCGATGGTGTCTTTTTACAGAATCGGCTGAGATAGAGCGGTCCACCAGCCTTGGGACCCGTGCCGGACAAGCCCTCCCCCCCAAAAGGCTGCGTTCCCACCACCGCGCCAATCTGGTTACGGTTGACATAGATATTGCCAACGTGCGCCTGGTCGACTACCTGCTGGACCCGGGCGTCTACCCGTGTATGCAGGCCGAGGGTAAGACCGTAGCCGTGCCGATTGATGTCGGACAACACCTGTTCTATCTCTGTAGCCGCATAAGCTGCGATATGAAGCACCGGTCCGAAGATCTCACGCTCGATAGCCCCAATGCCAGATACTTCAATAACCGTTGGACCCATAAAATAGCCAACGGCCGGTGCATCTAGCTGCTTCAGTACCCGTCCCGCCGTCTTCGCGCGCTCACAGTAGCTCCGGATATCTTGAAGTGCTGAAGCATCGATCACTGGGCCGACATCGGTCGCAAGATCAAGCGGATCTCCCAGCTGCAGCTCATCCATTGCACCGAAAAGCAGTTCCAGTACCCGGTCTTTTATGTCCTCCTGAAGATAGAGGATACGAAGCGCGGAACAACGCTGGCCAGCACTCTGAAAAGCCGAGACCAGCACATCACGTACCACCTGTTCGGGCAGCGCAGTGGAGTCAACCAGCATCGCGTTGATGCCGCCCGTCTCAGCAATCAAAGGTGCTGCCGGATTGCCGGTCGTGGCCATGCTGCGGTGAACACGCTGGGCAGTCTCAATGGAACCGGTAAAGCACACGCCATCAATCCGGGGGCTTGCCGCAAGTGCAACTCCGACGGTGCCCCCCGGGCCCGGCAAGCATTGCAGGACATCCTTAGGTATCTCGGCCTCGTGCATCAATTCCACTGCCCGCAAGGCAATCAGCGGCGTCTGCTCT
>JABJIU010000059.1 GCA_018661145.1 Pseudomonadota bacterium | reverse complement strand
CGAGTGACCCGGATGAAATCCAAAACCTGGCGCAGGACCCGGATCAACAAAACGCCGCGCAAGCGATCAGAGACGAGATCACCGGCCGCTATGACACCAGCGCGCTGACGGAAAGGATTCTGGAGAGTCAACGCCGTCGGGCGCTTCTCAAAACGGTAATGCGTCGCCAATCGGTTGCGTGGGATCACGAGCCTTCAGGCCAAGCCAGTGAGTCTTACATTCGAAACTCGCTGCCGCCTTACGACCTTGAAAAACGCGGTCGGTTCCCGCCAGTTTGACAGACAAGAGTAAAGACTGATGAGCACGTACGACCATCTTTTATCGCCGCTTGATATCGGACCGATGCAGGTACGTAACCGCGTACTCGTCTCGGCGCACGTTCCAGGCTTTGCCGAGGACAACAAACCCGGGGAGCAGTATGTGGCCTATCACCGCAACTATGCCCAAAACGGGGTCGGCCTTCAGATTACGGGCGGCACCCCGGTACATGAATCCGGGTTGCTGAGTGTCAACAAAGACAGTCTCTGGAACCTCAACGATGACATCATTCCGGGTTATCGCGCCCTCGCTGATGCGGTACACCAGGAAGGTGGCCGCATTCTTGCCCAGTTAGCGCACAGCGGCGGCACTGTCCTCATCAGCCAGCCCGGACGGGAAAGCTGGTCTGCATCTACGGTTCGTTCGGAGACGACCGGTAACATCTCTCACGAAATGACCCTCGGCGAGATTCAGGAGGTGATTGATGCCCATGTCTGCGCTGCCCGGCGGGTTGCGGCGGGCGGCATGGACGGTGTTGAGATTCTTGGTGCGTTTGGATTCCTGCCCCAAGCCTTTCTATCTCCGTTGACCAACCGACGTACCGATCATTACGGCGGCGCGCTTGAGAACCGCATGCGCTTTCTGATGGAACTGCTGGAAGCGGTAAAAGACGCTCTGGGGCCAGATTTTGTTCTGGGCGTTCGCCTGCCTGGCGATGAATTTGAGCCTGGTGGACTCGACCTTGCCCAGATGAAGGAGATCTGCAGCCGGGTGAGTGCTAGCGGACTGGTGGACTACTTCAACATCATCGCCCATACCAATATCACGCATCTTGGTCGAGCACGTCACTGGTCCCCCACGCCCACACCCCATGGCGTCTTCGTGGACCTCGCGGCAGCGATCCGCGAGGTGGTAGAGGTTCCTGTGTTCACGGTTGGTCGGATCGTGGACCCCGCCCATGCGGAAGATATTCTCGCGAGAGGTCAAGCCGACATGGTGGGTATGACGCGTGCCCATATCTGCGACCCTGAGATTCTTCCCAAGATTCAGGGAAAGATAAAAAGCAACGTGCGCATCTGCGCAGGCGCCAATGTCTGCATTGCCAGTCGATACGCCGGAAAACCCATTCGCTGCATCCAGAATGCAATGCTTCCCACACCCGGGGCTACACTCGTACTGGCAAGACAGCCGAAGGACGTTGCCGTGGTCGGTGCAGGCCCTGCTGGGCTCGAGTGCGCCCGCATCGCGGCCGAGCGCGGGCACCGAGTCACCGTGTTTGAGGCTACGAACCGGGCGGGTGGGCAACTCGCACTCTGGGCCAGCGCGCCGTCCACCAAGGAACTCGCTCGAGTGATTGACTGGCGGCTGGATGAACTTGAGCGACTTGGCGTATCCATCAACTTCAACCGAATGATGGAGCGACAGGATATTCTGGATCTCGGTGCAGCTGCGGTCGTCATCGCCACCGGAGCCATGGATACCTGCAGAGACTTTGCGGGTACAGCAGGTATCCGGGTGATCTCACCCCATGAACTTCTGGGCGGTCTTCCTTTGACAGCCAGCCGCGCGTTGGTTCTTAACGAAGGTCGCGGTCAGGCAGGACTTGCCGCAGCAGAAGCACTCTTGCATCAGGACGTCGCAACCGAAATCGTCACCTCGGATATCGCCGTGGCGGCTGATATTGACCCTACCAACCGGTCCGCATGGTACGAACGCCTCGGCAGAAAAAACTGCCTCTTCACCGCCGCCCACATTGTCGATTCAGTAGACACGCAAAAGGTAATCTTACGCAACGTCTTTGACGACCGGCTCAGCACCCGCGAGGGAATCGATCTTATTGTGGACTGGCCCGGAAGCCAGGCCAACGACGCACTGATTAACGACTGGGAGGAACACCCATTGGAGGTAGTATCGATCGGTGACTGCCGCGCACCCCGAACCGTCGAAGTCGCAATCAGCGAGGCGGCGGCGGCTGCCAAGGCGCTCTAGGACTGGATCATCAGTTTCGGCTTACCTGTGCCCCTAATGATATTTCAGCCGCCATTCGGCTTCGGGGAGTAAAAGAGTAAAACCACAGCACCCTCTTCACTGCCTGCTGTGTGCAGCGCGCCCGGAGCACGGACGATAAAATCACCCGGGCCGTAGACGTGTTCCTGATCATAGAACGAACCCTCCAGTACATAAATCTGTTCGTACTCGCTATGACCGTGCATTTCAGAAAAGGCACCGGCATCGACCCTCATCAACCAGGTCCGGATACCCTGGCTCTCATCTTCTATGAGCGGCTTCACCCAAAACCCCGGGGCGCCAGACTCCTGCCAGGGCATCTCTTCGGATTTCAACATCAACGACTCTGAAACCGGCAACTTGAGCGCCGCCGCCTTTTTGGTGGCTTTAAATATTTCACTCATCTTTTTTTCTGGATCCCATCCTCATCGGAGCATCGTCTTGCGAATCCCGGAAACTGTGAACCCCAATTTAAGCATAGGCCGCACTATTGACGAAAAATCAACTGAACGATCTCCGGAGAGCCTTTGCCCGGATAGGCTTTGAAGTTAGACTCACTTGATGGAAAAAGAACTAGCCAGCCGCTGGCACGGGCTTATCGACATCGCTACGACTTATGGCCTGGAACTGATCGCGGCGCTTGTTATCCTGGTTTTTGGCTGGTGGCTCGCCGGCCGGGTGCAAAAACTCATCCTGCGTGCGCTGGATCGTCTGCCGCGCATGGATGCCACCCTCAAGCCCTTTCTTTCGTCGCTCGCACGCTACGCGATTATTGCGGTCACGCTGGTGGCCGTGCTGGCACGCCTTGGCGTCCAGACCACATCGATTATCGCAGTACTCGGCGCGGCAGGTCTCGCCATCGGTCTTGCCCTGCAGGGCACCCTGCAAAACATTGCCGCCGGCATCATGCTGTTGCTTCTGCGACCCTTTCGAGTCGGAGACTACATCGACGCCGGCGGAATCTCGGGCACAGTAGACGAAATCGGCCTGTTCACCACAGACATGACAACTTTTGACGGGGTTTACCGCTCGGTACCGAATGCTTCACTTTGGAACACATCTATCCTCAACTACAGCCGTCTGCCGACAAGGCGCATGGATGCGTCTGTGGGCATTGCCTATGAAGACGATGTGGAACGTGCCATGGCGCTGCTGCTTGACCACCTGAAACAGGACAGCCGGATTCTGAGTGATCCCGCACCCCAGGTCGTGGTGACAAATCTCGGGGAATCCTCGGTTGATCTCAGCCTGCGTTGCTGGGCGGAGCGAAGCGATTTCTGGGCGCTAAAGTTTGAACTGAACAAAAATGCCAAACTCTGGCTGGATGACGCGGGAATCTCCATCCCCTTCCCCCAGCGCGATGTGCATCTGATACCTACATCAGACGACGGCAGCGCGAACCCAACGGGAAACTGACACCAGCGCTTATCAAATCCTGTCGAACCCCTGGCCCCTTCAGTAAAAAGACCACCCTGACTATTTGCGGGGGATATTAAAGGGCATCCTGATCGGTCTCGCCGGTTCGGATACGTAGGATACGCTCAACGTCATAAACAAAGATCTTACCGTCACCAATCTTCTCGGTTCGCGCAGCACCAACAATGGCGTCGATCACCTGATCCAGGATAGCCGAGTCGACCGCCACCTCAAGCTTGACCTTGGGCACGAAATCGACCACATACTCAGCACCCCGATACAGTTCAGTATGGCCTTTCTGCCGACCAAAGCCTTTGACCTCTGTAACAGTCATGCCCTTTATGCCGACCTCCGCCAGCGCATCACGTACATCGTCGAGTTTAAATGGCTTAATAATCGCAGTGACAAGCTTCATCGTGGACTCCTGCCGGGTCGGCCAATAGTGTCTGTTGCCGGATTAACCGTTTGTACTTTTCAGGCGACTTTGAGCCTCGGATTATCGCAAAGATCCCCTTAGCTCACATTTCTGATCGCGTCATTGTTGTAGGGACCATAGAGTAAAACGCGGACCGGGAGTATGATTCGCCCGGACGCAAATTATGCATCGTCTGCGCTAAATTCTGACTCTGACCACCATCCGATTATTCGGGTTCGCACAGACTCAACCACCCTTTCAGTTCATGTCCAGTTTTGAAGTGCTATGACATACACCTCTTATCTAATTGATCCCGAAGAACTTGAGGAAGTGCTCGCAGACCCGGCGGTTCTGGTGATTGACCTCGGTAAGGCTCAGACCTACGCGCAGTTGCATATCCCCGGGGCCATGCACATGGAGTATTCACTCCTGAGTGCCGGTACTCAGCCGGCACCGGGGCTGCTCCCCCCGGAAGAGCGGCTATCGAATCTTGCCGGTATACTGAAACTGGACACTGTCTCGCGGATCATCGCCTATGATGACGAAGGGAGTGGCAGTGCAGCCCGACTTGCCTGGACGCTTCACTATCTGGGATTTGACTCGGTACAGGTGCTAAACGGCGGACTGCACGCCTGGCGCAACGAGGGTCACCCAATAGACAACAAACCGGTATTCCCTAATACTTCGGCAAGCCTGCCGCTCGCATCAAGAAATCCTGCGGTCCTGGCCGACCGGGCATACGTCCTGGAACATCTAGGCAGTCAATCAGTTGCCCTACTTGACGCCCGCACTCCCGAAGAATATTCAGGAATGAAGACCCGCGCGGCCCGCGGTGGACATATCCCCGGAGCCGTCAATTTAAACTGGCTGGATACTATGGACCGAAACCACAACCTGCGATTGAAACCCGCCGAGTTACTGATCGAAGCCTTAAGCGCGCTTGGCATCAGCCCCGAGCAGGAAGTGATCACCTACTGCCAAAGCCATCATCGCTCGGCACACGCGTGGCTGATGCTGAAATCACTTGGCTTTTCTTCGGTTCGGGGCTATGCCGGCTCCTGGTCAGAATGGGGTAATGACCCTAGTGTCCCTATAGCAACTGGTACCTCAGCATGATCATAATTTTGCGCTCTGATAGCTCTCTCGATACCGACGAGGGAAAAGCTGTGATGTCGTACCTGTCGAGCAAATCCGGCATCACTCCCCGAACAAATAGCATTACTGGCACCGACCGCACACTCTCCGAGATTTACGTGATCGGTAATGTAGCAGTGCTCGACCAGGCAGAGATTGAAAGCCTGCCGGGTGTCGAGAAAGTGGTTCGGGTCTCCCGCGAATACCGGGTGATCGGTCGCCATACTGGAGATGTCCGAGGTTCCGGATTCAGTTATAACGGCGTACGCTTTGACCAGCAATCACTTCATGTATTTGCTGGCCTGTGCGCCGTGGACAATCCGACTAACGTCGAAACCATGATGAAGATCCTGCAGGAACAGGGTCAGGTTTGTACCCGGATGGGCGCCTACAAACCGAGGACCAATCCCTATTCCTTTCAAGGTCATGGTGCCGAGTGCCTGCCCTGGGTATTTGAGCTCGCGGGAAAGTATGGTATTCGCGTGATTGCCATGGAGATCACTCATGACTCGCATGTACAGGAAATAAGACAGGCGCTCAAGGACACCGGTTACCCAACCGGAGTGATGCTGCAGATCGGAACACGAAACACCCAGAACTTTGAACTACTGAAAGAAGTGGGCCGCCAGTCTGAACTGCCGGTGCTCTTAAAGCGTGGCTTTGGCATTACGCTGGATGAATCCCTGAATGCTGCCGAATACCTCGCAAGCGAAGGCAACCGCAATATCGTCTTCTGCCTACGAGGCATGAAGACCAACATGGGCGACCCCCATCGCAACCTCGTCGACTTTGCGCATGTACCGGTCGTCCGACATCTCACCCACCTACCGGTATGTATTGACCCCTCCCACTCAGTCGGCACCCGTAACATTGGGCCGGACGGGATATCGGATCTCATGCACGTGACCGCCCAAGGCGTCATTGCTGGCGCTAATATGATCCTCGTGGATTTTCATCCCCGCCCCGAGGAGGCCCTGGTCGATGGACCCCAGGCATTACGGCCCGACGAACTGGCCTGGTTCCTTGAGGATGTCGCCATCACCCGCAAGGCCTATGAGGCGCGCCTGGCCCAAGTCGGCACATACACGGCAGCAAAGGATTCCGCATCATGAGCGAAGAAAGAAAATGGCAACGTACCGAAGCGCAATGGCGTTCTGCCTTGACTCCGGAACAGTATTACGTTTGCCGCGAGCACGGAACCGAACGCCCGTTCAGTGGCGAATTCAATGACTGTAAGAGCCTTGGGATGTACCACTGCATCTGCTGTCAGGCGACCCTGTTTGATGCCCAGCACAAGTTTGATTCAGGCTCCGGCTGGCCAAGTTTCTGGAAACCGGCCGAGGAAGCCCAGGTGAAGGAGCATCACGATACCAGCCTCGGTATGGCGCGCACGGAGGTCCGCTGTGGTCGATGTGAAGCCCATCTGGGCCATGTATTTCCTGACGGCCCCCAACCGACGGGGCAGCGCTACTGCATCAACTCGGTGGCCCTGAAATTCGAGCCCGCGGAATAGTTCGAACGCCGAGAGTGACCTCTTCAACCCTGGCGGGAGCGGATCCGGGGTATCGTGATGGATTTGCCGGCTCGCGGTGGGCTACTTCGAAGTTCCGGGTTATAACGGGTGATTACCCAGATCGGCAGTTCGAATTCGCGGGCAAGCACCCAAAGGCTGTCCCCTGACTGGATTTTGTACTCGTTAGCACCCGTTACCTCAAAATTTTCCTTGAACTCCTCCACCAACACCCGGTGGTATTCCTCACGGCGCCTTTCAAAGGTATCCCGTTGCATCCTGTCCGCCACCGGAAGCAAAAGCGCGTCACCGCTTGCGAGCACCTGAGTGGCGTCATAGCCATTCAGTTCGCGGATTTTTGTAACGCCACCAAGATGCAGCCAGTCAGAGTAATGGCCAAGGGTCTCCTCAGGTTCGACATTAATGCGGTAAAGCGTTCTGCCATCCACCGCCGACGTCTGAACCGAAAGATCGATGGGTCTGTCTAGAGGACTGACACCGCTTAACCCAGATCCTGAACTATCCCCTACACTTTCAGCGATTTTTGACCAGGCCGCATCAGCACTTGATTTCGCTTCCACCGACGCTACCGCGACTTTCGCCACCTTGGTAGACGGCGAGTACGAACGGGCAAGACTCGCCGGCACGCCCATGATGGTCAACGACTGTCCGAGGCGAATCAGCGCCTCTTTTCCGAGCGCGTTATCAGCGATCAACCGGCGGCAGGGCACCTGAAAACGTGCGGCGATTCTGCAGGCGCTGTCGCCACCGACCACGGTATAGGCCAGAGTCTGTGCCGGCTCTTGGGCTGAAGCACGATCAGTAGAAGTACCTGGCGCCGCTACGCCGGGCACAGTAAGAGTTTGTCCGGGAAAAATCAGATCGCTTTTTGCAAGCCCATTGGCCGCGAGCAAGGCATCACAACTAATACCATGGCGGCTTGCAATGCTACAGGCGCTATCTCCTTGACCAACGGTATAGCTTCCACCCGGCGCGGTTGGTATGGTGCCAGGAATCACCAGCGACGCCCCAACCTGAAGTACGGATCCCCTATGCAGACCGTTCGCTGCCAACAGATCATCACAATCCACACCGAAGTGATCCGCGACTATGCAGGCGCTATCTCCCGGCTGGATCTCATACCTGCCGCGCTGCGCAACACGGCTTCTGCTGCGCCCCTTTGCAGGCACCTGTAGCTTCTGGCCCACACGGATGACCGCCTTGCGATTAAGGCCGTTAATTGCAATCAGCTCACGGCAATCGGCCCGAAACGCGGCTGCAATGCCGCAGGCCGTATCCCCTGTACGCACGGTATATTCTACGGAGCCGCCCTGACGAGTCTCGAAAGGCATCATCCGAAGCCGTGCCACATGATTACTCCAGCTGTCCTGGCGTCGTGGCAGGCGCAACTTGTACCCATCGGGGATGAAGCGCCAGCCGTGCCAGACAAAACGTGTGAGCGCGGGATTCAATACCTTTAACTCTGCCTCAGAGAGGCCGAAGATACTCTGCACGCGGGCGATGGAAACCTGCCGATCGAGAATCAAGGTCTGATACTGAAGCGGCCGACCAGGTTTGATGTCACCGAAGAACCGTTTCTGGTTGCGAGCCACATGTCTTGCCGCCAGAAAGCCGGCATAGAAATTCTTGACCGCGACCTGAAATTTTCTGGAGCGATACTGGTTGATCACCTGCATGTAATCTGGGCCAATTTTCTTGATCGCCCGACGCATACCATTCACGCCATAGTTGTAGGAGGTAATAACAAAAGGACTAAGCTCGCTATGGGAGACCCGGTTGTTCTTGGCTTGGGCGGCAACCGTCAAAGTCTTGCGCGCATCTTTAAGATAACGGGCTGCCGCCCAGCTTGCCGCCTCCGGATCGAGACGCTCATCGACAGTGGCATCCAGTTCCAGGCCCAGGGTCCGGCCGGTCGCAGGCATGATTTGCCACAGGCCTGCCGCTCCGACCCGGGAATAAGCTTTTGGACTGTAAGACGACTCCACAAAAGGCAGATACTGAATGTCGCTGTGCAATCCTGAATTCTTAAGCACCCGACGCACCATGGGACCGTAGGTCCCGAACCGCCGTAATGCTGAGGCAAAACCGTCACGGTTGCCTGACTGGCAGCGGATATCTCCTGCTGCTCGCCGGATGTCGGCGCCCGAACGCTCCGGAAAGAGCTTGAGAAGGTGCTTCTGGTAGGCACTATTCACAGGAGATTTGCGGTCTACCTTCTTGGCCAGCGTATGCAACTCCGCCGCGATGCGTTTTTTCTGATCCTTGATGAATGCGGTATTGCCCTTGCGACCGCAGGCTCGCCCCTCAATCACCTTGTAGACCCGGCTGGGAACGACTGAGTCATGCAACACCGCATCCTGACTGTCCCAGCGACTGTAGATATCAATCCAGAAATTCACCCGGTCCTGCAGCTCCCGGGGGCATGGGAAAGCGGCACTGCACTGCATCTTGTGTTGCCTGACTTCAACAAAGGCGCTTGCGGGGCTTGATTGGAACAGGCCCACCAGCAGAACGCAGGTAGCAAGCCATCGGATTGCCGAGTTGAGCGAGTCGAGCATAATCTCTGAAAGTGCGGGGTATCCACCCGGATTCCACGCCCGGGCCGGCCTGCCCGACAACAGCAAACCCAAACGGCTATCCTAACAATTTGCTGCCCTTTGTGAAACGATCCTTCCGCAGTAGATCAATTTTCTTCTATCGGCTTTGCTAAACTTCACTCCCAAGGCTCAAAATGAAGCCCATCCGGCAGGTTATTCCCGGCGCATGACACGTATTCAAACCGAAGACATTTCGACAAGCATCGCTGACGCGCTGCAGTTCATCTCCTACTATCATGCGCCTGATTTTATCGAGGCAATGACGCAGGCCTATGAACGCGAAATCTCGGCACCTGCAAAAAACGCCATCGCGCAGATCTTAATCAATTCACGCATGGCGGCACAGGGGCATCGGCCTATTTGCCAGGATACCGGCATCGTGGTCGTGTTCGTGAAACTCGGTCAATCAGTCATGATCGAGGGCGACTGCTCGCTACAGGACGCCATTGACAAAGGCGTCCGGCGGGCCTACACCAATCCTGACAATCCGCTTCGGGCATCGGTGATCACGCCCCCCATCGGTGATCGAAAAAATACCGGAGACAACACACCGGCTGTAGTGCATACCGAGATCGTCCCGGGCAATACAATCGAACTCACCGTTGCTGCTAAAGGCGGGGGGTCCGAGAACAAAGCAAAACTCGCCATGCTCAACCCCAGCGACGATCTGACTGAATGGGTCACCGAAACCCTGCCAACCCTGGGGGCTGGCTGGTGCCCACCAGGCATTCTCGGCATCGGTATCGGCGGCACACCGGAAAAGGCGATGCTGATGGCGAAAGAGTCTTTGATGGCCCCTGTCGATATGGCCGCGATTGTGGAACGCGGACCCAAAACGCCAACCGAAACACTGCGTCTCAAGATTTACGAGGCGGTGAACCAGCTGGGAATCGGAGCCCAGGGACTCGGCGGCCTTACAACCGTGCTCGATGTCAAAATTAACACCTACGCGACACATGCGGCCTCTTTGCCCGTTGCCATGATCCCGAACTGTGCGGCGACTCGGCATATTCACTTCACCCTCGATGGTTCAGGACCTGCCGAACTGCCTCAGGTTGATGCTTCCTCGTGGCCGGAGATTACCCAGCAGGTAGCAGGACAACGAGTCAATCTGGATGAACTGACTCCTGAGGATTACCGATCGTGGCGCATCGGTGACAACCTCCTGCTGAGTGGCCGACTCTTGACCGGACGTGATGCTGCCCATAAAAGATTGGTTGAACTGATGCGATCCGGAGCACCTCTCCCTGACGGTGTCGATTTCGCCGGTCGGTTTATCTACTATGTCGGACCGGTCGATCCCGTGGGCGATGAGGCCGTCGGCCCTGCAGGGCCTACCACAGCCACCCGCATGGACAAGTTCACCGAACCGATGCTTTCCGGCACGGGTCTTGCTGGCATGATTGGGAAGGCTGAACGTGGTCCGGAAGCCATCGCCGCGATCAAGCAGCATCAGAGTGTTTATCTCATCGCCGTGGGCGGGGCAGCATATCTCGTTTCCAAAGCGATCCGAGCGGCGCGTGTGATCGCGTTCGAAGATCTCGGCATGGAGGCCATCTATGAGTTCGAGGTGGAAGACATGCCGGTCACCGTCGCTGTAGACAGCACCGGCGCCTCCGCTCACATAGAAGGACCTCGAGAATGGCGAGAGAAAATCGCTTCGTTTCCGGTCCGTGTCTCATGAGTGTCGATCGCGTCAAACCAGAATCCGTAATGAACTCTGCAGTAGTGCTGCTCGCGGGACTTCTGACGCTCAGCGCTTTTATGATTCCGCCCGCGACTGCCCAAAGCGAGTCCATGGGAGCCTTTCTGGGTGCAGTGGATACAGAGCACCCTGGATGGTTCAAGGAGAGCTTTCTCGATTTCGAGCAAGATATCGAAGAAGCGGCGGCCGAAGGCCGCCGACTGGTCCTCTACTTCTGGCAGGCTGGCTGTCCTTACTGCAACGCACTGATTGAGCACAACTTTGCCCAACGGGATATCGCAGAGGTGATGCAATCCGATTTCGATCTCGTGGCGGTCAACATGTGGGGCGATCGCGAGGTAATTCAGGTCGGCGGTCGAACCTTTACCGAAAAAACGCTGGCCGCAGCGCTGCGGGTCAACTACACCCCGACCCTGCTTTTTTTTGACGAAGCGCGCCAGGTGGTTCTGAGGCTTAACGGCTATTACCCGCCCGATGCATTCCGGGCAGCGCTCACCTGGGCCCGTAACGGCGCCGATAACTCCGGCGATTTCAGCGAGTATCTGGCGAACGTAGAAAAACAGGGCGCCAATCCCCAGCTCAACCCGCAGCCCTTCTTTGAGAGCGCACCACATGATCTTTCTTCTGACGACGAGCGCCCGCTCGCGGTCTATTTTGAGCAACCCAACTGTCGACAATGCGATACGCTGCACCAGAAGGTCCTGATTCATGAACTTGTAAAAGCGCAGGCGGAGAAAATGCGCTCCGTGCAGATCGACATGTGGTCTGACGCCCCGGTGACAGCACCGGATGGACACGCCACCACCGCACGGACATTTGCCCGTGAGCTCAATATCCAGTTCACCCCCACCATTGTGTTCTTCAATAGGGTCGGCCAGGAAGTGATGCGCCTCGACGGCGCTTTTCGCACCTTCCATACCCAGGGTATTCTCCGATACGTCAACGATAAAGCCTACCTGGAGCAACCCAGTTTCCAACGCTACCTCGGCACGCTCGCGGAACATTGGCGCGAACTGGGCCTGGATGTAAACATCTGGAGTTACGATCTTCCCGTAAGCCAAAACGGCAAAGCGGTGGTAGTGCACTGATGGGCTGTGTGCGACTGGATCCGGCGCCATGACGCTGCCTGAACATATCCGGGAGGATTTCTCTCAAGGGTCGCTTGACCCCGACACTATGGCGAAGGATCCAATCCAGCAGTTCGAGCGCTGGTTCTCTGAGATCTGTTCAGTGGACCCTGACGCACCCAATGCCGTCAGTCTGGCAACCGCTTCCGGCCTCGGGGTACCGAGCGTACGCACAGTGCTGATGAAACTTTATGATGCCAAGGGCTTTGTCTTTTTCACCAACTACACCAGTCGCAAAGCTAAAGATCTGGAGGAGAATCCCCACGCCGCGATGCTGTTTCCCTGGGTACGGCACGGTCGTCAGGTGATCATCCGAGGCCCGGTCTCACAGATTACGGCGAGTGAATCGCTGAAATATTTCCTTACCCGCAGCCGGGGCAGCCAACTGGGTGCTTGGGCATCGGATCAGAGCAGTGTGATATCCGCCCGGGGAATGCTGGAATCCAAACTACAGGAGGTAAAACAAAAGTTTGCCTCCGGCGAGGTGCCGCTTCCCTCGTTCTGGGGTGGCTACCGGCTTGAACCCGAAAGCATCGAGTTCTGGCAGAGTCAGTCTGATCGACTGCATGACCGGTTTGAATATACCCGTGATGCCAGCGGAGAGTGGGTGATCGCGCGGCTTGCGCCCTGACCTGTAAGCCTGCCCTTAAGCCGTTACAAGGCTGAACACCGCGCTGCTGTCAGGCGGATTCTGTTTCACCCATGGTCTGCTCACTAAGCCTAACCGGAAAGCGGTCCCGGATCTCCCGATCAGCTTCCAGAGAAAGGTGTGCGGGCCTCGGGCTCGACAGAATCTGCGCAACTTTTGCTCGCGCTACTTCAAGCAGATCGGGTCTGTCCTTTTCATTCCACTCTTTTGGGCTGAGTCGGTCTCCGACCTCCGGATAGACATAATCCCGCTGCATCAGCATCATGGTCTGGTTGTGGCCAAGAAAATGGCTGGGTCCATCGATACAAACATCACGGATAGTTTCGACCGAAAGCGACTCTTCGGTAATCTCGATACCACGAATGGTGCGGTTAATCGCGCCCAGCATGTCATTATCAATAACATAACTTTCCAGACAGCATCCGAGCAGACTCCCCTGCATGCCAGCGGCTTCATAAATCAGATTAGCCCCGCTGTGACCGGCCAGTACATTCGTATACCCTTTTTCGTAGCCGGACTGTGCGTCTGGGAGTTTGGCATCCGCCATCCCTGCAGCGATCCCCGTCGGCAGATCATAATAACGGCCCATCTGGCCGCAGGCCGCCATCAATACTGCCTGCTCACCACTGCCCCCGCTCATGGCCCCAGTGCGAAGGTCCGAAACAAAAGGCCATGTACCGAAGATCGCTGGATGCCCCGGCTTGATCAGGTTGACGTAAACCAGCCCACCCAGAACCTCAGCCACTTCCTGCACCACCGCACCTGCGAGTGACGCTGGACTGGTCGCCCCGGCCTGCCCCGCCGCCAGCAGCAGAACCGGCATACCACGCTCTACACACGCCTCCAGCACCCGGCAGGCGTCCTCCGCAAAGCGCATCGGCGGAACGACGAAGCAACAGGAACAACTCACAAAGGGCCGCTCCCGCCACGCCTGCTCACCGCCGGCGACCAACTCAAGCATATCGATAGCCTGGTGCACGTGGGCCGGGTCAACGAAACTCGTGCCAACATGCTTGGTAGTGCCCGCGATAGAGGCATAACAGGTGTTGAAATCCATCTCGGCAGGATCTTCGATATCCCGTAACACCATGGAGCGCTGGAAAAAATGAATATGCTCCATTTGATCAACGATCCGTGCCGCATCGTACAGGTCCTGCGACATCGACTCGCGATACTCACGCTTGACGGTATCGACGATGTGTACCGCCGCGCCTGCGGTCCCGAAATAGGTACGACTGCCGCTGAGGTCAAGGTCATGGCGAGGATCCTGAGCGTGCAAGGTAACGTTCTTTGCACAACGGGATAAAGCGTCCGCTACAAGTGCCCGCGGAATGAGGAGACGCTCATCCTCGGTGAAGGTACCGCCGGCCGCAGTCACGTGCTCGATGATGGATGGCAACGCATTAGCAAAACCGATGGTTTCGAGTGTCGTCAACGCAGCTTCGTTAATCTGCTCGACTTGATCCTGGGTCAGCGGTTGATAGCGGCCGCTCTGAAGGCCGGGCCGGACTGGTCTTTCGTCTTCGGGTATTGGTGCTGCCCGCAGCGCCTGGCGGGCAGTCCGGCCACCCATTCGACTAGATTTCTTTGCCACCCGATTCTCCCCGATCGTGTTGCTTGAAACTATCGCCCTTTCCGACTCAACCGTGTTTGCAGGTCAGCAAGAAAAGCAGGTACTTCTGCATCCCTCGGCATCACCCGGTCGACCATCGGCAGCAGGCCGTCATGGCAAGCGTCGTTTCGCTGCACCGCGCCGCGGCTCAATAACATCGCACTATGGCCGGCATCCGCCACCAGTCTGCTGGTGGCGTCATTGTAATCCCAGTTTCCCCCGAACGGAACGGAAAAAACGCGGGTTCGATATACCCCGGGTAACGTTTCCAGAAAGCGATAGTTCTCATCTATTTCGCACCACTGTTGATCCTCGCTTAAAGACGACAGCACATAGTGATTGACCGAATGGCTGCCATAACTGACGAGCGGATGGACTTTAAGTCCTTGACCCAACTGTGTGTAGTATTGGGTGTATTCATCGATTGCGGGCTCATCCTCAAGAAAGGCATCAAGCATCTCTACCACCCTGATGCTGTTATTTCTTGGATCTTTGGTATAGCGATAGAAAGGTTGCCCCGGATCACGCTGAAAGGCTCTGGCAAACCGGGTTTCGAATGCCTCGACACGCCCGCGCTCCATGATGCAGCGCACCTTGTCACGCCAGAACAATTGGGTCTCCATGAACGAGCGGTTCACGAAAATCGCCAGCGGTATCTGTAGCGCCTCAAAAACACCGAAGGCCTCATCGAGAACACACTGATAACCATCGTCTGCCGTTATGGTTGCAAGACCCTTAAGGTCCCGGGCCGTGCAGTATTCGTCAACCGATACAAAATGAAAAGAACGCGACAGGGTTTCCAGTTGACGAAAAAGATCCTCCGGTGAGACGTTATGCAACGCGTCACCCAGGAGCGGTGGCGGAGACGCAAACGTGCTGTGATACAAAAGCGCCAATCCGCACCGGTTGGCAAGGTCCTGCGCCAATGGGTCTGGGCCGCTCATTGATTCTTCCGATACTGAGTTAAAGATTTCACGCGCACTGTCCGTGAGGCAAGAGGCTAAACTAAAGCTCTCCTACAGGCAAAAGCATTTCTCCATGACTTCCCACTCCTTTCACATTAACGCCGCAGACATATTCGCGCGCGTTGGTTTCGGACCACTGGTCGATGATCTCGCCCGCATGCACCGGGAAACCCCCGCCGATCTTCGGGACATGCTTTTGGAGCAACCTGGAAAAATGGACAAGGACTACTGCCTGATTCGGGCCGCCTGGCAAGGGGGCGCGGCCCTTGGCGTCAAGATCGCGAGCGTTTTTCCCGCCAATGTATCGCAGGATCTGCCAGCAATACATGCCGCCTACATCCTTTTTGACGGCATCACGGGTGTCCCCGTGCGTTCTATTGATGGCAACGCGTTGACCTACCTCAAGACTGCCGCGGACTCAGCGCTCGGCTCCAAGTTGTTGGCTCGTCCTGACTGCCGCCGGTTACTGATGGTGGGTGCCGGCGCCATGGCTCCCTATCTGATTGAAGCCCACTGTACCGTCCATCCGAGGATCGAGACCGTCCGGATATGGAACCGCTCCGCTGGCCGGCGCGATGCATTAACTGAAACGCTGGCGAAGCAGCGTCATGTCGAGACCGCCCACGACCTGGCCGAGGCAGTCGGTTGGGCTGACCTCATCTGTTGCGCCACCATGACATCTGAGCCGCTGATCCGGGGGGACTGGCTGAGTCCGGGCACACACCTTGATCTCGTTGGCGCTTTTCGCAGGGATATGCGAGAAGCGGACAATGAAGCGATGAGCCGGGCACGGCTTTTCGTCGACTCACGCAAGACCACCATCGGCGAAATCGGTGAGTTGGTGATGCCGATGGAAGCCGGGGTAATTACTGAAGACGACGTACTCGCGGATCTTTACGAGCTGTGTGGTGGCACAAAGGGCCGGAAGAGTCCCGAAGACATCACACTTTTCAAGAATGGAGGCGGAGGTCATCTGGATCTCATGACCGCGAGACACATTCAAAGTCGGTGTGCCTCGGTGTAGCGAAGCCTCGACTCATCCCGCCGGATTCAATACTTGCCAGAAAAGTGGTAGCCAGGCAATCGTCAGGAGTCCGACCAGCACCGACTGGGTAATCAGTACTTTTCGGTGCTTAGCGCGGTGCTCGCCGGTGCTGGAGGACATAAATACCGCACTCATCAAGACATCAAGCAGTGTCACGAAAAAAAAGATTGGTACAAGGGCAGGAACAATCACTGTCGTCACAAAGGTCCATCCCTCATAACTGGTGGGCGCAAGCGCAAAAGGCGCGAGCGCCGACAAAATCCCCAGCACTAGCGCGAGCGCCAGTCTCAACGGGCCAAGCAGTTGCGAAAATTCTTTAAGCATAATTCTTTATCTCAAGCGCTTTCGGGAGTTGGAGAACAACGCCCGAATTTCAGGGCTTTGCTTCGCTATCTGGACTTTCTACGGTCTGTAACCGCTTCCATATCTTAAGCACCGATTCGGGATTCTCGGCAAGCAGTTTCTGCAGGTTCTTATCGGCCATCCCGCAGACATCCTCGCCGCCCGTAAACTTATCAAAAAGGCCTTGAAGCAGGACCGTCGCCCCTGCGGTTGCCGCTGCGAGACCCCAGGTCAGCCCAGTTTTCAGGACCCCTTCGAGGTCTGCCTCAATCTTCGGTTTCAGCAAAGTCCCGCCCACCCGGTAGAAATTGGTGAGATTGGCTGCAGAAATCCCAAAGCCCTTACGGGCTTTGGGATTGATCAACAACACCACTGACTCATCCCTGAAACTGAAACCGCCTCTGATCAAATAAGTCACATCTGGCGTCTTAAGGGCAATCGTATCTTGCGACATCGCGATACCGTCAACGACCCTAAAGCCGAGAAGGCCGCAGTCTAGGCGGTGAAAGTCGGACTTCTTTTTCGAATTGCCTATATTCAGCACCTGCGCCAAGATCGAATTGGTCAGAACATCAAGACCGCTTGCCGGAATGTAGGTATTGACCCCGCGGGCAAGCAGAGATCCCGAAGCAGTGGACACAATCTCTTTTGCCGACACGCCTTTTCCGGAAAGATCGACCCCAACGTCAACTGCGCCCGCTAGAGGCAACTTGACATTCTTAAGCGCGGGCACGCGATTCAGAACAAGGCCGTTGATATCAAATCTGAAGTCGGTGGCGTAGGGCATCTTCCTCGAATCAAGTCCAATATCCATTCTGAAGGTCCCGCCGGAAAACTCTCCGGAACGGGCGCTGATATCCAATACCCCGTCGACAATCGCAATGTCCGTACTAAGATCCTCGGCCTCGAACCCCCGGGTCACCAACTCATCGGCCTGAAGATGGATATCAAGGTCAAACTTTTGAAGCCAGTCTACGGACAAGGGATCATTCGAGAATAGCGCGTCCGTGGATTCAGCCGATTGTCGGGGCCTCTTACGGGGCGGAAAGATTTCCAGCAGATTCAAGCGGGACGAGTCGAACTTCCCTGCAATGCGGATTTGTTCTCCCGGATTCACGGAGATTTCCGGGAACTTACCCAAATGGATACCCTGAATCCTGGCATCACCGGAAAGATCATTGTCGCCCAGTGTCGCGGCAAAGTAACCAGAAGGCACATTTTCATCATCGATCCGGAAGTTGCTCTTGAAGCGTAAAGGGCCGGGATCAAGGTA
Source organism: Pseudomonadota bacterium (assembly GCA_018661145.1). GTDB lineage: Bacteria > Pseudomonadota > Gammaproteobacteria > Arenicellales > UBA868 > UBA868. The sequence continues at coordinate 1,613 of JABJIU010000059.1, read as the reverse complement.
ATCGCCAGGCAACCATCGCGAAAGATGCGCTAGCGACGGAGCCTCAAATTGCAAGCTCACTTGATTGCCGCTTCGCAGAGGCCAGGAAAAGATCCCTTGTGCCGCCGCGTTGAGGTTGTTGGACGACATCCGGACGGTACCGCTCACCGTTTTGGCGTCTTGTGATGCATCATGTCGCAACTCGGTCTCCAAAGAGAGCGGCCCATCCAGAGGAATAGCCAGTCCGAAGATCTTGCTCACCTTGGCGATATCATCGGCCTGAAAATGCGAGTTAAGGTCAAAAGTCGTTTTCTTATCCGAGGGCCTCACCTGACCATTTATCTGTAGTTGCATATCATCGCTGACACCGTCAAAAACGACAAAGAGTGGTGACCCCGGCTGCGGGGCCCCCACGACATTCGCTGACAGCCTCGCCGGGAGCGCTGCTGCAGTCACCAATCCAAGCGGCCCGGTAAACTGACCGAGATCATCCACTGCAAGAGTAACCGTGATCGATCCGCTGGCGAGGTGCGTGAGGTCCGGCAACTGACCGAAGAACCGACCTGACCGGATCCCCTTCCCGTTGATCTTGCCGTCGACGCCCGAGAGTCGCAGCTGGCCCTCCTCGCGCAGCAGCTTGGCTCTGCCTGAAAGACCCACGCCTGGATACTGATCCAGCGGCCAGTCCAGGACCGGTTCCAGGCGGGCTACATCAGGAACAGCGACGTCGATGTCTAGTTCCAACTCGGCATCGGGACCTAAAGACGCCACACGGCCATTCAATCCGAAACGGCCAAAGTCATTATCGAGTTGCACTGATACCCCGTTGAGATCCAGGGCGTCAACGGTTCCCGCCAGCACAGCAGAAAACCCGACCTCCCCGCCGAACGGTGAATCCAAATCAAAAGCTTTGGCGAGCGCCGCCAAGTCGCCAGATTGTGCAGTGAACGGCATGTTGAAAACCGCTGACGCGCCCAAGGGCCCAATGACGCCACGGGCGCTCACATCGATAAGCTCTGATGTGACATTAAGTTTAATATCGCTGACATCAACCGCTTTTGGCATCCCTACCAGTCGCCCTGCTGCTTGACCTTTAAGGCCCGTGGGCAGGGTCGCGTGAAGTGGCTCGGCAAGTTTGGAAAGATCCCGGGCATCGATCCTGAACGGCACATCGAATTGAACCGCTTTTCCAAACGGACCTATGCTGCCTTTGGCCTCTATCGTCGCTGCCTCCGTAATCAACTGGATCTTGAGATTGCGCGCATGTATATCCTTGGGATGACCGCGGATCTCACCAACTGCGCTGCCGGTTCCGGTATAGGGAAATTTAATCCCGTAGGACTTCGCAAAATCTCCAAGCTTTTGAGTCTCAGCCTTGGCCGTAAATTCGATCCAGGGTTTTGTGGTGCCGCCCAGCCTCTCTAAGTAGCCATTTGCAGACAGACTCCCATGCTCGCCCGATGCGCTGATCACGACATCGTCAACCCTGAAATTTCCCAGAGAGCCGGTCAGGACACCCCGAGCCTGGGCGCTTGCCTCAAAAGGCACCCGGCCGCGGTAGAGGCCCACGAGTTCGTCAAGTTGTTCTGTTTCAGCGAGCACCTCGAATCGGGTGGAAGGCAGTGAACCGCGCT
>JABJIU010000070.1 GCA_018661145.1 Pseudomonadota bacterium | reverse complement strand
TTGATATTGGTATTGTGGGTATTCCCTACGATGGCGGGCTGACCGCGCGTACCGGTGCCCGGTATGGACCCCGGGAAGTCCGTAATCAGTCGTCATTGATGCGTGCGATCAATGTCGCCACTGGTGCTCGTCCTTTCGAGCGGGCAAAGGTGGGCGACTTGGGAGATGTCCGGTTTACCGATCTTTTCAATCTCGAGAATGCTATCAAGGATATCGAACGGACGTTTGCCAGAATTGCCGAAAGCAGGGTATTGCCGTTAGCGGTTGGCGGGGATCATTCGGTCACCTATCCGATACTGAAAGGGCTTCGTAGTCGATTCGACAGGCCGGTTGGACTGTTGCATATCGATGCGCATACAGATACTTGGCCTGAGTTTGCCGGTTCCAAGTTTCATCATGGCGCCCCGTTTCGACTCGCGACGGATGAAGGTTTGATTGACCCGCAGCGGACTGTGCAGATAGGTATTCGAGGCGGACAGAACTTCGCCGACGGCCTGGATTATTCCCGTGATAAAGGTATGCGGGTCATCACCATTGAGGAATTCGATGATCTGGGTTGGGAGGCTGTGGCCGAAGAGGCCAAGCGTATTGTTGGGCAGGGCCCGGTCTATCTTACGTTTGACGTTGATGGTTTGGATCCGGCTTATACGCCGGGCACTGGCACGCCGGAATCTGGCGGCATCACTATGCGGGAGGCGCAGCGCCTGATCCGGGCCTTCAGTGGGGTCAACTTGATCGGTGGCGATGTCGTTGAGGTGTCTCCACCGCTCGACCCATCAGGAATGACTAGCCTGAACGGTGCGACGATCCTATTTGAGATGCTCTGCCTGCTCTCTGAGCAAGTGGCTCTTGCCGTAACCGATTAAGGAATTGGTCTCGTCTAGCGAAAAACTAAAAATCTCTAGTACTGGGGGATCGTCTAGCGGTAGGACTGCGGACTCTGACTCCGCCAACCCAGGTTCGAATCCTGGTCCCCCAGCCATTTTTGCTCGCGGGCCGCTCAAAGTAAGTGATGCGCTTTAAGAAGACCCCGTCGTCGCGCGTCTTTGTAACGGCTATTCGTCGCAGGGGAAATCCAGCCAGTTACCACCATCCTCAGTCAATTAATATGCCGGTCTTGTGATGACGAGCTTCATCAGCCAGGATTCAGGTATTGGTTGCTGCCACCGCGTAGCTTACTAGCATCCCTAATTTACTATCTCGTCCCGGAACGACTCCCTTAAAAAGGGTTCTTCAATTTAGAGAAGAAAGGAATCACATCTTTTGTAGGTAGTTATCTGCGAGCGGACGATGAAATCTTGATGCGCGATAGTGATCGCGCCATTTCACCTCTGATGGGGTGAAGAGTTCGAGGCACCGCATCTTCCCGCGCCCAGGCTCCCTCGCTAGATCCCCTCAACCGTAAAGCCATGCTTGATGAGAAGACGGGGATAACGAAACCAATGGGGTTTGGTAAACTCGTGAGCGGGCATACGCCCAATAGAACAAACAAGCTAATGGAGGCGTTATATGGCTACTGTGGAGACAAAATCTTGGTCAAGCCCGGACGGGTCAATGTCACCTGATAAGACTCATGCAGCAACGATTAATTTCGGCAATGTCACACTGACTAAGGCAAACATGCAGCCGGGATGGAAATGGTCCGACTGCATCAAGCCGCACGTTGGTACCGAAAGTTGTCAGGCGGGACATATCGGAGTACTGATTCAGGGACAGATTCATGTGGCATCCGATGATGGATCCGAGACTACAATCAAGGCGGGAGACGCGTACTGTCTCGCCCCTGGACATGATGCCTGGGTAGTCGGGGACGAGCCCGCTGTGGGTGTGGAGTTCTCAATGGATAACAAGGACTTCGGTCCTTGGACGCATAAGGGCTGATGTTTTTGTGAGGGGTCGATGTTCCCGCTCGAAAAATGACCTTAGGTCATGATCAGCGGGACACGCCCCATGGACTTCGGAATCTTGTCGTCTATCCAGAGCTTCTTTCGCAGGTCAAGGGGACGCGCAGTTAAAGTTTTGAAATAGCAATATTTATTCCGTAAAATCCGCACTCCGATGGGGGATCGTCTAGCGGTAGGACTGCGGACTCTGACTCCGCCAATCCAGGTTCGAATCCTGGTCCCCCAGCCAATTAATACG
>JABJIU010000103.1 GCA_018661145.1 Pseudomonadota bacterium | reverse complement strand
GCCGCGGCGTATACCCCATCGCTGACCCGTTATGAGCGCCAGCAGATTCTCCTGCGCACCGCCGAGATTCTGACGTCGCGGCGTGATGAAATCTCGGATCTCATTACCGCCGAACTGGGGATCTCGAAACAGGACTCGCTTTATGAGGTAGGACGGGCCTTTGATGTGTTCAGTCTGACCGGACAGCTGTGCATCATCGACGATGGCGAGATTTTCTCGTGCGATCTTACGCCCCACGGCAAACAGCGCCGCATTTATACCCAGCGTGATCCGCTGAAGGCGATCTCCGCCATCACGCCGTTCAATCATCCGATGAATATGGTTGCTCACAAGGTTGCCCCGGCCATCGCTACTAACAACTGTATGGTCTGCAAGCCCACCGAGCTCACTCCGCTGACTGCGTTGTTGCTCGCTGATGTCCTCTACGAGGCCGGACTGCCGCCCGAAATGTTCTCTGTTTTGACTGGGCGGCCCGGTGAGATCGGGGAGGAAATGATCACCAATGCCAACATCGAACTCGTCACCTTCACCGGAGGCGTTCCGGTCGGAAAATATATCGCCAACCATGCAGGATACCGGCGCACAGTGCTCGAGCTCGGCGGCAACTCCTCACTGATCGTGATGGAGGATGCGGACCTTCAGAAGGCGGCAGTAATGGCAGTGCAGGGCGCTACCAAGAATTCGGGTCAACGCTGTACCGCCGTCAAACGTGTGCTTTGCGTAGAAAGCGTCGCTGATGAATTTGCTCCTCTGGTAGCAAAAGAAGCGCAGAAGATCCGTTACGGGGACCCGATGTCTCTCGACACCGATATGGGCACCGTGGTCAACGAGTCGGCGGCACAGCTCTTCGAAACACGCGTCAATGATGCGGTCAGCCAAGGCGCCGCCCTGCTTTACGGTAATGAGCGTCGCGGGGCCCTATATTCACCTACGGTGCTCGACCATGTGCCGCGTGATGCTGAACTCGTCGTTGAAGAAACTTTCGGTCCACCGGTTCCGATCATCCGGGTAAAGGATATCGACGATGCCATCGCAGTCGACAATGGCACGGCGTTTGGACTTTCGACCGGAGCGTGCACCAATCGCTGGGATTACATTACCCGCTTTGTGTCAGAACTTAAAACGGGGACAGTGAATATCTGGGAGGTGCCGGGTTATCGCATCGAGATGTCGCCTTTTGGCGGCGTAAAAGATTCGGGTCTTGGCTATAAGGAAGGCGTCATTGAAGCCATGAAGAGTTACACCACCGTCAAAACCTATTCCCTTCCCTGGTAATCCGATCATGCTGGTTGATTCCGCGATTCATCTTGATATGAAACATGAAGATCCCGTTGCGGAAATGGAATCACGATACCCTCGGCATCGAACCTCATCTTCACAGAACGAATAAGATCCCAGCGGACTTCCCAGACGTCGTCCCGGGTGGCCCAGGGCCTCACAATGAAGTTGACCGACGAGTCGCCAAGGGAGTCTACGCGGATCTTCGGCTCCGGATCCGATAACACTTTAGGGTGCTGTGAGACAACTTCCGAGAGGATTCGTTCGACTTTTTCAATATCAGAATCATAGCTCACGCCGAAGACGAGATCCACGCGGAGTGTGCGTTGGGCCGTGACGTTTTTGATAACTGAGCCCCAGATCTTGTTATTTGGAATAACCAAGGTCTGGTTATCAAACGTATGTATTGTCGTTGTAACAAGGCTCATCTTTTTTACCAAGCCTTTTTCACCGGCTATCTCTACATAATCATCAACGTCGAAAGGGCGATAGATCAAGATCATCCCTCCTGCAGCGAAATTGGCAAGCGAGTCCTGGAGGGCAAAGCCGATAATAAATCCAGCGATACCCAGTCCAGCCAGCATGGGTCCGAGGGAAATTCCCATCTGACCCAGGGCAAGCAGGATACCCAGACTCATTATGACGGTGCCTGCAGTAGACACAAGAATGTCTCTATGCAGTTTCGCCATCGATGTTTTTGTTCGTCCAAGGGCCGCGACCGTAGCTCGGCGGGCAAGTCGGCTTAGCCAACGGGCGCCAAAAAGGATAAGAAGTATTACGAGCGCATTGAGGATCACATCGGCAGAACGTGAACTTAGGGTGGATCGAAGGGATTCCCAATACTCGAAAACGATATTTCCCAGGATATCTTTTTGGAACAGTTCCGTAGAGAGGACACCACGTTGTCTCACGATGGTGGCGCGGTATGTGGCGGTGTCTAAGCCTAAGTTTTCTAGCGCATTGGTGATCTCGATAAGGTGAGTCAATTCGGTTTCGTGGCGGATTTGGAGTTCTGTTTTAGCGCGCACGAAGTCTGGATCTGAGGTTGTCAGACCCTGTTCCCGACTTAACTCAAGGCTTGCAGCCGCAGAGAGTTCCAATAAAGCGAGCAATCTTTCTGCGTGGGAAAACAGGATAAGTTCGGCTTGGCTCCGAAATTCGTCGCTCGCGATCCCGAGGGACTCTCGGGCAGGAATGATCTGAACCATCGCCGCCAAGACCTGATTACGAAGTTGAAACAGGCTTTTGATGTATGCTTTTCTTACAAAGATGTCCGCTCCCGAGAGCGCTCCGATGGACTCGTTCGCATCCGTGATGCGTTGATCAAGCTCTTCGAGTCTTTGAATAATCAAATCGTCAACACTCGCGAGTCGTTCAGTCACCCGGGACCGTACGGCAATCTGCGTTACGCTATCGGCTGGCATCAGCCCCATTTTTTCTATCATCTTGATGACGTGAGATAGGATATCGAGCGAGTGGTGATCTCTTCTGTACAGCAGCGCTGTGTGATCCGAGTCTTGCGTCCCAGGCTGCTCCATTTCGAAGTTTCTGGTTTTTTCAATTTTGCTGTCCAGTTCGGCCTCGAATGCCAGAAGTTCTTGCTCTTCTTGGCTGAGACTGGAAGGCTGGGACTCCTGCGCAAAGGATTCACCCGCACAGATCCAACATGCAAAAACTGCGAAAACGGCATGCAGGGCAATAAAGCGTATTGAGCAAAAAATCGGGTGAACCGATGAATAAAGAGCAGTTTTCAAGAGATCAAATTGGCTGCGATCGGAAACGGATATGTGGTCCTCACCCAGAGGATAAATTAAGGTGCATGAATCTTCCAGTGCCTAATAAATTTGGGTTAGGTGTTAGGCTATCGCTTTATCTGTGACGACCAACAATACAAGATGAATAACGGCCAACATTGGCAGTCTGTGTATCGCGATCGTTCCGCTGATGAAGTCAGCTGGTATCAGTCAGACCCGAGGGTCTCACTGTCGCTCATCCGCGGATGCGGACTCGCACCGGACGCCGCATTACTGGATGTCGGCGGCGGCGCCAGCGTGCTGGTGGAGCACCTGCTGCAGAGCGGTTTCTGCAATGTCACGGTTCTCGATATCGCAGAAGAGGCCCTTGCGGTAAGCCGGCGGCGCCTTGGTCCAGAAGCCGATAAGGTCAGTTGGCAAGTTACCGATATTACCGAGTTCTCACCGGATCGTTGCTACAACCTTTGGCATGACCGCGCCGTTTTGCATTTTTTAACAAGTCCACGACAGCGCAAGGCCTACCGGGCGGTAGTGGAAAAAGCGCTACAACCCGGCGGACATCTTGTCATCGGCGCCTTTGCAAAGGATGGCCCAACCCGATGTAGTGGTCTGGAGATCGTACAGTACGACGCGTCCCGTCTTCTTGAGGTATTGGGACCGCAATTTGTGTTGCGCGAGGAGCGTAAAGAAGAACATCTCACCCCCGCAGGCAAGTCACAAGAGTTTGCGTGGTTTTGTTTGCAGCGCGTCGACGACTGAAAAGGATTCCTGGCGTTTTATTTTGTGAGGACTATGAGACCCGCTGCAGGTAGGCAGTAGCCTGAAGGGCTGTAGCGCGGCCGCGCTCGAGACCCCCATTGACGGTGCTTGGTTGGGAAAGGTGTGTGGCCTCTCCGGAGAAAAAGAGTTTATCGGCGAGGGTCGCGCCAAGTTCCCAGCGAGCGGCACTCTTTCCTGGCCTGACGGACGAATAGGCGCCGCCAAACAGGGGTACTTGGCCGCAGGCGGTCGCGAAGCCCTTGATCAATTGTTTTTCGATATCGTTGCCCAGCATGCTTTTCAAGCCGTCGAGGCCGTAAGTGACTGCTGTCTCCATCGATTCGAACTCCAGTGCCTTCGCCTGACTACCGCCCACATATCCGTACGTCAGGTAGGAATCATGCGTGTTGGTGAGGTAGCCCACCCCGCTCTCGTCATGCTGCTGCTGATAAACATAGGTGTCCCGGCCAAAGCCGAAAATATCTTTCTTGAACAGCAGTCCGATGTAGTTCATTAATGCCATATCAATGTCGTGAATGGCCTGCTGCTTCTGGACGGGCAGGGCAGGGGAAAAGCGGATACGATCAGCGGCGAGTACGCCTGCCGAAACAGTCAGGATCGCGGCCCGGGCCCGTATCTTGCCGGTGGAGGTGGTAACGACAACATCCGGCCCACTCCAGTCGATCTTGGATGCACCTGTTCGCAGGCTGACCGGTATATCCCGGCCATAGTCTGCCACCACCGAGCCGTAGCCCTGGGTGCAGAACCAGTTGGTCGCATCCAGACTATTCCACCAGCTTTTGGGCGACCAGTCTTTGGAATCCTGCGCCATGTCCCACACGCCATATTCCGAGGCAACGGTGTATCCCCAAGGCTTTGTAAAAAAGTCTTCGCCGAGCGCCGTATAGGTATTGTCATCAGGTCCATTCACGCTGCTCAATGCGGAACGCTTTATCCGGCTGTTGAAAAGAGCATCAGTCTGGTGCAGATCAGCGAGTTCGTCACCGGCCGCTTTTCTTTGCCCGACAAAGTACTCGACCCGCCCCGGATCTCTGTAGACCTCAAATCCATTGGCTCTGGCATGCGTGATTAACGGATTGTCCGGGGATGCTCTCATCCAGTGAGCATGTGTATCGAAGGGAACGTCAAAGATGGAATGATTGGTGTGTACGCGGCCGCCGATGCGGTCATTGGCATCGATAAGGACAAAGGTGATTCCCTGCTCTGTAAGGGCCCGGGCAGCTTCCAGCCCCGCCACTCCGGCACCGATGATGACCACATCCGGGTTGGCAGGCGAGCCAGCGATTGCAAGGCGTGGTACGAGTGCGGATGCTGCCAGGGTCTTTAGCAATCGGCGTCGTTCAGGTTGCGGTTTGACGCTCATAAAAATGTACTGAAGAGGCGCCCAAAGGCGGGTGTGTAGCCTCTGAGATATAGAATCTCAAGCCAGGATGAATACCGACTGTTAGGATACTCTGATCTCTGAACTGACACAAAGTTGAGGAGCACTCCCTTGCGTGACTCTCGCCACGATCTCTTATTTGAGCCCGTTGATATCGGGCCGGTGAAAGCCAGGAACCGTTTTTATCAGGTTCCTCACTGCACCGGTATGGGTTGGCTACGGCCGAAAATGTTGGCGGCATTACGCGGCATGAAGGCGGAGGGTGGTTGGGGCGTTGTTTGTACCGAATGGTGCTCGATTCATCCAGCCTCCGATGACCTCCCGCATCCGAACGCTGCCTTGTGGCATGACGATCACATCAAGGATCAGGCGTTGATGACGCAGGCGGTGCATGATCACGGAGCACTGGCAGGTGTGGAACTCTGGTTTGGCGGTGCCCGTTCGGCCAACCACTACACCCGGGAAATTTCCTGCGATGTTGCCAGTATTCCTAATACTGCGGGCCATCCTTATCAGCCGCGCTCTATGGACAAGTCGGATATCCGTGAATTTCGGCGCTGGCATCGCGAGGCGGCACTGCGGGCAAAGCAGGCAGATTTTGACATCGTCTATGTCTACGCAACCCACGGCTATCTGTTGTCTCATTTCCTGTCACCACAGACGAATCTTCGAACCGATGAGTACGGCGGGTCCATGGAGAACCGGACGCGACTGCTTCGAGAGCTGATTGAGGAAACCAAGGAAGTTGTGGGAGACCGCTGCGCTGTGGCGGTACGCTACTCGGTGGGCGGTGATGACGGAGAAACATCTCAGCTGACCGAGGAGCGGCGGGACAGACTTGAGATGCTGGCCGAGTTGCCCGATCTTTGGGATATCAATATCAACAATTACTATCAGGAGATGGGTGTTTCGAGATTTTTCAGGGAGGGGTCACTCGAAGAACATATGTCTTTTGTAAAGTCGGTAACGACGAAGCCGGTCGTGACGGTAGGCCGTTTCACCTCGCCTGACACCATGGCATCACAAGTAAAGCGAGGAATCACTGATTTTATTGGTGCCGCGAGACCCTCGATCGCGGACCCCTTTCTGCCGAACAAAATTAAGGAAGGCCGCCTTGAGGATATCCGCGAATGTATTGGTTGCAACATCTGCTACACCGGTGATGGATTGGGGACTCCCATTCGCTGTACACAGAACCCGACGATGGGTGAGGAGTATCGACGCAACTGGCACCCTGAAGTTATTGCCAACAAGGATTCCGACTCCCAGGTTCTGGTGGTTGGTGCGGGTCCTGCGGGTCTGGAGGCGACACGTGCCCTTGGACAGCGGGGCTACCGGGTCATGCTTGCAGAAGCTATGCGGGAACTCGGCGGACGGGTCACCCATGAGGCTACGCTACCGGGCCTTGTCGAATGGGTTCGCGTGCGGGATTACCGCCTGCAGCAAATAGAAAAGATGACCAACGTCGAGGTCTTCCGCGAAAGCGAACTCAGTGCTGATGACGTCTTCTCGACGGGCGTCGATCACGTCGTCATTGCAACCGGCGCGACCTGGCGAGCAGACGGTTTTGGCCGATCCCATCCTTATCCTTTTGATTCGCTGGCTGCCGGGACAAATATTCTCACCCCTGATGACATTATGGCTGGCCGGATCCCGCAAGGGCCCACGCTGATATATGACGATGACAGTTTTTATATGGGCGGCCTTGTTGCCGAGAAAATCTGCCTTGCCGGGCAACCGGTGACGCTGGTGACACCTGAGGATCTGGTCTCTGCCTGGTGTGACTACACCTCGGAGCGTTTTTATGTGCAAAAACGTCTTCTGGATCTTGGTGTCGTCCTTCAAACAGGGTATCAGTTGCTGTCATATGACGCCCAGGATGCCAGGATCGTCAACACCTATACCGATCAGGAGCAATCTATCAGGGCAGATGCCCTGGTGATGGTGACGGCTCGACAGCCTAATGACGCGCTGTATCAGACTCTGAACGAGCGCCTCCAGCAGGAGCCATCCGATGATATGCCCACCCTGTACCGCATCGGTGACTGCGAGGCACCGGCAATTATTGCCGCCGCGGTTTATGCGGGCCACCGTTTTGCACGGGAGTTGGATGCAACGCCCGATACCGCTCCACGCTACGAGTAGTACCGACCGTGAGTCTACAGGCCAGAAATCACATTGTGATTGGGGCCGTAGGGAAACGCGGTAATGTTTTCTGAGTCGGTTTGCATGATCACCAGAATGTCATGCTCCCGATAACCACCAGCGCCGGGTTGCCCCTCCGGGATGGTCAGCATGGGCTCCATGGAGACCACCATGTTGGGCTCAAGAACGGTATCGATATCCTCCCGCAACTCCAACCCCGCTTCTCGTCCGTAATAATGCGACAGCACGCCAAAAGAGTGCCCATAACCGAATGTGCGGTATTGCAGAAGATCTAACGAGGCGAAATGTTCATTAATCTGTGCGCAAATGTCAGAGCACTTGACACCCGGTTTGATTAGTGACAATCCGAGTTCGTGGGCATCAACGTTCGCCTGCCAGACTTTCAGAGAAGCTGGATCCACGTCGTCTAGGAATAGTGTCCGCTCAAGTGCCGTGTAATATCCGGAGATCATCGGGAAGGTGTTCAGACTCAGAATATCACCCGTTTTCAGTCGCCGAGTAGTGACTGGGTTGTGGGCCCCGTCCGTGTTGATGCCTGACTGAAACCACACCCAGGAGTCTCGGATCTCACTGTCTGGATAGGCCTCAGCAATAGCAAGTTCCATGGCATCCCGTCCCGCCATAGCAATATCAATTTCTCTTGTGCCGGTGCGGATTGCCTCACGCACTGCCTCACCACCGATATCGGCGATACGCGCACTGCCTTTGATGAGTTCAATTTCTTCCGCCGATTTGATCATCCGCAGCGCCATGATTTCATTGCCGATATCTTCAGCCCGAATGTTGCCGCTAAGTGCTTCCATCTTCTGATGGGCGGCGAGGGTAAGGTGGTCACCTTCAATACCAACAGTACGGGTGTCTGCCAGTACATGATTCACAGCGCGCCAATAGTTGTCACGTTTCCAGTCGGTGTAGATCAGGTTGTTACCGTAACTGCGTCGCCAGGGTTGTCCCAGATCGATATTGGCGGAAATCGTGGTGCAGTCAGCCTCTGTGACGATACATGCGTACGGTCGGCCAAAACTGCAGTACAGAAATCCGGAGTAGTAGGCGACGTTATGCATGGAAGTCAGCAGAACGGCGCGAAGCCCCTTGTCCGCCATCAGTTGCCTAAGCGCGGTGAGTCGTCTGTGGTACTCAGAAGCAGAGAAGGGGAGCGGACTCTTCGAGCCGTTTGGCAGCTCAAAAAAATCGGGTCTTTGGGGAGTGGAATTCATCTTGATCACCTCGTGTTGTCCGGGTGACCTTGGATGCATCAGCCCGGAAAATTCATCCGGGCGTACAGGATGCCTCAATACTGTGGCTGGCGAATTCAGAACACAGTGCCAAGTACGATCGTCCGCGACGCCATCGCGAACTTGGCCGCATTATAAAAAGGGTCGTGGGATTCGTTCAATAGATTAGCAGCCGTTCTTGAAATTTCCGAAAAAAATATAGAATTAATGCCAAACCCGCGCGATACTGGCCGGCGCTGACATCGCCATCGAGATGCATGAACCATGGTTTCAAGAACAGTTGTCTGGATAATATTGCTGATGCTTGCCATGCCGGCAACGTCTTCTGATCTCGAGAAAGAGCAGCGTTGGCGCGAGCAGGTAGAAGACTCGATTATGGATGGCGAGGCCGTTGACCTCGTGGTCGAAGGCCAGGAGATCTTTGCAATCTATACGGAGGCCGAGGACGGCTCAGACAAAGGGATGATCGTAGTACATGGCACCGGTATCCATCCAAACTGGCAACAGGTGGTACAGCCTATCCGGGTCGGAATGGCAGGACATGGCTGGAACACGCTTTCCATTCAGATGCCGATCCTGCATAACGAAGCGCAGTATGAGGAATATGTCGCACTGTATCCGGAAGTACCCCCGCGACTGCGTGCGGCTGAAGCATTCCTGAAAGATAGAGGTATCCAGACCTTGTTGATTGTGGCTCATAGTCAGGGGGCTACGATGTCAAGTTATTACCTTTCCCGACATCCCAGCGATGCCAAAGGATTGATTGCTATCGGGATGGGGGCAACCCAAAAGGACAGTCACCTAAACAGCGCGCAATCGCTGAAAAAGATTACGATTCCTGTGCTTGATCTTTATGGTGATGATGATCTACCCGGTGTGTTGGACACTGCAGATGCTCGAATGGAGAGTTCGGCCCATAATGCTCAATACTCACAACAGATGATTAAGGGCGCGAATCATTTCTTTGATGGGATGGATGATGAACTCCTCAGCGCCGTAGCCGGTTGGGCGCACCAGTTCTAGCGGATCAGAGTGGGGACGGGGCACAAATTGAGTCTGCTGCGGCGTGCAGCCATCTTTGAGCCGTTTCAGATCCGCAACTACCGGTTTCAATGGACGGCGGACCTGGTTACATCATGGGCGTTGGAAATGGAAACGCTTGTCCTGGGTTGGTATATCCTGGTCGAGACGGGATCTGTACTACTGCTTACGATGTTCGGAGCGCTGTTGTTTCTCGGCACGCTATTGTCGCCGATGCTGGGTGTGGTCGCCGATCGCATCGGCCAACGCCGGCTGATTTGTATTCTGCGGACATGCTACGTAGCCCTTTCGTCCGCTGTTGTGCTGGTGATCCTCACTGGGAATCTAACCTCTGAACTGGTACTTGCTATCGCATTCCTTTCAGGATTAGTGAGACCCTCCGAGCAGGGCATTCGTTCTTCGCTGATGGCGTCACTGGTGCCCGCGGGTCTTCTACTGACTGCGACAAGCCTGACGCGAACTACCGTGGATTCGGCCCGCATTGTGGGAGCGCTGGTGGGGTCTGGCCTGTTCGCCATTGTCGGCATTGCGACCACCTATCTGGTGATTGTCGCTCTGTTTTGTCTGGGACTCGCGTTCACTCTCGCGATTCTGGTTCCTATAGATGAGAGTGGCGATACTCACTCGCCTCCAGTGTCGTCACGTTTCTCGCCTTGGAAGGAATTGCGCGAGGGACTGCAATATGTCTGGAAGACGCCGCATCTACAGGCCGCTATGTGGATCGCTGTGCTGGTTAACTTCACGGCGTTTCCCTTGTCAATCGGATTATTGCCCTACGTGGCTCGGGAAATATTTGGCACCGACCAGACGGGTCTGGGTTATCTCATGGCAAGTTTTGCCATTGGCTCGCTGGTGGGCTCGATCATTCTCGGTATGGTTGGACACAAGGTGCGACCGGCTCGAGCGATGATCTTCTTTGCTATCACCTGGCATGTGTTTCTGGCGATGTTTGTTTGGGTCGATCAATTGTTTCTGGGCATGATCTTGTTGGGGTTGGCGGGTCTCGCACACAATCTTTCGCTGGTGCCCCTGGTGGGAATGCTGATGCGTACTTCAGATCCGGCATTCTGGGGACGGGTTATGGGCGTCAGGATGCTGGCGATTTACACTCTGCCGATAAGTCTGATGGTTGCGGGTTGGCTGATTGACAGCATCAACTTTCACCGAACCATGAGCCTGTATATGGTGATAGGCATCGTGTTAACGCTGGTCATCGCCGTGCGCTGGCGCGAATCAGTGTTACGCAAGGATTCGGTCGCAAACGCAATCTGACTGGACATGCCGGACTTCCCGCGCCCTGCGCGAATCATGCATTTACCGGTTAGGAGTCGCTGTTGCTTGGGCGGTGGATGTATCTTCTCTAAGCGATCTTGATAATCGAAGTGCTTGCCTGGCGATGCTGATAGCACCGACTACATCTCCAAGGGCGAGCGCTGTCGCGGGTCCAATACAGAACAAGTTGCTATGTGGGCATCCATCGGGAGCAATGACCCGTAAGTCATGAGAGACCCAGGGTGATTTGCTATAGCCGACGGGTACGAGCTGTCCGGATGCCATCAGGTTATGGATGAGTGCGTCGCGGCCGACACCGGTACAGTTGATGACCACATCAGCAGACAGGAGCTCGCCTGCCATTAGTCCGACTTGCCAATGCTCGGGGGTTCTGAAAAGGTGTTTCAGGCGATCCCGGACGATAGTCAGTTGGCCGCTCTCACTCATTTTCTGGGCTGCAGCTACGGCCTGGGGACTGGCACGAAAACGGGCTAGGGACCATAACCAGCCGACTCGTCGCTGAAGTTTTAATCGGTCCGCAACCGGGAGATTTTGCCAGGCTTTGCTGATACCCTCACGTAGCGCCGAAAATCGTTGCTGCCAATCCGGTTCCTCCCATGATCCGTCTTTTAGTGCTCGCCGCGCAAAGTTAAAAAAATGAGACGCCCGCGCGGTTGTCGGCCATTCGCAGGGGTTGCCTGGATGCCACGCAACCTGCGCAGGAGGCAAGATACCGTGTGGCGACAAAAGGCTGACGGGTCCTTGGTGTTTCTGGCAGGCAAGTCCATAAAGTGCATCCATAGCAGTCAGTCCAGAGCCCACCAGACAGACGCGAGATGCGGGATCGATTCCGGTGAGCCATTCGCCGCGCCAGGGTGCGCGGACCAGTGCAGGGGTATCTTCAAGCTGGGTTTCAATCGGCCACTCGGGTTCGGGATTGCCGGTAGCGAGCACAAGCCGGGCGCTGTGGTAGTGCGCTCCGTCATCACAACTGACCCTCCATCCCTCCTTGATAGGCTGGGCATCTATCACCTTTCCGGAAATTTGACGTAGGTTTTTGATATCTGGAACAACGCTGATCTGTGTACTGACGTAGCGTGCGAAATCGGCGCGCCGATAAAAGTTTCCGGCGTGGGTCTTCGCCTTTGGGTCATGGATGTGCGTTTCTGCCCATTGCGGAAAATGATCCGGCTGATCCGGCCAAAGACGCTGCAGGTCTGCCCGGACATTGAGGCGAAACGCATCCGCCTCGCAGCCGTACGCCTGACCGGCACCGAGTTGCCCCGGGCCGATGATCAGAATCTTTGAGGTGGAGAAGCCGCTGTGAGCAAGATGGATTACCGCCGCCGCGGCGGCATAGCCTGAGCCAACGATGATGACCGATGCATCCCGGTCAGGGCTTTGACGATTAGCCACGAACTGTCAAACGCCTTGAACGGGAGATTGCTGTGACGCTAGCCGTCGTTGCCAAACCCCGTGCCAGCTTCGGCCGGAGCCATCCGGATCAGCCGCGAGTCCAACACCGCAGCCTGCCGGTGCTTGACCGCTTCTCGATAGGCGGGATCGCGGATCATCTCGACAAAGGCAGAGACAGAAGGGTACTCAGCGATAAAGCACTCATCCCATGCCTCCTCCCCCGGACCTATCAGCATGAGTTCGAAGTTGCCGCGCCATACGATCCGTCCTCCCAGTTTTGAAAAGACCGGATAACTCCCATTCCCGTAGGCGGCGTATGCCTGGACACCCGTGACATCCCGTCCGTCAGGGTAAGCTGCTTTTTCCCTGAACCGAACCAGATTCAGCATGTGGATGGGGCCTTCACGGTCACTTTGACGGAACGCGGCAAAGGTTTCTTTGGTCGGATCGACATATTGCGTCATCAAAGCAGCCCTTTTAACTCGAACGGTGGAGAGGGTTTATCAGGACTGGGATGCGTCTTGGCAAGCCTGGCGCAGTTGCTTAACATCACGGCCCGCCGCTTCACGTAACAGGAGCGTATCCGCACCGGAGAGCACCAGATGATGGCCGTTTCGATAAAGACGCCCACTATCCCAATCTGCAAAGGCAATGGCACCGAGATACTTACCCGCGTCAAGGACCGCTCGCTCAATCCTCTCGAAGGCTTGGATAAATTCTGCCCGGTCGAATTGCCCGAGCGCGCCTAGAGATGCCGAAAGATCAATCGGTCCAATAAACAGCATATCAATGCCTTCTACCGCAGCGATCGCCTCGATATCGGAAACTGCCTCTTTGGATTCGATTTGGATAATCAACAGAAATTCCTCGGCCATCCAGCGCTCGTAATCGGCTACGTCCTTGCCATAGCCGGTCGCGCGCAGCAAAGCCGGTGCGGCGCCGCGAAATCCTTGAGGCCCATACCGGCATGCCGCAACCACATCATGGGCTTCTTTAACACTTCGTACGTTGGGCACCATCATGCCCAATGGCCCGATATCAAGTACTCGCTTGATCACAGCCGGGTCGGCACTAGTTGCCCTGATCATCGGCTTGCAGGGGTAAGCACTTAGCGCCTGCATCATCACTACCGCTTCGGTGAAAGAACCCGGCCCATGCTCAAGATCTATCATCGCGGTGTCATAACCGCTCATCGCCATGATCTCTGCGGCAATCGGACTGAAGGTCTCGATCCAGCACCCGTTCAGTCGCGCACCTGAGCGGAGTTGTTGTTTTATCGATGGGCCTGCCATGGGATGATTGTCAACGTGATGTAACGCCGAATGAGTCTAACACCTGTCATAACAGTTCATAATTGCAAGGCGGGAGGTCCCGTCGCACCATCATTGCGCAAAGATGATCATGTCGCGCACCATATAGAGAGGGTCGGTTTTCTCCAGAGGCGCATATCGTCATAGGGTAGATTCCAATGGAATGAGGTGATGAAGCAATTCTTATTGATGTTTTCGCGGATAAAGATATTACGCGGTACAACATGCTGCTCCGGAGAGACTACATGAACGAGCCCAATCGTCTGCAGGATAATGATACGAGCCTCGTTGAGAGATGCTTGGCATATCCCCCTGAGACAGAATCGGTAGCGGGTTTTTTGCCGGGAGACGGTATCCACCGACTCGAGTTGAAGTTTGATATCGAGCAATTGCGTCAGGCACTGGAAACCTGTGTGGCATGTTCGGGTTATCTTGGCGGCGAATGGAAGGAGCACGGTTTTAATATCTTGCCCCTGACGCACCGGGCAGGCCAGAGTGACCTCACCGCAAATGACCTGTCAGGTCGCTACTGGATGCGAAAGGATGAGCGCTACGTGGAGGAAGCGTGCGAGGACTATGTTGATGAATCTGCCTACAGCGAGTTCGATTCGCGCTTTGTCGGGACCTATTTCGAAGAGGTCCATCGGAAATTGTCCCAGCGTTTCCCCATCGGGCGGGTGCGGATCCTTTCCAAAGGTGTCTATAACTGCAACTCTTGGCATCGGGATCCGGAGCCACGACTTCATATTCCGATCATCACAAATCCCGGTGCACTTTTTATCGTCAATCATCATGTAACGCATTTGCCGGCCGATGGTTCCGTGTACTTCACCGATACCCGCGGTTACCACACGGCCATTAACGGCGGTATTGACCGACGAGTGCACCTGGTCGCTGCGCTGGCCTATCCTCCTCTGCAGGACTAGCAGGCAGAACTTATGACAGCACCCAAGCCTCCTGAAAATACGTACCCAGAAGTCGACCGACTCGTGGATTCCGACTACGTTGGAGAGGGATGGACGCCGGTCGAGCCTGGAGCGGATCCAGTGCTGTATGGTCATGCCCAGATCAGTCCGCGGGGCCGCTTTGAGGTCCGGAGTTATCAGACCTTTACCCTGACCTACACCGTTGGTCGTTTTGGACTCGATGACACCGGGGCGATACGCGTGGTGTTCCGGGCAATGGGTGATACCGGCAGATTGCAGACGACGGATCCTGCTGATGATAACTATGTCACGGCTCGTGCCAGCAACGGTGTTACTTTGTCGGTGAACTACGCGGGACGGGGCATGAGTGCTAGGCCCCGTTGGAAATCCCTCACAGTCAATGTGTCGAACGGGTACATGCGTGAGGGTGACACCATCACAATTGTCTTTGGGGATACGTGCGATGGCTCGAATGGACTCAAGCTTCAGACCATGGTTGAGACGGATTTTGAGTTCAAAGTGCTGGCGGATGTCTGTGCGGTCGGACATTTCGTCCCGATTCCCGACACGCCTACCATCGACATCGTGTCCGGCAACCCCGTGGTCTGGCGGGCGGTGTTGTCCAGCCTGCGCCGGCCCGGGGAGCGGTTCCATTTCGGCCTGAAGGCGGAGGATAAGTGGGGAAACCCCACACCACTCGCCTGTGCCGAGGTTCGCTTTGAATCCACGCTGCCTGTAGAGGGTCTACCCGAGACATTCGACTATCCCCTGGGTCAGCGGTCGGTTAGTTTTGATAACTTGCGGGTCAAAGAAGAGGGAGAACTTCGGATCACAGTGTTGCAACGCGATACCGGCAACACGGTGGCGCAATCACATCCGATGCTGATCCGACAGGATCAATACAGCGGTTACTGGGGAGATCTGCACGGACAGTCGGGTGAATCCATCGGCATCGGCACGGCAAGAAGTTACTTCACCTTTGCCCGCGACTGTGCATTTCTCGATCTGACCTCTCATCAGGCAAATGATTTTCAGGTCAATAACAAGTTCTGGTCTTACCTCAACGAACTTTCACATGAGTTTCTGGAAGAAGATCGGTTTGTGACCTTCCCTGGATACGAGTGGTCGGGCAACACGGCGGTCGGTGGCGATCGCAACGTATATTTCCGAAACGAGGGGCGCCAGATTCGGCGCTCATCTCATGCCTTGCTGCCAGAGCGTGAGGATCTTGACACTGATGCGCCCGATGCGAACCTGCTCTTCGAGGCGCTTTCAGATGAGGATTGTGTGGTCTATGCCCATGTTGGTGGCAGATATGCGGATATCGCTTACGCCCACGATGCGCGACTGGAACGCTCGATGGAGATTCATTCTGCCTGGGGCACTTTTGAATGGATGCTGACCGACGGTTTTGCGTTGGGTCACCGCAGCGGTGTGGTCTGCAACAGTGACGGCCACAAGGGCCGGCCCGGGGCGAGTTATCCGGGAGCTTCGATGTTCGGTGCATATGGCGGCCTGACCTGTTTTCTTGCCGCATCCCTGACACGGGATGGCATCTTTGAGTGTCTGCGTCGGCGTCATCACTACGGCACAACGGGAACTCGATTGTTTCTCGATGTACGTGCCGAACTGGCTGCGGGGGGTAAGTGCTATCACGACGACCCCAATGTCTTCCCGGATGCTGGCTTTGATACCGTCTCGCGGGCCATGATGGGCGACATTGTCCAGACGGAGGATGCCGAGGTAACGCTTGCGGTTGAAGTGTCGGCGCAGGGTCCGATTGAGCGTATTGAGATCCGTAATGGGCTTGAGGTTGTTCAGACTCTTCGCGGGTTCTCGGAAGATGACCTGGGGGAGCGTATCCGGGTGGTCTGGAGTGGTGCAGAGTACCGGGGACGCGGTCGTGAAACCAATTGGAAAGGACAGGTCCGTTTTGAAGGGGCGTCTATCCGGCGGCTGGACAAGATCAATGCCTGGAATCATGAGCGAAAGCTCGAGCAGCGCGGCCGTGACGTCGTTGTTTTCGACGCGATCACCACCGGCAACTTTGGTGGTTTTGACGTCTGGCTCGATGATGTTACCGATGCGAGGTTTAGTATTGAGACCAATTTAGGTTCGCTAAATGGATCCCTTTCAGAGATCGGTATAGAAGATACAGTAATGGATGCAGGAGGCCTGGAGCGGAAAGTCCGCGTCTTTCGTTTGCCCGAGAGCAATCCCCACCGCACGGTCAATGCCAAGATCAAGGTTCCTTTGAAAACCGGGGCTGACAACCCGCTGTGGGTCTGTGTGACCACTGAAGACGGATTCCAGGCGTGGAGCAGCCCGATCTACGTGTTCCGGTAGCGGCGGTTTCAGTGCTTCAGAGTTTTTGGTAGGCCTTAGATATCAAGATGAAACTAATCCGGCGGACACTGAAAGTAACCGGCGTCATAGTCCTCGTTGCTTTTGTAGGCCTGCTTGGCGTGGGCGATTATGTATATCGCACCGGCACGAAGGTCTTCTGCGGCATCCACACCGACCATGCCGCCAACACGCCAACCCGATTTGTCACTCCGGGTTCGGGCAGGGGACCGTTCCGGGGTTCGGGTTGGGATCGCTGGGTAGGTCATGATCTGTCCGCATGGTGGGTGCCTGATATTCCTGTCGAGACAGTCCGGATTCGGGATCCTCACCGCGCTGTGACGATTGCCGGGTGGTGGATGACGCCGAACTTTCCCAGCAACAAAGCCACCGTCATTGTCGTACATGGGATCGACAGTTCACGACATAACTTTGATACCCTGATGCCTGCAGCCATGCTGGCGCGGGCAGGTTTCAATATTCTTTTGATTGATCTTCGTGATCAGGGAGAAACGACCTGTGAAGACGGTCGGCATTCAGCAGGGCAGGACGAATCTGATGACATCCTGACGGCCGCACATTGGCTCAAGAGCGTAAAAGCGATACCGCTGTCACGCCTTGGGGTGCATGGAGTTTCCGGCGGTGCACTGGCCGCACTCATCGTCGCTGCAAAGAATTCCGATATCGCAGCGTTCAGCCTTGAGGCCCCAGTATTCGATTTCAACAAGGCAGCGACCCATGAGGTCGAGTATCAGGGCTTTCCAGGATTTCTCTGGCGAGCGGCCTACTGGGCAGCCCGCATCCGGGGGAAGGATCTGATGGCGGTCACACCGGCTGACGGGATTTCCCGGATGGACCAGCGTCCTGTTCAGGTGCTGCACGGGACAGCGGATTCAAGAGTTGCCTATAACAACGCCAGGGAGTTGGTCCGCTTTGCCAGCGCGCGCGGCCAGCAGGTGGCCCTGCACAGTTTCGAAGCCGCAGATCATATTGAGGGCCTGCTGCTTGAACCTGACCGTTACCAGGCAATCCTTGTGGATTTTTTTGAAAGTACGCTTAAGCGCTAGGAATGCTTAAGAATCACGGGAGAACTTGAGTGCATCTGGAATTACCCGGATGGTGACATCGCCGCCTGGCAGATGTTCTCCATCGATATCAAGACTGCTCGGCGATACATGATGGATTGATATTTCCTGACCGCGCCGGTAGAGCACATAGGGCGCACCCAGGTGATTGCCAAGATATATCCTCAGAAGCCGGAAAAACAGTCGCTGCCGCGACATAGCCCTGGCGGCAACGATTTCTGCCTGACCATCATCAATCTCGGCCTTTGGAGCCACTTTCATCCCCTGGCCAAAATAGGCTCCATTGGTGACCGCGATCAATGAGAGATCTCCATGAAAAAAGGGCACGCCATCGATGGCGATTGAGAACGGCCGGGGCCGATGATGTAGAAAGGCTTTGAGGGTCGCCCGAAGGTAAGCCGCAAACCCGTTTTTTACCGAGCCCGCCATGGCGGCGCTGACATCACCCGCGAGACCAGCTGACACGGTATTGATGCCATAGCGGCGGCTGCCGTCCGCCCATTGAACCTGCAGGGCGTCCACGGGAAAGGTGGGAGGCTGGCGGCTGTCCCGGGGTTCGTTGGCAATGCGCCGCGCACATCGTAAAGATCGGAAAAAATCACTGCCACTACCGGCAGGTAGTAGACGGAAGTTGACCTTCTCACCAAAGCCTCTCTCCAGGACCCGGTTAACAGCAAGGTGTAAGGTGCCATCTCCGCCGATCACTACCAACTGTTGATCGCCTCCCGTCAAGGCCTGATCAAGTTGGGATCGCGCCTGGTCGGCGCTGGTTGGTTCCAGCAGCAAGGGTTCTTTGCCCGACTGTCTATCCTGAATCAGTCGCTGGGCCAGAGTCTGGGCATGTCCGGCACCAGCTCGCGGATTGGCCAGAATAATGACGTCGTGCACTGGCGAAGAGCAAGATTCAATTAAAAGCGCGAGTCCCTACATCACGGACTAGTTGATCACGGGAATTTCGGGCGGTGCCCGACGGGTTAAATATTCGGCACCCGATTCCGTGATGACGATATTTTCCTCGTGTACCAACTGGCGGCGCGGTGCGAATGTCATACCTGGTTCGAGCGTCATGACCACCCCCGGCTCAAGGATGTTTCGATCGTCCGGATGCACGGATGGCCACTCGGTGAGCAGCATCCCCAGGCCATGACCCATTCTGCCAATACTGTTGCCTAGTGAGCCGAAGTCCTCCATCACCTGAGACATCGCAGACCACACGTCACACATTCGCGCGCCTGGCCGTGCTGCTGCAAATCCGGCATCCACCGCCTCATGAACAGCTGCATTAGCCCGGCGTACATCATCAGCAACATGACCAAAGCCAAAGTTACGATCGAAATCACAGAAATAGCCATCGAATACGGTACCGGTATCGATGATTAGAATGTCACCGGCTTGGGGCTGCCGCTGGGTTGGGCCCATGATGATGCTGTCGTATCCGCCAGAGCCGGATCCCGCCACCATGAAGGGCGTGCCGTCGGCACCTCGCTCCAAGAGGTCAATCCGCATACGACGGGTGATATCGATCTCAGAGTCACCCATCTGCGAGTGACTGGGCAGCGCTTCAAACGCATCCGAGGTGATCTCACAAACCCGCCGGATTTTCTCAACCTCAGCCGGCGATTTCACATAACGCTGGCGCAGCAGCATTTCGGCGCAGTCGACTACCTCGTGAGGGATTGCATCGGCAAGTTTCTGAGCATCCCCTGCGGGCATCCGCAATATGCTTTCAGGACCGAGCGGTAGGCCGAAACGCCCGTGACGCGCCGGTAGGCCGCTAATGGTGCTCGTCAGCAAAGAGATACCGTCATCGGCGGGGCGGGGCGAGGGCCAGGTATGGATGTCGTCTATCCAGGTTGCAGCCATCCCGGTCTCGCCAATGGTGGGGATCACCGCGATGGGCTTACCATCCGCTGGCACCACCACGAACCAGGGGCGCGTGGGGCTTTCAAAAAACTGGGAGTGAAAGCCCGTGAAGTAGCGGATCTCTGCCTCAGTGGTGACCAGGATGGCATCGAGCCTAGACTCGCGCATCAGCTTCTGGACAGTCTGGGTCCGCTGCTCAAACTCTGCTTGCGCAAACCCTCGGCGGTTGTTGTCGCTCATGACGAATTACCCTTGAACAGTGAGCTTCTCGGCACTTGTACCCACGAGCGCTTCAAAGACTTCAGGATCAGTGGCGCCTTCGGTACCGAACACGAGTACGCGGCTGGATTGGTTAAGGTTCATTTCCCGGGCCAGCGGTTCATTTCTCATGGCGCCGATCAGTCCAGCAAGACCTGCAATCGCAGATTCCCCGGCCACGATAGCGGAGTCTCCTGAGCTGCCTGCAGCGAGCAATTTCATCAGGGGAGCAACCGGGGCATCTGAAATGGTCAGAAAGTGCTGGGCACCGGACTTCAGAATCTGCCATCCGAGGAGAGAGACTTCTCCACAGGACAGGCCCGCCATCAGGCTTTCATCAACGATATCCACGAGTTGCGGCTCGCCTGCCCGTGCACTCTCATAAAGGCAGGCCGCCGGAACCGGCTCAACGACGGTCAAGTGCGGCATCTTGTCACCGTAGCGGTGCCACAGATCGGCGCCCACCGCGCCAGCAAGACCGCCGCAACCACCCTGGATGAAGACATGGGTGGGGACAACTCCTTCCGGCAACTGGTCCATGGCCTCGGTGGTCATCAGGGTATAACCTGCCATCACATCCCGGGGGATCTCCATGTATCCCGGATACGAGGTATCGGAAACGATATGCCAGCCGTTTGCTTTGGCATCGTGGTCTGCCTGGCGGACTGAGTCATCATAGTTTCCCGCCACCCGCACTACTTCGGCGCCAAAGGTTTCTACCGCTTCCTGTCTTCCCTGGCTGACGTTTTCGTGCATATAGATCATGCACTGACAGCCAAAGCGTTGTGCACCCCAGGCAACGGATCGGCCATGATTTCCATCGGTCGCGGTGACCACAGTGATGTTTTTTACCTTATCAGCAAAACGCTGCGTATTAATGTCGTCAAGGCTGACATTCGTATCTGCCACATCGACGTTCAGAGCCTGCCTTAGCACATGCTGGACAGCGTAAGCGCCACCCAGTGCCTTGAAACTGCCAAGGCCAAAGCGTGCGCTTTCATCCTTGTAATAAAGGCCCTCAATACCGATTTCACTCGCCAGTCCTTCAAGCGAATGCAGTGCTGTGGATTCGTAACTGGTCCACTGGGAAATAGTGTGACGAGCAAGACGGCACCGCTCAGTGTCCAGCACATCGGTGACACTTGTTGGACAGGCCTGTCCAACAAGTGCGGCGGTATTGTGATGCGATTGACTTATTGAAACTTCAGGTAACGACATGTCTGATACTCCGTTGGCACCTTCAATAGTTAGATAGAGATATTTGTCGACGAGGCAAAGAAATCTTCGAGTAGTTGCTCGAACCAGTGCTGCGCATTATCAAGATGGATGGCCGCCAGCCGGTCCTGCATCTCTCTGGACTGGACCCCAGGCTCGCACCAGGGAGCGACTTCCAGCGCTTGCCATCGACGGAGGATGGCCAGTGTGCATTCAGGGTGAAACTGGGTACCCAGTACATTGGCCCCGTAGCGAAAAGCCTGGTTTGGAAAAGTTCCCCCCGCTGCAAGCGCTTCAGCTCCTGCTGGAATCTCGAAGCCCCGGCTGTGAAATTGGACCGCAAAAAAATTATCCGGGACGAACTTCTGTTCGGGATCGACCGCCTCGATCGGATAGAGGCCGAACTCCTGAGCACCGTCCTCATGCGGTGCGACCGTCGCACCTAGCACATGCGCCAGAAGCTGGGCACCCAGACAGAGGCCAAGCGTGGGAATGTCTTGATTCAGGCATTGCTCGATCCACCGTGACTCATCGTGCAGATAAGGGTACTGACCCATCTCGTCGATATTGGCAGCTCCGCCGGTGATGATAATCCCTGCCGTATCTTCGTCGGGCTCGGGCAGTGATTCTCCGGCAAAGGGTTGGTAACACTCCAGCGTGAAGTCGAGTTTGGGAAGATGGGTTGAAGCGAGGTCGTCACGAGGTTCATCGTGATGCTCGACCAATATGATCTTCCGGGCCATCAATAATTTGCCGCTGCGCGTACTCAGGCGGGCAGACGGAAAAGTTCGCCGAAACCATCGATCGTCTCGTTGATCCCCGCCAGCCTCAGGCTGTGCCAGATCAGCGCATGGTTTGACGAGGTGACGGGTTTGCCCAATGCAGCTTCGATATCTGCGACACAATGGGCAAGACGCAGACTGGTACAAGAGACAAAGACCCCGTCAACGGAGTCGTGGTTTCCGATCTGAAGCGCAGCATCGCGCATGCTGTCGGCAGAGATTCGCGCGACGGTATTGTCATTATCCTGATTGAACGAACCGAATACTGGCACCTCAAAACCCTTGGATTCAATATAACTGCGGATGAATTGATTGACTTCGTCCGAGTACGGCGTGAGCACGCCGATCCGCCGGCAGCCGGTAGCCTGGAATGCGGCAAAGGCTGCTGTGATTGGCGTTGTAGCTTTAGCCTCCGGCCGCGCAGCGTGAATCAATTCAAACACCCGTTCTTCGCCGATGATCATGGAGGCCGAAGTACAGCCATAGGCGACGACATCCAGAGGCACGCCCGGGAGGATCACATCGGTTCTGTCGGTGATGTGCGGTTCCATCGCACGCAGGTTTTCGGGCGTGATCGTTGGAGAGTTCGGAATCCGGGACTGGTAGACAGCAACCCCCGGTATATCGACTACGAGTTTGAACTCGTGTTCTACGCTGTGATCGGTGGCAAGAACCACCAGTCCAATCCGAGCCCTCGCGGCGATACCGTCATCCACTGTGAACGGAATGTTCGTCAGATTGATGAAATTCTGTGTGTTGTTCTGCTGTATTTCCATTACATGATCCTCATCGTTGCCGGGTCCATGCCATCCAACGGAATCTGCGGATTCTGTCCGGCAATCAGGTCGGCCAGGATACGGGCGGATCCACAAGACATCGTCCAGCCCATATGTCCGTGCCCGGTATTCAGCCAGACATTGGACCGGTGGGTCCTACCGATAATCGGCAGACCAGTCGGCGTCATCGGCCTTAATCCTGCCCAGTAGTCTGGCTTTGAGTACTGAGCGGCACGGGGCATCAGATCCTGAGTCTTCTGCAACATGACCCGGAAGTCGCGGGGCTGGTGACGCGTACTATAACTCCCGATTTCTGCAGTTGCCGTAACGCGCAAACGGTTTCCCATGGGGCAGTAGGCCAGCAGGTTGTCCTCGTCGACACCGCCAAAGCGGGGGAGCAGCTCTGGATCAGCAGCGGGCAGAGTAACTGAATATCCCTTAACCGGATAGATCGGCAGAGAGAAGCCCAACTGACGCGAGAGCATCGGACTGAAAACACCCAATGCCACCACAAAAAGATCACCACTGACTGGCCCGCGGTTGGTATTGACCGCAGTCACGTGGCCACCCTTTTTTGAAAAGCCGGTGATTTCGGTCTGCATCCGAACCTCAGCGCCTCTTTCGCGACAGCGTTCGGCCAGGGTATTAGTGAATGTCCGCGCATCCCCGCTTTCATCCGTTGGTACGAAAAGCGCGCCTGCAATAGCATTCTGGGCATCGGCCAGACCTGGATCCCGCTCGACCACCTGTTGGCGATTGAGGATTTCGATTTTGACTCCCGCACTCGAGAGAATTTCGCTTTTTATGGCGGCAGCTTCGAAGGACCGGTCAGAGCGGTAGAAATAGATAAGGCCACCAGTGTTTCGGTCATAGTGAAAATCTGTTTCTTCAGCAACGGTATGCAGCCGGGACTGTGAGTATTGGCAAAGGCGCGTTTTGCGAAGTGTGTTGACACGCGCTCTTTGCGCCGTGCATTGCCGCAGAAACTGCATCAGCCAGCGCCACTGGCGGGGATTAGCGCTCGGTCGGAAACGGATAGCCTGGTCGTTTCGCCATAGCGAGCGCAACATGATACGCGGCACACTGGGGGACGCCCAGGCAAAGGCATGACCGGGAGCGATGAGTCCCGCGTTGGCGCGGGAGGTGAAATCAGCTGGGGCTTCCGCGCGGTCCAGAACCGTCACCTGGTGACCGTCACGAAGACACTCCCAGGCGCTTGTGATCCCGGCGAGACCGGCCCCCAGAATCACAATGCGCATGGCCTTTGGAGGCGCCTTAACCCAGCGCCGCGATCACCCCAATTTCCACGGTGAACTGCGGCGCTGCCAGTTTGGACTCGACGCAGGCACGGGCCGGCGTTTCACCCGGCGTGACCCACGCATCCCACACTTCATTCATCTCATTGAACGTGCTCATATCCGAGATCCAGATTGTCGCTGAGATCAACTTTGACTTATCGGTACCCGCTTCAGAGAGCAGGGCGTCGATGCGCGAGAGGATATTGCGTGTTTGGTCTGCCACGCTCTCGCCCGGCGCCTCAAGTGCCACCTGGCCTGCGGTGTAGACCGTATCCCCATGCATTACAGCCTGACTCATGCGGTCGCCGACTTGAATTCGTTTTAATGCCATTGATGTTGTTCCTTGATTAGAAGTTGCGGTGATGTCCTACAGTTTACGTGAACTGATTCCAGAAAACGCTATTCGGGGAGGATGAAATTGGAGTCCCGTCTGGATCTCTGTCGAATAGCGACCGCTACCCCGGAAGATAACCCGCGAGTTCCTTTTCAACACCTTTAGGGTCGGCCTTGAGACCCTCGCGCAGTCCACTTGCCATTTCCCCGGGAAAGATCTCCTCCTGACCCTGGATGATGCCATCCAGGACAGCCTTTGCCACTTCCGCAGGAGGAATTTTGGGCGGCGGAAAGTCGCGGCTCATATCGGTATCCACTGCGCCGGGCATCACTGCCATTACCAGAGTATTGTTGGCATCGAGTTCAGCGCGCACTCCCTCTGTTAAACGCAGCGCTGCAGCCTTGGAGGCGCACAGGGAGCCCATTAGGGGGAGTGCTACATGGGAAAGAATTGATAACATATTGACAATGCAGCCGCCTCCGTTGTTTTTCAGGGCCGGCGCAAAGGCCCGACACATTC
Source organism: Pseudomonadota bacterium (assembly GCA_018661145.1). Classification (GTDB taxonomy): domain Bacteria; phylum Pseudomonadota; class Gammaproteobacteria; order Arenicellales; family UBA868; genus UBA868. The sequence continues at coordinate 11,794 of JABJIU010000103.1, read as the reverse complement.
GCAAGGTGCCGAAGTAGTTAGTTTCCATCTCCAGACGGGCGCCGTCGATACCATCGGCTGCCAACAGTCCCGACATTCGGTTGATTCCGGCATTGTTGATTAGCAATTCGACATCCCCACATTGTTCAGCCGCCTGGTGAATTGATGCGTCGTCCGTGATGTCCAGACTCAGTGTTTCCACGAGACCTGGGTGCGATTTTGCGAGGTCGTCGATATCCGAGTTGTTTCGTGCTGTGGCATATACCTTTTTCACACCGCTCTTTACGAGCGCGAGGACCAGTTCTCGGCCAATCCCCCTGCTGCATCCCGTAATCAGAGCCGTTGTTCCTTCAATATTCATAGCCTTTATCCTGTTTCCATTTTCGGTTTCGTCGACAGCGTCGTTAAGCCAATCTCCATCAGGCTCTGGAAGTGGTACCGCTTGAATCAGCGACTGAGTGTACCGCCGTCTTGGCTGCGTGAACATCCGTGCAACAGGTCCCGATTCGACCTGTCTGCCATCGAGCAGAACGATAACTTCGTCGCAGATACTGCGCACGACCGAAAGGTCATGACTGATGAAGACTAGGCATAATCCCAGTTTCTCACGCAAGTCGTCCAGCAGGTTAAGTACCTGGGCCTGACTGGACATATCCAATCCTGAAACGATCTCATCGGCTACGATTAATGAAGGCCGGATGGATATGGCGCGGGCAATGCATACCCTTTGCAGTTGGCCGCCGCTTAGTTCACGAGGGTATCGCTTGCCAAGCGACGGATCGAGCCCCACCTGTCGTAGCAGTTCGTAAGCGTGTTCCCGTGCTTCGCGAACATTGCCCGCCTTGTTATAGGCCAGCAGGGGCTGCGATACTGCATCATCTATCCGTCGCCGGGGATTCAAGGCGGCGCGAGGTTCCTGGAAAATCATCTGCATCCGGTCGCGGATGGGGCGCAGTTCTGTTTCCTCGAGGGTGGTGATATCACGGCCTGCGAAAAGAAGCGTTCCGGATGTCGGTCGCAATAGCCGAACCAGTGCCCGTCCCAGTGTGGTTTTGCCCGAGCCGGATTCACCCACGATGCCCAGACACTGTCCCTTGCGCGCCCGAAGATCGATGTCCCGGAAGATCGGCACCATCGGAGCCGGTTGAAAACGCTTTTTGGCCGCGAGGTTGGGCAGAGAAACCCCCAGCCTTTGTGCGCAGATAAGTTCAGACCCGTCGCTGTCGATCATATTCGTCCGCCTCACGGATTAACTGGGTCTGCAGGTCGTTCGCCACCGGCGACAACTTTTCGCGGGGCTTGTCATATCTCGGGATCGCCTCCAGCAGGGAGCGGGTATAGGGGTGTGAGGGTGACTGAAACACATCGGAAACTTTGCCCTGCTCAAGAATCATCCCGCTGTGCATCAGGCTGACCCGATCGCAGAGTTTTGCCACGACACCGAGATCATGGGTAACAAAAAGAATTGTTGTCCCGCGTTCCTTCTGCAGGTCACGGATCAGGCGCAGCACTCGCTGTTGTACTGAGACATCAAGGGCGGTGGTGGGCTCATCAGCAATAATGATGCTCGGCTCGGTGCTAAACGCCATGGCAATCAGTACGCGTTGACGCATTCCGCCCGAGAGTTGATGGGGATATTGCTGAAGCACCTGCCCTGGATTCCTGATTTTCACCTCACGCAGGTGTTGTTTTGCACGTTCGTGGATCTGTTGCGACGAGTCCTTATGTGCCAGTCTCAGAATTTCACCCATCTGCTTGCCGATCCGTTTGACCGGATTGAGAGAGGTCAAGGGGTCCTGAGGGATCAAGCTGATGTGGGGGCGACGCCGATGAGCTGACTTGCGGTTCAGGGAGGGCGATGATCTGTGCGCCGGATAGTCGACGTTGCCGGATGTGATAACGGCGCTTGGTGGGAGAATGTCAAGGATCACGCGGCCCAGCATGGTCTTGCCCGCACCGGACTCACCGACCAGACCATGGATTTCTCCTTGGGGCAGGTTCAGGTTGATCCCACGCAGTATTGGCAACAGTACCTGGCCGTTGCGTACCGCAAGATGCAGATCGTGGACAACGAGCGCGCTGGTCACTGCCTTGTCTCCGGGTCAATGACTTCCTTGATTCCGTCACCCAGGGCATTCAGGCCAAGCACTGCCATTACCACGCACGCGACCGGTAAACCCAGAAGCCACGGCGCCTGATGAATATATTGCCGACCCTCCTGGATCAGGTTTCCCCAGGTCGGGGTATCGGAGGCCACACTGAGCCCCACAAAACTCAGGATAGTCTCAACCACAATGGCGATTCCCATCTCCAGGGTTAATAGCACAATCAGCAGGGGTACCAGGTTGGGAAATACTTCCTGGAAAAGAATCCGAACGCGTGTTAACCCGATCGTGACCGCTGATGAAACGTAATCGCGCTCTTTTTGCACCATGGTCTCGGCACGGATTACACGGCAAAAGCGTGTCCAGTCGATAATGACGATGGCGATGATGACGGCATGAAGGCCCGCACCCATTACGGCTACCAGAACGATCGAGAGCAGCACGGCGGGAAAGGACATCCAGATATCGACGGCGCGGGAGATCAGCATGTCTGTTTTGCCGCCGTAGAATCCAGCCAGCATTCCCAGTACGGTGCCGAGAAGCGCGGCCATTGTGGCGGCAATTAGCGCCACTATTAACGCGGTACGGGCACCGTAGATGAGCCGCGAGGCAATGTCACGGCCGAGGTTGTCGGTGCCCAGGAAAAAGACCGGGTCGCCGTTTTCCTTCCATGAAGGTGGAAGAAAAGACGATAGCAGATCCTGCTCCAAGGGGTCATGCGGACTCAGCCACGGCGCAAGCACAGCCGCCAGAAACATCAGTCCCAGCACACACAACCCGAACAGGGCGCGGGGCTCATGCACAATGCGGTACGTCAGCGGTAGATCGGCTCTTCCATCAGACATGACGTAGTCTTGGGTCAAGAAAGGTTATGAAGAGATCAATCAGCAGGTTGACCAGGATAAACAGGATGGCAAAGGTCAGCACCAGCCCCTGGATCAGCGGGAGGTCCCGGTTGATGACGGCATCAATGGCCATGTTGCCGATGCCCGGGTACCCAAAAATCCGTTCAACCAGCACGGTGCCGCCAATCAGGAAGGTGAACTGGACCCCGCTCAGGGCGGTGGCAGGGACCAGCGCGTTGCGTAGTGCCTGACTGTAGATAACCTTGAGCCGGCCGAAACCCTGCGTGCGGGCGAGTGTGACGTACTCGCGGTTCATCTCTGCGTTGAGGCAGGACTTCAGCACTCTTGCCGTAATCGCCATCAGCGGCAGGGCGAGTGACACAGCCGGCAGTACCATGTGATAGAGGACCGATCGAGTGACTTCAAAACGGCCGCGCAGCAGGCTCTCGGTCAGATAGAAGTTAGTCCAACTGTCGAACGAAATCGTGAGATCCATGCGACCGAAGATTGGCATGATCGGGATCGCCACGCCGAGGATCAGGATCAGTGAGAGCGCCCAGAGAAAGTCAGGAATCGCCACGGTGACGCCAATGAAACCGTCGACCAGGCGCTCGGGCCAGCGGCCTCGCCAGAATGTTCCCTTGAGCGCCAGTATCAACGCAAACCCTACGGCGATCAGCATTGCGATGACGACAAGTTCTATGGTCACGGGCAGCCTGCCGGCAATCAGTTCGCCAACATTCTGCCGCAGGCTGATCGACGTACCGAGGTCACCCGTAATCAGTTGACTAAGATAAATGACGAACTGGTGCGCAATTGACTGATCGAGTCCGTAATGCGCGCGTAGTTGCGCAATGTCGGCTTCGGTGGCGCCCGGACCGGTCATCATGGCGATGGGGTCTCCCGGCACGACGCGAAGCAGGATAAAGGTAATGGTAACGGCACCTGCCAGTGTCGGCAGGGCCAACAACAGGCGGTTGATCAGATAGGGGTAACTCATCAGGGCGGGGCAGCGGTGACAACCGCAAAACGCGAAAAGTCCTGAGTCCCCAGGGCAGCGGGCGCCGCCAGGAACTCAGGACCCGACGCGCGGATCAGCCTTTAGGCTTTGTCGTGTGTGGCAGAACGTAGTTTGCGACGTGCGGGGTGAAGTCCAGATCCGAGCGGTAGATGACAGGCTGAACCTGCTGGTAGAGCGGCAACACATACGCATTTTCGGCGATGTATTTGTCCACGGCTTTCCAGCCGGCAATCCGCTTGGCCTCGTCTTTTTCTCCCCACAGTGGCCCGATCATGGCATCCAGATCGTCGGTGTCCCAGGTCGAATGCGGACTGGGGCCGAACATCGCGAATCCGGTTGAGTCATTCGGGTCGCCGATCGAGTCACCCCAGTTGTAGAACGCCGCAGGTGCCAGGGTGTCTGTCGCCCGCAACTCGTAGTGCTTGGCAACCTCATAGACCTCAATCTCGGCCTCGATACCGACTTTGCGCCACATTGCCACGACCGCCTGGATCACCTCGTAGTCTTTGGGCAGGTAGCCCCGGGTGGTCTGAATGGTGAAGCGCACTGGATTATCGGTCGAATAACCGGAAGCGGCGAGCAGCGAGCGTGCCAGATCAGGGTTGTACTCCACCGTCGTGGAGGGATCGAAGGCCGCGTACTCCGGTGCTTGCAGGGTATGCAGCGGCACGCCGTAGCCCCGCAGGAGTTGGTCAACAATGGCGTCTTTATTTACAGCGTGTACGGCTGCTTTGCGAACGTTGGCATCTTCCATAGGGCCGGTGTCGTTGAAAAATATCATCGCGATATCAGACACAGGCGTGGTGACACCCGTGAGACCGGATTTTCCTTTGAGGCGGTCATATTCCTCAAAAGGGATTGCGAGCGTGATATCTGAGGCGCCGCTCTCCACTTCGGCGACCCGACTGGTAGCGTCGGTGACGAACTTGAAGATCACGTTACGAAACGCAGGTTTGCCACCCCAGTAATCGTCGTAGGCTTCCATGCGCACGAAAGAGCCTCGCACAAACTCTGTAACCCGGTAGGGCCCAGAGCCCATAGGTGCTTTCTCGAAACCTTCGGCACCTACTTTTTCAAAGTAATGTGGCGGCAGGATATACCCCGTCAGAAACGCCATCCATTTAAAGAAGTCGGCGACATAGGCATTAACGTCACCGGTCACTTCATTGCCGTTGGCCTTGAGGTTGCCGACAGAGCCCCAGATCAGGCCGCCTACCGGGTTGCCGCTGTCCGGATTGGCAGCCCGGTTGAGATTCCAGACGATGTCTTCACCGGTGATCGGTTTTCCATCCTGCCAGGTTGCACCTTCTCGGACCTTCATATGTACCCGGGTCTTGTCGGCATTCCAACCCCACTCGGTCAGCACCCCCGGTTTAAATGAGAGATCGGGGTTCTGGTCAATATACTGGTCAAAGACTGACTTCCAGATACTTTGCAGCCCGGGATTGACGGACGAAAGTCCGGTGGTCGGGTCCCAGCTTGGCAACGACACGTTATACGCAATCGTTAGGGTGTCACCCGCAGCCTGAACACTGCTCGGCTTGAGCGCCATTGGTATTGCCCCGGTTAATGAGGCAGTCCCCGCCAATTGCAGGAACGATCGTCGATTCATGGACATGTTGATACTCCTCCTGGTGTTATGTGCGCTTCTGGGAGCGCTTGGGTAAATGACAGCGTTTTCGAATGAATGAAAGTGTTATGAGATTGAGGGGTAAAAGTGCTTCAGATGGGTTTGCCCTCACTTGATGACCACGTGCCCATAAGTTCATTGGAAGGCAGAGATTCATCCTGCAGTTTCCTGGCGCTCTCGCTGCCTGCGACTGGCAGTCCTTCGGCGTCGAGTTTGCCGATCTGGACTAGAACGCAGGCCTGATCCCAGTAGATATGTTCATTATAGAGCTTGTCTCCACGGAAGCAGACGATCGCGACCAGTGGAACCTCGACATAGCGGCCGGTAGGCTCGATGCCGGGCAGCATCCAGTCGATTTCGGTCGTATGGGTAAAGCAGAAGACCATCTCATCCACTATCCGGTCGGCTCCCACGGTCCGTGAAATGGGTATCAGCTTGGTATCCTCGGGATTGTTGTTGACGAAGTGATGCTGGTAAAAGCGTTTCAACTGGTCGTGGCCCACACCGCCTGTGAGCGTTGGAATATGATTGACATAAGGAGATGCCACCATCGTTGCCATGGTCGCATCCACATCGCGTGTGACGAACTCGTGGTAGCAGTGCGCATCCCATAACTCACTGAGATTGAAGTGAGGTCCCAGCGCACGGCGAAAGCATGCCATCGAGCGCGAATGCGCCATCATTGCTGAAGGCTTGTGGTAGGAGTCCCTTCCCGGCGTATTGAAGGCATGATCGGTGTCGGGATAGGTATATATCTCAACGTCAGTGCGGTTCGAGAAAGCGTTCGTGACCTGGTCGCGCGCTTGTGCCGGCACAAACTGGTCAAGCTCTGCGAAGTGCATCACCATCGGACAAGTGATCTGGTCTTTGAGGTCAAGGTCTTCTTCTATTCCGACACCGTAGTAACAGACTGCCGCATCGACCTCACAATGGGCGGCGGCAAGGTAACTGAGTTTTCCGCCAAGACAGAAGCCAATTGCACCGACTTTGCCCTTGCATGCGTCCTGGGAATGCAGTGCTGACGTGGCAGCCTGCATATCCTCGATTGCCTTTGCGATATCAAATTGCTGATAAAACCCGAAGGCTTTCTGAAACTCTTCTTCGCTGTAGCCAAGTTCGACACCGGGCTCCATGCGCCAGAAAAGATCAGGAGCCAGCACGGTATACCCTTCTTCGGCGTAATAGTCGGCCACCTCACGGATATGCCAGTTAATGCCAAAGATTTCTTGCAGGAGCAGGATGCCCGGTCCCGAACCCGTCTCGGGCGTTGCGAGATAGCCCTTGAATTGACCCGAGCCATCTGTTGCAGTGATATCGATATACGTGCCTGCCATTGCCCTATCCTCTATCCCAATCAATTGCTCAAAAGTCAAACTTATCATACATTAGTTGCCATATTCTGATAAAGCGAGTCAACAAATTGCGGCTTATTCCTAATCCGATCGCCCTCCGGTTCGGGGCTTCGACACTATGAAGCGTATCTGTGTGTTCTGCGGATCGACGATGGGTGATCGTGAGGCTTATCCCGAAGCGGCTACTGCGTTTGGTTCATTGCTAGCGGCCCACGGGTTTGGACTTGTCTACGGGGGCGCTTCTATCGGTTTGATGGGTGCTGTTGCGGATGCAGTGCTGCAGGCGGCGGGGGATGTCACGGGTGTTATCCCGCAGTCATTGGTGGATAAGGAGATTGCGCATTCGGGTCTGACACAAACCCATATCGTGGACACCATGCATGAGCGTAAGGCGCTGATGGCAAAACTCTCAGATGGGTTTGTCGCACTGCCAGGCGGAATTGGCACCTTGGAAGAGTTATTTGAGATGTGGACCTGGGCGCAATTGGGCATGCACGACAAGCCGTGTGTGCTACTGAATGTGGCGGGTTACTATGATGAACTTATCTGCTTTTTGGACAAGATGACGGACTCGGGTTACCTGAAGGAGGCAAGCCGTTCACAACTGCAAGTCGCGTGTTCCCCAGAAGAAGCCATCAGGGCTTGCAAGGTATAACCCAAGGGCAGATGCAGACAGATAAAGTGATCGCATTAATCTGCGCACTTCGTGATGCGCTTAGTGCGAGGAATCAGTTGGAGGTGGTTAAGTTGACGGTTTCGCGATTGTCGGCGCTAACGCTCGATGGCAGGGCGACAGAGCCCCTGCGGGCGCCGCCGCCACACTTTGAAAGCGAGCTGGCGCTTGCGATCAGCCATATTCCGGATTCGCTTAATGCGGTTGCAGAGGCATTATCACAAGCGCGGCCGTATTTGGACTGGAGAGCCGATATTGGTGGCGATGACAGTTATTACGAGAAAGGATCGGATGTTGGGCTAAGCTTCAGGGAGGGCAATCTGGTCTGTTCGCTCGTTGGGCCCGCCAACAGTTTCGTTTTCAGCGAGGATCTTTTTCTCAGTTTGTTTTTTTTGAAATCACGAACGTTATATCGGGATCATGTTCATCAGGCGTCGGAGATGTACTTTAATCTGAGCGGACCATGTGGATTTCGTCTCGGCGATCAGGATTGGGTCGATTACGCTGGAGATTCAGTGATCTGGAACCCGCCGTTGGCACCTCATGCCACCCGTGTTTACGAGACACCATTTCTGAGCGCGGTCTCGTGGGTCAGTGATCTTGATAGCGTCTGCCGGGTAGTCCACCGTGACGATTGGCAGATGATCGAGGACCAACTTTGACAGGCCTCAGCCGTTAGAATTACGGGGTTTCGGGCAGTGAATACGATGACCTGCTAGGCGCGGGAGCACCATGAAGAATCTTTGGAATGAGGAAGAAGCGGCCGCTTGTGGAGACGATCCACTCGCGCTGCGGGTGTATTCATCACGTCTGATCGGCTGCGCATCCGATCTCGTGCTGCACGGGGGAGGTAATACCTCCGTTAAGGCTGAATTCACCGATATTTTCGGCGCCTGCCATGAGGTGCTGTACGTCAAAGGCAGCGGTTGGGATCTTGCAACTATAGAAGCCGCAGGATTTTCGCCTGTAGCGCTCGATGCCTTGATGCAGTTATCCCGTTTTGATGTGCTGAGTGATGCTGACATGGTGCGTGCCCAGCGGGCAGCTATGCTGGACCCCGGCGCACCCAATCCGTCCGTTGAGGCTATTTTGCACGCGCTGATTCCGTTCTGCTTCGTGGATCACACTCATGCCGATGCGGTGGTGACGCTCACCAATACGCCGGGTGGGGAGGCACGGATTCGCGAACTCTACGGCGACCGCCTGCTGGTGGTGCCGTATGTGATGCCGGGATTTGTGCTCGCAAAAAAAGTGGCGCAGATGACGGAAGGCGTCGACTGGACGACTTTGCAGGGCATGGTTTTAATGAATCATGGGATCTTCAGTTTTGCCGACGATGCACGGGAAAGTTACACACGCATGATTGACCTCGTCACTGAAGCAGAACAGGCGTTGGGAGTGGCCCCAAGCCCAGCAACTGGTCAATCAAGCGCATCCGCGCTCGAACTTGCCACCATCCGTTATGAGGTGAGTCGCGCTGCAAACCGTTCGATGCTGGCGGCTTTCAGCGGAAGTCCTCAAAGCCATTGTTTTTCCAAGAGAGATGACGTGGCCAGTATCGCAACAAGAGGTCCTTTGACCCCAGACCATGTGATCCGTACCAAGCGGGTACCTTTGATAGTTAACGATGACCCGGCAGGTGCGGTAGCGAAATTTGTTTCCGACTATAAGGATTATTTCGACCGACATACCGACGGGAAACTGTCCCGATTAGATTGCGCTCCCCGTTGGGCGGTCTGGCAGAATCGAGGGACGGTAGCTTTCGGGGCTAAGTCGAGTGATCTTGGGGTTATCTGCGATATCGTGGACCACACGATCACTGCTATTGAAACCGCGGAGGGTCACGGCGGCTGGCGTGCCTTGCCCGAAGCCGACATCTTTGCCGTGGAGTACTGGGAGCTTGAGCAGGCCAAGTTGGGCAAAGCGTCAAATGTACCGGCATTCCAGGGACGCTGCGCGCTGGTGACGGGGGGTGCCAGCGGAATCGGCCGGGCGTGTGCAATAGCGTTGGCTGAGCAGGGCGCCCGTGTAACGGTGCTGGACAAGGATCCTTCTGTTCTGACGGTTTTTGATGGATCAGATATCCAAGGCCAGGTGTGTGATGTGAAAGACGCCCAGGCTGTGCGCGAATCAGTCGCTGAATCGGTCTCCACATTTGGTGGTCTCGACATTCTGGTGAATAACGCAGGCATCTTTTCTGCGAGTGATGAGGTGGCGGATATGCCTGACGATGAGTGGCAGCGTTCGCTCGACATCAATCTGACGGGTGCGATGCATGTTGCGCGTGAGAGTATCCCTTATCTACAACTTGGTTGGGACCCTTCAGTGATCATTGTCGGTTCAAAGAATGTGCCGGCACCTGGTCCGGCCGCAGGTGCTTATTCGGTTGCCAAAGCAGGACTAACGCAACTTGCCCGGGTGCTGGCGTTGGAGCTCGCCGCCGATGGCATACGGGTGAATACCGTGCATCCGAATGCGGTCTTTGATACAGCGATTTGGACTGACGAAGTCCTTGAAGGCCGGGCTGCGCACTACGGGATGAGCGTGGAGAACTATCGTAGAAACAACCTGCTCCGTCAGGAAGTCACGTCGGCAGATGTGGCGGCCATGGTTTGCGTGATGGCAGGGTCTGCGTTTCGCTGTACCACGGGCGCCCAGCTTCCGATCGATGGCGGCAATGAACGGGTATTGTGAACCGTGGCTCTGCAGACGATGCCAAGCAAGGGACAGGGAAGTCCGAGCGCAGGCGTGACTCCAGATGAGTAGGATCAGGCGTCGTTTTGAGCAGATTCTCGAGCCCGCGGGCATCCGTCTCGATGGGTCAGACCCCTGGGATATACAAGTACATAATCCAGATCTATTCATGCGCATTGTGCGCGAGGGCACGCTTGGGCTTGGCGAAGCCTATATGGACGGTTGGTGGGACTGCGAGGCGCTCGACCAGATGATCACCCGCGGTTTTCGGGCCGGCCTCGAAGATAAGGTTCGCAATAACCTGCGCTTTCTGGCCTACCTCATGGGTTGCCGCATGTTCAACCGCCAAAGCCGGGCAAGGGCATTTCAGGTTGGTGAACAGCATTACGATATCGGCAATGACGTGTTCGAGCAGATGCTCGATCCGCATATGAACTATAGCTGCGGGTTCTGGGAATCCGCTCAGAATCTGGCCGAGGCGCAGATCGCTAAGATGGAGATGATTTGCGCCAAGTTGCAGCTTGAGCCAGGGATGAAGGTGCTGGACGTTGGATGCGGTTGGGGCGGTTTAGCCCGCTGGATGGCCGGGCACCATGGTGCGCAGGTTACCGGGGTCACCGTCTCTGTCGAACAGGCGAAACTGGCGCGCGATCGCTGCGCTGACTTGCCGATCGACATTGAGGTTAGGGATTATCGTGAACTTGAAGGCCAGTTTGATCGGATTGTCTCTGTGGGTATGTTTGAGCATGTGGGCCAGAGGAACTATCAAACGTTTTTCGGCAAGACCCGCTCACTTCTTAAGGATCAGGGTCTGTTTCTGTTGCACACCATCGGCGCAGGGCGCGATGGCTTTGCGACAGATCGGTGGATCGAGAAGTACATCTTTCCCAATGGTGTGCTACCTCCCGCCCCGGCATTGGCGCGACAGGCTGATGCCTTTTTCACCATTGAGGATTGGCATAGCTTCGGCGCCGATTACGATCCGACGCTGATGGCGTGGTATCGCAACTTCAATGACGCCTGGCCGGTGCTTAAGGCGCACTACGGTGACCGCTTCAAGCGGATGTTCGACTATTACCTGCTGGTTTGTGCCGGCTCCTTCCGATCACGGGAGAACCATCTGTGGCAGCTAGTGCTTTCTGCCGGCGGTCTGGATGGAGGCTACCGGCCGCCCCGCTGGTCACCGATTGACTGATCCTGAACCTACTACTCGCTGTGGTGCTCTGGGTTCGGTAAGCTACGTCGCGCAGATGCCGATAAGCGAGTTTGGGTGGGAGGCCTAGAGCTCCGGGCGAATCCAGATTCTGGTGTCGTGAAATGCGGCACCACCGACCGGGGCAACGGGGTCCGCGCCCGTCAGGACGTTGATGCCCTTGCCGCCGGTAAAGGCCCGGTTCGGCCAGATGCTTTCCACAATGACCACACCGCGTTGTGCTGTTTCAACCACTTCTGCGGCAATCGGGATTTCCCCGCGCAGGTTACCCAGGCGGATGGT